>NZ_JAWRYN010000002.1:0-326383 GCF_046534585.1 Peribacillus sp. SIMBA_075 | reverse complement strand
TCATCCAATGATACCTAGCCTTATATGAAGTTCGTGTTCCTCAGACCGGAGGTTTGCCGCTTGCTTCCTTCAGATTCCACGTCACCGTGGACACCCTTGCATTAAGCTAACCACTACTACTGCCTTCATGATTCGGGACTTCCACCCTATAGATTGCACCCATGCCGGGCGCACAAAAAAAGCATCCTTTTTAGGATGCGTCAGTTTGTCGACAAAAGGGGTTCGGAATTAAATCATTCCGAACCCCTTTTGAAATTCCCTTTGAATTTTGCTCAATATTAAGGAATTGGGTCTTTTACTCGCGATGCCCTCTTTATTCGTCGTGGAGTATTTAAAAATCTCTCCTGATGGGCAAAGGTCTAACAATCAAAATGTTCATCGTAAACTTAGTCATGTTTGCGGAAGAATCCTTCTTTTGTTCGAGGACGTATACGTAAAGCCGGTGTTATTTTATGACCAAATAGATAGCTTGTAATCGCCGGTGTTTTATAAGCTGCATATGCGGTAACAGCTTCTGGTTTCCCAACTTTTTCAATTACTTGTCAACCATGCGTAAAACGATTGAAGAAGTTGAAACAAATATAGCTTACCGTTAGTTCTTAGGCTATGGTTGCCATGATAAAGTGCCGCTTTCAACGTTCGGGGAAAATTATGAGCGACGCTTTAAAGATACAGACTTATTTACAGATTTTCTATCGCATCTTAATGGCAGCTGCTTATAGAAAGTTAATCAGTGCAGAGCACATATTTGTCGATTCCACACATGTGAAAGCCATTGCAAATATTCGAAGATTCGAAAAGAAAATCGTTCGCAAGGAAACACGTGCGTATCAAGGACGACTTCAAGAAGAAATAAATCAAGACCGTGAAAACCATAATAAAAAACCTTTTCCACTGGATAAACTTAATAAGAAAGAATACCGATTGTATATTGAATGAATGTCAGTTTAAATAAAATAACTGGATCAATACTTGGGCGTCCTACCTCTGAATACATATCTTTCGCCAAGTCATATAGGAATGAGAAGTCAATGGCGGCCTCCATTTTTCGGACCAAATGGTTCGCTGGCACCAGTTGATCTAAAGTAATCATTTCAAGTTGATCTCGCTGAATATATATGTTTAGAAAGCATCCTCATCACCTCAAGTTTTAATACTCAAAGTTGATTGGAGCGAGTGTGCGAGACTCCTGCTTAGAAAAGCGCGTCTAGGGGAGACACCAAAGGCGAAAGCCGAGGGCCGACCGCCCGCGGAAAGCGAGTGCCCTACGTTCAAATCAACGTCCAAATTGTATAAGCTAAAAAAATAGACAAACTCGATTTTCATCGGGTTTGTCTACAGTCTGACGCATCCTTTTTAGGATGCATTTTTCCCTGCGAGCCTCATAGTTGAATCTCTTCAACTTGATATTGAGGCGGGGCCGTTCGGAATGCCTTTGTGATATATAATAAATAACAAAAACCAATAATAAACCACCCTGACCCCATTATTAGTGAACTTGTCTCAAGATTGATCCAGAGAATGCCAATTGATATAGCTCCGATTAAAGGCATAATTAAGTAATTGATATATCCCTTTATAGTACGATGCTTTTTTTCCCGGATGATAAAATGGCTGACCACTGACAGATTTACAAAGGTAAATGCCATTAATGCACCAAAGTTGATCAGTGATGCAGCTGTGACTAGATCAAAGAATAAAGCCGACAATGAAATGACTCCAACTATGAGAACATTAATGGCTGGCGTTTTCCACTTAGGGTGAATAAACCCAAACCATTTTTCCGGAAACACTTTATCACGACCCATGACATACAAAAGTCGTGAAACGCTGGCATGTGATGCGAGTCCTGATGCTAGCGTATTGACAAGAGTCGTGCACAGAAAAATGGATTGGAATAGCTTTCCACCTACATAAAGGGCGATTTCCGGCAACGCAGCATCAGGTTCTTTAAAACGCGATATATCCGGAAAAAAGAGCTGAATAAAGAAAGAAGAGGTAATGAAGATGATTCCACCCCAAAGTGCAGTTAAAAATATCGCTTTTGGAATCGTTTTTTTCGGATTTGGCGTCTCCTCAGATAGTGTCGTTACCGCATCAAACCCCAAAAAGGAAAAACAAAGAATCGTGGCTCCGGTTATAATAGCCGAATAGTCCATTCCTTCATTTATGAAAGGTTTTATTGTAAACACTTCCCCTGTACCTTCTCCATTGTGCAAACCTTTGATAACAAGAATGATGAACACTGCCATGATGGCAATCTGAATTAAAACAAAAAGAGCATTAAAGTTAGCTAGTACATTAACGCTGCGGAGATTGAGAATGGTGACAATTGCCACGAATAATACTACCCATAGCCATGATGGAACTTCTGGAAATAAAGCAGTGAGATAAATTTTGGTCAACAATGCATTTACCATAGGTAAAAATAAATAGTCTAACAACGAAGACCATCCTACCAGGAATCCTAAATGTCGGTTAATGGCCTTTTGAGTATAAGTATAGGCAGAACCTGCAGTGGGAAAAACCTTTACTAGTTTTCCATAGCTTGCAGCTGTAAAAAGCATCCCTACCAACGCGACGATATAAGCAGTCGGCACATGGCCCCCCGTAATCCCAGATACAATGCCAAATGTATCAAATACGACCATGGGTGTCATATAAGCTAACCCCATCATAACAATTTGCCATAATTTCAGCGTTCTTTTCAATGTTACCTCATTTTCCACCTATCATTCCTCCTTGAAACCGTTTTCAAATTGTAGGATCAATATTTTTTAAATTGATAAATTTCAATGCCTCCCTCTTTATAAAAATTTCCACTGTATACCTTAATGCAAGTTTTGTGCCATCTGATTTCGGTTTACTTCGATAAATGAATTACGCTAGAAATGTTTTTTATTCCTGCATTCTTACCTGCATTGGATTGATTTATAGGAATAAAAGTCGTTCAGCATCTTATAATTGGCGATTCAATTTCCCATAAATTATTCGCACTTGCATATTCCATTCAAATGATATCTGGTTAGAAGCCACAAAAAACCACTTACTGTGACTTGGCATGATAATTGCATAATTAATCATCCATAGGAATTCATTTATATGAGTTTCAAAACTATTATCGTTATAAGAAAATGGAGGAATAGAAAAATGAAATATCCATTATCCCCTGATGTTAAACCAGAGTTTTGTACGACCGGTTCATTTATGCGCTTACCATCTTCAAGAGAAAATGCCAAATTGGCAGTGGTAGGTATGCCTTTTGATACAGCTGCTTCATTCAGGGTAGGAGCTCGGTTTGCTCCACAGGCTGTCCGCCAGGCATCCATGACGTTGTTTCCTTACCATCCCATTCACAAGGTATTTCCGTTTGACGAATGTAATGCCATTGATATTGGGGACGTTTCGGTAATTCCCCATAATATACATCGAAGCTATGAGATAATTGAAAAGGCTATGGGAGACTTGATGAAAAACGGTATCATTCCAATCGGCATCGGAGGGGATCATTCAGTAACATTGGCTAATCTAAGAGCTGCCGCAAAAATACACGGTCCTGTTGCACTTCTTCATTTTGATTCACATACAGATACCTGGGATACTTATTATGATGAAAAATATTGGCATGGTTCCCCGTTTATCCGTGCATATGAGGAAGGCTTGCTCCAAACGGATAAAGTTTTCCAGATTGGCATCAGAGGCACGCTCAATCATCCAGGAGATATAGATTCAAGTACGGATCTAGGTTACAATGTGATAACTACTCCCGAGCTGAAGAAAAGAGGAATCGAAGATGTCGTGAAGGAGGTCAAGAAAACCATTGGGGATACACCATGTTTCTTGAGCTTTGATATTGATTTTGTTGATCCATCCTGTGCCCCTGGTACTGGCACACTTGAGGTCGGCGGTCTAAATAGCTTTGAAACCCTAGAAATGATACGCTCTCTGCAAGGATTCAACTTTATTGGGTTCGACCTGGTGGAAGTCCTCCCGCCGTACGATCCAACTCAAATTACATCACTATTGGCAGCCACCATCATTCATGACTTTGCCAGTTTAGTAGCCTTACAGCTAAAAGAAGAACAAAAAAAGGAGAATTCGACCCAAAATAGTTTATAGGAACAAACATCAACTATTGAAGAAGGGACATTTCAGATCGATTCTGTTATCGTTCAAAAGGCATCTGCTTTTAGTGAAAGCAGATGCCTTTTTTCTATGTCATCTTTTATCTTGTCCTATAAATATGAGCAAGTTTGAGCTTCTATCGGTATGCGAAAATTTTAAAAAAACACATCCCAGATGGGATGTGTCATCATTTCATTCGTCTGATTCTCCCCCAGAACGATTCGTTTGTGTTGGCAGGGTGTCCCAAAAGCTTGCATCGACCGTTTCAATTGAATGATCTGCAATAGCTCTAACAGCTGCATCCAAAGTGGTGACTGTTTGCTTTATTAGATAGCCATTACTTTTTTGTCCAAGTGCAACTGTCTCGACATTGTGGTCAGACATCCCCCGCATCTCAAAGAGTAAAGTTGCAATATCATAACGAACGGCCGCACCATTACGGCCTATATTTTCTCCTGAACCGCCATCATATTTACCAATATGGCCCCAACCAGTAGGTTCAATTGAGTTATATACAACAGCCCCCAGTTTTTTTGAAGCTTCTAGCACTTCAGGCTTTACGTTTGCGTTTGTAGGATAAAGTATTGAACCTGAAACAAGTTCACCATCTGTTTCGCTTAACGTCCCTTGATGATGTAAATCTATCATGTAATCGATATCGTATTTTGCTAATACATTTTCGTGTAAAGCTTTTACCTCGACTTGCATTTGATTGGTTTTTTTATCATGCTCCCGGTTTAAGTCGACCCCATTTGCATTTGCCCGGGTTAGATGTCGATCACCCTTTGCCAAATAGTCATCAAGAGAGAAATTAACATCTCCCATTGCCCCATCTGCGTTTAACATTGGAATGATAAGAATGTTAACATTTTCCAATATCCCTTTAGTCTTATTTGTTCCTAAATGTTTAATGAACTCCAGAGCACCCTCAGTAGTCAGCTGTTCATTTCCATGCTGTTGAGTTAAAAATAGTATAGTTGGGTTTTTAGGATTGGAAATATATTTCGCAAGATAAATATCTCTTCCTTTTACCGTTTCCCCGATTACTTCCAATGCCAACCTTTCTTGTTTAGCATCCTGGGTTTTTAGATAACTTACCAAGTTTTCGTATGTATGCAGATTTGAAGTTGTCACTTGACCATTTCCAGCACTGGGGCCATTTCCAACCGCTCCGACTGGTAGTGCAACAGCTGTTACAGCGCTTAAAGACATTAAACTAGATAATGAAACTGTTAGAACTTTCTTCTTAAAATTCAAAAAAAAACCTCCCTTTTCATTTAATAATCATAAAAATAACTATTACTAATATTCTGACATTTTTAACACTTTGTGTTAATAGTGAAAAATACCTATGTTTGCAAATAGTTTTCTTCTAAACACCATATAACTTGAAAAGAATTACAAAGGCGATATTCAAAAAACTTTTTCTGTTTGCCGAAACCGATCATGAAGAAAAACCAGGCGGGTACCCGTCTGGTTACTAAGTTGATAAAACTATCAATTTAGGTTTGGACTCATAATCGAATGATTCATTTTTGTATGTATAATAGTTCCATGATGGATTCGCTCCTGCTATCTGTGGAAACTGTTCCACGACCTCTGCCCAGGTCATATCATTTCCCCGACGGTTCAATTCGCAGCATCCGGATTCATTTTAGGCAAAGCGACAAGGGTAATTTCTTTACGAATTTTCTCCGCTTCAGGAGAATTGGTTCCCAAAAACCTCAAGATATTCAAGATTGCATCCGTACCAGTTGTCTCATTTCCGTGGATCTCACTTTGAATTAAAACGACTTTGTCGCCTGTTCCCACGGTTGCTTTATAAATTTCTCTATTTCTATTGGAATATCCAGCTACATCCACTTTTACTTTACCTTGGCTATCACTCGCAATTTGTTCTAGCTTTTTCCCAAGTTCCGCATGCTGGAAAACCTGAAACCGAATAAGTTTGTTGAATGGGTGTACCAGGGGATGTTTCATTAGCTGCAAATGTTGGTGCCGCAATACTTGCCGATAAAACGGCAACTCCTAGAGTTGAAACAATTTTCCATTTTTTTCACATTGCAACAATCACTTACATAAAATATTTTTCTATCTCATTATACAAAATGGCAAAGTAGAAATATGCTGGAATTTGATGTCGTATTATGGCTTTTTATGATTCGGGCATTTGCTTTAACTATAAGATGGTTGCTGCACTCCCTATTCAGATCGTAGTTACATGCTCTTTTTATGGTACTGTGCAAAAAGTGCAGATTTTCCCACGCAAAAGATCCGCGACATTCTTATCACGGATTGTTGTTGCGGGAGGTCTGTCTGTCGAATTGAAGATTTGTACTATAACATCACATTACGTTATAATAAAAGGAAAAATACGAGAAAGGGGAAAACATGAAACTCAACACAAATAGTTCTACACCATTATACATACAATTAAAACAATCTATTATCGAAGATATTAACAAAGGGATTTACTCTCCTGGCGAAAGATTACCAACCGAAACAGAATTATGTGACATATATGGAGTAAGTCGCATTACTGTCAGAAAGGCGGTTTTGGACTTGGTGGAAGAGGGTCTTCTAATACGCCAACAAGGAAAGGGAACATTTGTCCAATATCCTAAAGTAAAAAGGGAATTATTTGCTGTTAATGGTCATGCTGAATATATGTCAGAATTAGGGAAGATACCTCAAACAAAAATCCTTTCATTTGGGATCATACCTGCATCGGCTAATATTTCCAAATCCTTGGAGATTACCCCTGAAAGTGATGTTCTTGAATTACAACGGATCTTATACTATGATAATCAACCTCTCACCTTAGAAATTTCTCATTATTCCTTAAAGGTCCTGCCTGATTTAAATCAACATGTCCATAACTCTGTTTCCATGTATGATATCATAAAGCATAAATATAATATAACTCCTGTTCATAACACGAAACTTTTAAATATGGTTTTGGCAAATGCCGATGAAGCAAAATATTTAGAATGCGAAGTGGGAGACCCCCTTTTCAAAGTGGAGAAAGTGGCATATGACGCTAAGAAGCAACCTATCCATTCATCCTTCCTCTATTATCCTGCTAATCGAGTGACTTTTACGATTGATAGTTCCATATCACAAGAAAAAGGTAACGAATCCCCGTCCTAATCCGGGATCTCGTTACCTTTTTCCATCTAAATCATTTTAAACCATCATATGGTCAGGATGATATTCTTTACCATACCCGAAAGCACCATAGTCCTGACAGGTTTGGGAGGCAACTAAAGCTCCTTTTTGTAAAGCTTTATATACATCTTGACCCTGGACGTACGATGAGAGAAAACCAGCAATAAAAGAATCTCCCGCCCCCAACGTATCTACAACTTTGGTTTGGATAATAGCTTGTTCATATAATTGATTTTCAGTTGATAAAATTGCTCCCTTTTCCCCACGAGTAACACATATCACTTTTGTGCCGAACGAATGCACCTTTTGAATCAGTGCATTGCACTCTGCCTCGTTCAAATTGCTTCCGGAAAAAAATGCATAAGTTACATACGGACAAACTTTTTGTAAATAGTGATCCTCTTGATTTGTCGAAAAATCAAAAGAAATGTCAATGAATTGGCTTAATATTGGAAGATTATGCTCTATTCGGCTATATACACTTGTATGAAGAAGGTCGTGTTGCCGAATATAATCCAAATCCTTGTCATTCAGTACAATCCCCAATCTTGATTGAATTCCCCCCTTATTGGAACCAACAAAAATTCGGTCCCCGTCCTTATCCAACGCGACGACGGCCATCCCATTCTCTCCTACTGCTTGTCTTACTCTACTAATCTCTATCTTTTCCTTTTGCAATACCTCTAACACATGATCTGCTGCCACGTCATTACCTACAATGCCAATATATGAAGACTGTTTATCATTTAAACGATTGTACAGCACTGCCACGTTTAATGTATTGCCGCCAGGATATATCTTTCCTTGGTCTTTATAAAAATCTACTACGTTATCTCCAATTCCAATTAGCTTCATGCCTGTTCCCCCTGTTATCATTTTACACTTCCACTAGCAATTCCACGGATAAAATACTTCTGCATGAATAAAAATAAAATGACGATAGGTGCCGCTGAAATAGTTAATCCAGAAAGTAACACACCCCAATCGGTTTGCAGTGCATCTCGGAATTGCATTAAACCGGCAGGTATCGTACGTAAACTATCATCGTCTATGAAGATGATGGCGAACATAAATTCATTCCATGTATAGTAAGCTGTTAAAATTGCCGTTGTTAATAAAATAGGCTTACTCATAGGGATGAAAATCCTAAAAAGGATTCCAAGATTCGTACATCCATCCAACCGGGCAGCCTCTTCCAGTTCTTTCGGAATGGACAGGAAGTAAGCCCGGATCAATAAGATGGTTAGCGGAATTCTGTATGCTACATAAGGTAAAATTAACGCCCAGTGTGTGTTATATATACCTAGCTTCTGAATGATATTATACAAAGGGATCAGGCTTACTTGGGGAGATAGCATCAAACCGCCTAAGCATATGACCAAAATGAAAGCCTTTCCACGAAAATCAAAGCGAGATAATCCGTAGGCACCCAACGCACTTACTAATACCGTTAGAATACAAGTCATGCCAGTAACCATGACACTATTTAAAAAGTAGGAAGAAATCCCACTATTCCAAGCTGTTACATAATTTTCAAACAACCATGTATGAGGAAGTGACCAACTATGGCTGAAAATTTCCTCTGTGCTTTTGAAAGAACTGATGACCATCCATAATAAGGGATATGCAACAACAAGAAAGTAGGCGATCAAACCTGCATAAACAAGGGCTACTCTCATATTAAAGACTTTTCTTTTCCTTGCATACTCTAGATTTTCCACAACTAATTCCGGTACTCTAATAGTTGATTTAGGCATCTCCATTATTAGTCCTCCTTTCCCGTTTTAAATATTTTCATTTGAACAAGAGAAATAAGTAACGTAATAATTAAGATAACCGTTGCTATGGCAGAAGCATATCCCATCATATCTTTTGAAAAAGCCGTTTTATATAAATAGGTACTTAGTACTTCAGAAGAAGTTCCCGGTCCCCCTCCGGTTAAGATATATGGCTCATTAAACACTGTAAAGGCACCTGTCAATGTTAATATTACGGCGACGAATGTCATTTCCTTTGTTGCTGGAACCGTAATGTGAAAAAACGTTTTTATTTTATTCGCTCCATCCATTTCAGCTGCTTCATATAGTTCAGGTGAAATTTTTTGAATGGATACGATATATAGCATGGCTATATAACCAATCGATTGCCACTGTGAGACAGCAATGACTGCATAGATTGCCGTTTCACTATCACCCAACCATGGCAGTGCTAAATTATTCAATCCAATCATTTTAAGAAACTGATTTAATAATCCCACTTCCGGGTTGTAAAAAAATGAAAACAGCAATGCGATGACTGTCATTGAAACGACGACCGGCAAAAAATAGACTGTGCGAAAGATAGGTGAAAATTTACGGATTAATTTATCTTCTAAAACAGCTGCAACAATTAACCCTCCAAAAACCTGGAAAACAATTGAAATGACAGCATAAAGAATATTATTTTTTAAAGCTTCATAAAATACGGGATCTTTAAATAAAGTAAAGTAGTTATCCATCCCTACAAATGCTTTATCTGGTGAAAATGTACTCCAATTATACATACTATCGCCAATATTCTGGAAAATGGGAATATAAACAAGCAATAAAAAAACTAAGGCTGGAAGAAGATATAGATAAGGTACAAATTTATCGGGTTTTATCATTAAAATATCACTCCCTTAATAAAACGGAAAAATGAATTCCCTTATTTCCCCGCTTCAGTTCTAACAGTATCAGCAGCTTTTTGAACATCACGCATAATTTGTTTAGGTGTTTTATCTCCATTTAACATCATTTGTGTTCCGGTTAAATAGGCATCTGCAATACGCGTATCAATGCTCATGTCAAACCATGGGGCCATTTCTTTTGTGTTTAATATGCTTTGAACCGCTTCCAGCTGTTCCGGGGAAGAATTATTTTCATTCACCGTTCCTTTAACTGCACTATACTTGCCCACATCAGTGACTAGTTTCTCTCCCATCTGTTTAGTGGTTAGAAACTTTAAAAACTCCATCGCTTCTTTAGGATGCTTTGTCTTAGAAGAAATCATAAAGCCCTCAGGTGATCCCGTTAGATTTGTTTGATTACCCTTTCCGCCTTCCACTTCAGGAAAGTTAAACATTCCAAGTTCAAACTTAGTAGGTCCAAATAACTTGATTTCTGCCGTTTCTGCATAAAACATAGGTGCTTTACCATTTGAAAATTGCTGCCTAGCATATTCATGATCTATTGAATTCGTATTCTCGTTAAAATAAGGTAACAACTCTTGGAATTTCTCAAGCGCTTTTATGTAGTCGTCATCCTTGAATTTTCCGGTTTTTCGATTATAATCCATTGCCAGCACTTCCGGACTAACCAGACGTTGATTCAATGTGCCCACATAATGGGAAATTGTCCAAGTATCTTGACTGCCGAATTGAATGGCTGTGTAGTTATTCTTTTTTAACACTTTTAATACATCGATTAATTCATTCCATGTTTTAGGTGGGTATATGTTCAATTTTTCGAAAACATCCTTGTTATAGAAAAACATTTTCCCATCCATTGTTACGGGGACACCATACACCTTATTATTAAATGTATATGGTTTGACTTGGGATGGAACGAGTTGAGAAGACCATGTCGGATCGTTTTTATAATAAGAAGTTAAATCCAAAGCTTTATTTCCTCGCACAAACTGACTGGCAAATTCATCACTCCATGAGAAATAAACATCAGGTGGATTATTTGTACCAGTCATTACTTTAATCTTGTCTTTATACGAATCGTTTAGCACTGCTTCGGTTTTAATATGGATATCGGGGTTTTGTTTTTCAAATTCTTTTACAACTTCATTAAAGTAAGTTTTTTCCGGTTCCTTTGGCCACCTATGGAAAAATGTTAAGGTAGTTTTTCCAACATCTGATTCTGAAGCTGTTTTTTCACCAGAACATCCCCCAAGCATTAAAGATAAACTTAAAAATGATGCAAATATAAGTTTTGTTTTTCTCATGAATACCCTCCTTTTTATAAATGCTTTTAATATCAGGAAATTATACTATAATGTTATAAAACATTATAGTATAATTCGTAAATAAAATATACAGAATATTAAGTTTTCTCCAGCTATTAGTATTCTACTTTCCACATATAACGTCTCTTGCTTAAAGGATGATTACGCGCTTCCGCTAATTCTTCTGCATATTGACGCAATACACGATTTAAGATTAGCGGCGCAATATATCCTTTTACTTCTTCATCGATACCACCAAGATCATACTGTTTTGCATCTAACACAGTTAGCTTTTTGCCATAACGCTGAGAAAAAGATAACGCTCTTTCTTCTAACGGTCTTGTTTCATCCAATCCCAATAGAATGATAAACGGTACATTTTCGTCAATAATTTCGAATGGTCCATGGAAGTACTCACCAGCATGAATGGCATGTGAGTGTATCCATTGCATTTCCATTAAGATACAAATACTGAAAGAATAGGCTGTCCCATAGTTGGAACCACTGGCCATTGTATAGATAACAGGTTCTTTTGCATGAGATTGGGCGAATATTCTTGCATTAGAAGCTTCTTGCTGTAGAGCTTTTTCATACACTGGCTGTAAGTTCTCTAAACTTGATACTAGTTTTCCAAACTTCTCATTGTTTTCCGCTATATGAAGTACACCAAAAACTAGTTGATATAAAACACTGAGGTTTGTATCAAAGGCGTTTACACCGTTACCCCATTCATATTTAATATAAAGGTCCGAATTTTGGGCCAATGGTGATGCTGGTTCGTTCGTTAATGCCACTGTAAACGCACCTTTACTTTTTGCAAACTTAGCCGCTTCTGCTGTTTCAGGAGTTGTTCCAGACATAGAGCATAAAATTACTAAAGATTCCTTCCCTAATTGTTGTGGATTACGATGTATAAACTCATTTGAACTATATAGATCAGAAGTTATATTTTTAGCTTCACGATCCAGTATATACTTAGCTGAATACATAATGGCAGAAGATCCACCGCATGCTACAAAATAAATATTGTTAATTTTCCTACCCTTTAATTGATCCAATACTGTTTTTACATTACTTTTTACATTAATAACAGATTTACTCATTTTCCCACTCCTTCAATATTTGATATACAACATTATGTAATGTTATATATTGTTATATTAATTCATAGTCTTTCTTTAGTCAATATATTTGTCAGAATATTTCATTTATCCTTTAACCTTTTAATATCCATGAATCAGTTACCCAATACATTGCAGTTTCTTTTCCCATTAAAATTTTCATGGGAAATTTTCTTTTGTTGTGAAACGCCCACTTTAACATCAAATATGATGCAAGCCACCTTTCGATTTACCTAATATTACTAATAACTACCAAACTGGCAATAAAATTTGATAATGCACTATATCGGGATGTAAAAAATTGTATGATAATGAAAAAAGAGGATTTTTGTAACATTGCAAACCTAGCGATTGAACTAGTCCTAAGGCGAGTCCATAAAGAAAAGAACGCCGCCAGCTAATAAAGTCCCTAAATAAAAGTTTTTCTTCATTTAAGCCTTTTTGTTTACATATCGAGTGATCATAAAACAAGCTGAACATAAGACAGTGCTAAAGAGTGATATGATCTCCCTTTACCGGTTTCATGCCTTCTTCAAATATAGGTTGCATATTTTCGATTTTGATATCTGGAATAAGAAATACGAATAATATGAAAAGCAGCAGTATTGCTTTTATTTGGTTCATTACTAGATAACAAGTGGTTAAACTAAATGACTATCGTTTTCTGACTTACCCTCTCTCTGGGAATGATCACTATAGTTTTATCCCTAGTATGAAAATATAGCCAAATCAAATAAACCAGCTGAATTATGGACTTCTTACTCTCTGCCTTCCCTTTTTATTGTTGGTAGTAATTAAAATAGGGTGAGTAAAATAGTATATAAGGTGATTTTGATGAATAGCCTGATTTTCTATATTTTCGGAATTGATTGCCTCCATTTCATGACCTATGGAAAGAATAATCCACCTCAAGACGTTTCTATTCACATAAGGTAATTTGGTATGTTAATTGTTTTTTATTAATCTCCAACTTTCTTGCATTTGGAGACAGTTACCTCATCTAATCGTTTATAGGCATCCTGAAGCACAATCTCAATCAAATTCATTGGAAGTTTTTTTAAAAAAGTCTCCTATGAATAAATGCATAGATTGCCAATATGCGCATAATTTATTATAATTTTGAGATCAACGACTTCAATTTTCCCTTGTTGTACTAAGTGGCAGAAAGTTGGATGGTTTAGGGTCACAAAAAAGATAAATGAAGAAAAACCCTGCAGAGATTCCTCTATGCAGAGTTTGTATAAGCTTTCCATTAATTTTTGGATGGCAGGGCACCCATTCCTTTGAATAGGTGCATGGATTTTTTCTCCTTTAACTTGTTCAGATGTATGTTTCATCCCAAGTTTATTTGTTTTTCCAACCTTAACTTCATAATGGTTTTGTCCCCCATTTCCCCTTCAATCTAGAAGCCGTAAAAATTCATCCTATGTACGAAAAAAAATCTACACCCAATAGGTACCAACCCCATCCTAAAAAAATTGTACATTTTGGCGTCAAGGCGCCGAATTCAAGATTCCAATGTAATATATTCAGCTCCATATTCTTTTGCCCAATTATGTATATAACTAAGCAGACTATATCCAAGGCCACTAGGACGATGATTTACATCAGTAACCAAATCATGTACATAAATATAGCGTTCATTATCTGGATCTTCACGCCAGCTAACACCTGCTAATGCTACGATACTTGTATCATGATATAAAGCAAATAACTGTTTACCCTCCTTACGCATATCATTTACTAATTCTAGATATTCCATTAAAGTCAAATCAGGACGTAACTGACTCAATATAGGATAAGCCTGTAAGAATTGATGTTCTACAGTTAACTCTACTATATTTTCCACTGGTATTTTCATACTAATTTACTCCTAACCTTTTTAAGTTTAATTGCTTCGCTTTCCCTTTATGAATCAGGATTAACTTTCTGACATATAAACCATTCCAATATGCTTGATAACCAAGGGCTTAAATGTTCTTCATTAATTATGTGTCTAACAGTTTCCTACTCTCTTCCTTTCTCCTATATATTCGATATACCAACAATTATATGCAAAAATCGTGCCACTCAAAGGAACTATACAAATGGAGTGTCATTTTAAAAAAACAAGCGAACATAATACATATCGGAGTACTACACTTTTTTTCCAAATCCAGGTTGCGATTTTGTTTCTGGAATAAGAGTAATATGAAAACAGCAAATATAATTCGTAATGGCAATTCATTGTTTTTCTTTTAAAGCGATTTCGCGATAGATTCCATACCTTCACCAATGGAATCGGTTCTAATGAATATATTGGAATATTTAGGTAAAAGACAGAAAAATTGAGACCGAATGAAACGGTGATGAATTGTTGAAGAAGGGCAATTAATTTCTGTATGAATAACTTGAACATGAATGGCCAAAAATAAGAAGTATTAAGAAGGAAGGAACAAAAAAAAGGTGAATGCCTGATCGTTTCAACATTTAATCCTTTGTATTTAGTTGGAAAGGCTGTTTTACATACCCCTTCTCCTTTAGCTGTAGTAGTTGTTGTCTTGAAAGTAAGGTTGGAAATTTTCTTCATATTACTTACTATTTTTTAAAAATTTCTATCATCCTTATGCCATATACAAAACATCCAGCTCATTTTGGTAAATCTAACTAAACCTGTTATATATTTAATGATTTTCCCTTCAAAGTTCACTAAAGGAATAAAGCTTTTTTACCTGATATTGATCGGAGGAACCATTTTAATTCTGGTTATCATTCTGGATATCTTGGTTCTTTGGCCCACTATAAAGAAAGCACTTATGGTAGCAAAGTAATTATAATAATGCGAGTTGGCGGCAAATAAAGATCATCATAAAAAAGGCTGGAAATTCGAACAAATCCATTTTCACCGTTGCATTTTGGTTGAATACTATAGGATGATCCAATGAATGTTATGAATGAGGTGGTATGTTGAAACATAAAATAATCATTATTCTTAGTTTAGTTTTTGTAGTATTTATGACTGTTTTATTCATCTTTTACCTCATTAAAGATGATTCTTCCCGATGGATGGTAGCTCTTGGGGGTATATTGATAAGTGCCTTGCCCATTTCAATATTATTTGTTAAACATAATCCCTTTAACATTCCGATCATTATTGGTTTTTATGTTTTTGTTTTCTGTACGACATTTTTAGGGTCAATCGCAAATTTTTATGTGGATTTTAAATGGTGGGACTCTACCCTTCATTTCTACAAGGGCATTTTTATCGGTTTTGTTGGAATTGCTCTCTATAAATTTTTCATCCCTCAAGGGGCGCGAAAAGATATTTCAAGTTGGGTCATCTTTCTATTTGTTCTCTCACTTTCAGTCACTGCCACTGTTCTTTGGGAAGTCTATGAGTTCGCAGGAGACCTGACTTTTACTCAAACCATGCAGCGAGGCGGTAATAAAGATACTATGTACGATATGATTTTCGGTCTTACTGGCGGTCTTCTTATCTCCATTTATTCTAGTGTACAAAAAAATCATGATAATTTGCAGAGGTAATCATATGAATCGTAAGTTAGTTATTTCATTTAGTTTGGTCTATGTACTTTTCATGGCAGCTTTATCTATCTTTTACTATACAACCGATGAAACTTTCAAATCCCTTGTTTCGATAGGTGGTGTGGTTTGTGGAGCAATTCCCCTGCTATTGGCCCTATTTACTAAGCTTCAATTCAATCTGCCCATTATCATTTCCTATTTAATCTTCTTGTTCGGTTCACAATATTTAGGATCTATTTTAGGCTGGTATGGACTGGGGTGGTGGGACACATTCTTACATTTCCTAAGTGGATCCCTTCTTGCTTTTACTGCAATTGCTTTATATGAACGTTTGGTACACAGAAATGCAGGTAATGGGATATCCCCCTGGTTTGTCTTTTTGTTTACCCTCTCTTTCGCAGCACTTGGTGGTGTTATATGGGAAATCTACGAATTTAGTTCTGATCAATTATTCGGAATGACATTACAAGGCGGAGGAAATAAAGATACAATGACAGATTTAATCGCCGATACTGTTGGAGGTCTCATTATTGCAATGTGGGCCGGAGTTCGGACAAAGGTTAAGGTAAGGAAAACATGAAAAAGTTCACATGTTTTAACAATCTTCCATTTCATCTCATCTTAATTGTTAAAGGTTTATGCAAAAATCGGCTAATCAAATCTTAAGTATAGAAATGGTAACATTGCGTTGACTGCATATAAAAACCGACCATCACATGGATGGCCGGTTTTTATGGTCATTTAAATATGATGGATATGATTTTATCCGTCGTCATCTCACTATCTACCACATATGTTCCAGGTCGTAGTCCGTTGGCCTTGCCTTTCTTTTCAACCTCGTCTGAAAACTTATTGGCATTCTTAATGACTTTTGCTTTTTGAAGGGTTTTACCCACATCGATACTTGTCGAGCCTTTAGACACTCTCAGAACTGTACGATATATGACTTTCTCTGTTGGTTCTTTTACATTTTCTTTTTCAGCTTCCGCTTTATCTTTAATCGACTTTGCTTCAGCAATCTCATCTTCCCATTCTTTTTCTGTATGTATGACATACCCTTCAGAAGCCAGAGATTCTTTCATCTCATCTGCTGTTAGTTTCTCTGAAGTGCCCGTCGCTTCACTTGGACCAAAGAAATACACTGCACCGCACAAACCTGCCGCAACAATAAGGCCACCGGCAAAGCTGCGCATTGATTTAGATGTCATTGGCCACATTTCTCCTTTCACTCTTCGTTTTAATGTAAGGAGTAAGCAAGCCTTCTATCTCATTTTCCGTCTGTTTTGTTTTCAGTGCGATGCTTTCAAATGAATAGCCTCGCTTATGTAGGTCGAGTACTTCACGCAACAAGTTCCGCTTTTCGGAAGACATTGCAAGAATGCCTGCCTCTTGCACCGTAATTTCAGCATCTATCTCGATGTTCCTGATTTTTTCCTGTAATACATTCATTTCATTTCCAAAAGTGATAGCAAGCTGTTCCAATTGACTGTCCACTTTTACAGAATCCTTTTTAATAAACGATAAAATGAACAGTAAAACTGCTACACCAAACAAAATGATTAGAGCCCATTCCATCATTCTATGTCCCTCCTTAATAAATTTAAATCTATTATCTCGCTTTCTAATTATATATTGATTTGTTCAAAAACTCGATTTAAAAGTACTAAATACGATAATAGTCACGTAACAAATATAAAAAAGGAATAATTAGCATGTTTTCGGGTTTATCAATAGCTAACACACTCCTTCTCTGTAACTATTATACCATATGAGGACAATATTACCATAAAAAAAGACTCGCTATTTAGGGCCAGTTAGGTCAAAATGATGAAGATTTTTTATAATGTTAGTATTTAGCCCACGCTAACAGCACAATCCTGTCAGCAGGAAAAATTTCCTTTGATAAGTTTAGTGAAATAGGTAGCTTTTAATCTAAACTTTAAAGGGTGCAAACACTTACAAAAAGGCCAAATAATATTAGCTCTGCTTGCATCAGCTAATCGAGACGAAATTGAACGCGACCATGAATTTGATATTCACCATAATCCAAGTCCTCAGATTGCATTTGGACACGGCAATCATATCTGTCTTGGTGCTCCTCCTTTAGACCGGTTGGAGTCTAATATCTCCTTAACGGAATTGGTGAAAATTAAAACTATTATTCCTTCTACTGTTTAGCGTCAAGATTTGTTCTTGCTGGAATTGGGGGGGGGAAATAAACAAAGGGACATTTATTCAAGCCAATAAAGGGTTTGTAATTGAAATGGTTATTTACTTCACTTGTTTTCAAAACTATAAAAAATTCGCTAAGATAAAATGCTTGCTGCACGAGACGATTAATGAACGTCAGAAGCAACGTGTAAAAAAAGGTATCTATCATATACAGCACGTTAATAACTTTTACAACAGACTAAAGGGTTGCATGGAGCGTTTTCAAGGAGTTGGAACATATTATCTGGATAAATTACCTTTACTGGTTTCGCTGGCTAGAAATAGGAAAGAATATGGCGTTTGATAAACGTGTTGAACATATGCTTATTTCAGCTTGTCAAAGATCCAACTATCACACTGTTGAAATGTTAAGAAGATAATGGGTTTGGATTTTAGTAAGCAAAAACGCTCAGAGCATTTTTGTACTCTAAGCGAAGCGTCATAATTTAAA
The DNA here is from genome assembly GCF_046534585.1 of Peribacillus sp. SIMBA_075. Taxonomy (NCBI): domain Bacteria; kingdom Bacillati; phylum Bacillota; class Bacilli; order Caryophanales; family Bacillaceae; genus Peribacillus; species Peribacillus sp. SIMBA_075. The sequence continues at coordinate 307,810 of NZ_JAWRYN010000002.1, read as the reverse complement.
TGGACCATTATTAATTTAAGTGAACATAATTTCAGCTAAATAGCTGCATAGGATATTGAACAAGAAAATCAACAATTTTTCTTAACTAAATATATATAAATCAAAAACGATTTCTGCTTGAATTAAGCTAGAAAAATCAATAATGTTTTTCTGTAAATACATTGCGGGTTTTTCGTTATTTTCTATTTGAATTACAATCATAAAAAGAAACTCTAAACCATATTTCACTTTGAGTTGTTTTAAATCTTCCGTTTTCCCTTCAAGGGATTTTAGAATAGGATTCAACTGGTTGTTAATATCGTATGACTCTTGGTATCCTGTGCTTAAAGTCCAATCGGTCTTTTTCCTCCGTCTAATTTTGGTTGATACAAGATTAGGGTTAGTAGAACTTTCGATAATATCTCCCTTTTTGTAAGTTTCTGTGGGTTCAATACCAAGAACATCGGTTACTATCTCCAAAGGGAATTCATCACCAAATGCACTAAAATAAGCCATTACTTTTGTTTTATTCAGAATACTTCATCCTCTTCCTATTTTAAAAAATGTTTAGTACTTGTATCATATACAATAATAAATGGCTAAGCCATTAAGGTTTCTTGTCAAATAACCTGAATCCTTCTAAGTACAAACCTTTCGGACCGACCATTGTTTCGATATTTGTTTAGTTGTTAGTTCATTGAAAGTTAAGCTTATCTCTATAAAGATGTTAGATTTTCTTAATTGAATAGCAACAATCTTTTAGAAAACAGCCTAAAACAAAAATGACTCCAGGCGCAAAAGTGTTCCATCTAAAAGGCAAGACAAAGTTGATTGGAGCGGGTGTTCGAGACTCCTGCGGGAAAAGCGCGTCTAGGGGAGACACCAAAGGCGAAAGCCGAGGAGGCTCCCCGACCGCCCGCGGAAAGCGAGTGCCCTACGTTCCAAACGTCCAAATTGTACAAGCCATAAAAATAGACAAACTCGATTTTCATAGAGTTTGTCTACAGTCTGGAACGATTCCTTTAAGAGGAATCGTTCTTTTGTTTGTGTTTAATTTTCTGTAGTTTCGCTTACTCCTGAATAGCTTTTCTTATGCTTAAAGACAAAGTAAAGTAATGTCAATATCATAAAGCTAATTGTAAAGCCAAGTAAAACATAGACGTTTTGCCACATTAAACCAAAGTTACCACTTGATATAACCTCTTTAAACCCTCTAACTGAGAAGGTCATCGGTAACCAATTATTGAATATTTGTAATGGTTCTGGTATTAATTCAAGTGGGAATGTTCCAGCACTTGTCGTTAATTGTAAGATCAAGATAACAATCGCGATGAAACGACCTGGATCTCCCAATGTTGTTACAAGCAACTGAATCAATGTAATGAATACCAAACTCGTTATAATCGAGAACATTACGAATAACGGTACACTTTTCACTTCCATATCAAGCAGTACTAATGTTAATCCTGAGGCTATAATTGCTTGGATAATACCTACTGCAGCAATAATGCCAAATTTACTTAAGAACCAAGTGAACCCGTTTTTCGGAATTCCAATCGGCTCTCTTAATGGAAAGACAATTGAGAGCAATAATGCACCTACAAACAAACCTAATGATAGAAAGTAAGGAGCAAAACCAGTTCCATAGTTCGGAACTTTATTGATGCTTTCTTTTTCAACCTTAACAGGTTCTGCAACCATGTTATACGTTTCTTCACTAGCATTAATATCAGCTGAACCTTTAGCCGCTTTATTGATTTTATCCTTAAACTCTGTCGACCCTTCCGCCAACTTACTTGTTCCATTTACAATTTTACTAGAACCATCCGCTAATTGACTAGATCCATCTGCTAATGCTGCCGATCCTGCTGTAAGCTGATTGACTCCATCTGCAAGTGTCGCTGAACCTGAAGCGAGGTTTTGGCTACCGGTTGCTGCTTCTGATAATTTCTCACCGAATGTTACTAGACCTACTCTTAATTGAGATTGACCTTCTTTTAATTGAGCAGCCCCTGTTTCTAATTGACCTGCTCCTTCATTTAATTGAGAGACACCTGTTTGAAGTGCTTTTTGGCCACTATTCAGGGTCGAAATATTTTCAGAAAGGCTAGAGGCACCTGCTTGAATCTGACCGGCAGAATTAGCAAGCTCTTTATTCCCTGATTCAAGCTTTGTAGCGCCAGCTGATAAATTATCAAATGCTTGCTTCAATGCATCTTGCTGTTCTTTTGGTAAAGCCCCCAAATATGGGTCTAAGGTCGATTGAAGAGTCGATACACCTTCTTTCAATCCTGATGCACCTTCAGCTAAGCTATTTGAACCTGACTCTAACTGTTGCAAGGAACCTGTCAGTTGCTTACTTCCATCATGGATTTTTTCCGTACCTGAAACAAGTTCATTCATCTTTTCTTCAACTGTACCAATGCCAGTATGAGTTTTTTCAATACCAGCTTGAAGGCTTCCTGCCCCATCTTCTGCCTTTTTCGCTCCGTCAATCAATTGTTTTTGAGCGTTAGATAACTGGCCTAAACCATCAGCAAGAGTTTTTGCTCCTTTTTGTAGCTCAACGGTACCATCCTGAACTTTCTTGGTACCACCTGTAAATTCAACTTGTTTCTCAGCTAATGATGATAATTTTTCTTCTAAAGTTTTTGCACCATTATCAACGTCCAGGATTCCATCTTTCAGTTTCCCAGCTGCTTCATCCGTTGACTGAAACCCTTCGCCCATTTCAGTAATGATGTCAAACATGGTCTCTGCATATGTCTCAGTTACTTTTTCTGCAAGAGCCATTTGGATTTTTTGAACAGCTGTTTCTCCTATTTGAGCTGATAAGAAGTTAAAGCTTTCATTTGGAACATACTTTAATTCAAGTTTTTTCGGCTTTTCATCCATTAACGTCGTCGCGTTTTTTGAAAAATTCTCTGGAACTTCTACTAGTAAATAATATTTTTGATCCTCTAAGTTTTTGTAGCCTGTTTTACGATCAACAAACTGAAAATTAAAGTCCTTACTTTTCTTCAGTTTTTCTACAAATTCATCTCCTAGTTTTATTTCTTCTCCCTCTAACTCAGCACCGGAGTCATTATTAACAATGGCAACTGGTAAATCTTCCAGACGATCATACGGATCCCAAAAAGCCCATAAGAACATGCCACTATACAAAATAGGAATAAACAGGATTGCGATAATCGGAATAAGCAGTTTTTTATTTTTAAACAGGCCAAGTAACTCCTGTTTTATTAAACTAGATTTCAAAGAATTTCCCCCTAAGTATGATTGACCATTTAGTTCATTTGGTCATTTTTTTACAAATAATAAGGACTATCATGAGTGACAGCCAATCCGTTAAACAAATATTACTGAAATAGTTCTGCTATTTCTTCTTTTTCAAGTGGTTTATGATTTCTTTCCCCGTCGAATATAAGTGCTAAATAAATCTTCAACATGATAAAAGCTGTTATTTCAGGATTACATGGAGAAATATCTTTCTTTTCGATAGCTAATTTAATTTTTTCCTTAATATAAGAAATAATCGCTATTTCCATTTCATTTAACATTTGTAAAACGGCTGGCGTTCCCATTTCTTTTTCTTCCTGAAATAGCTTCAGTGATAATTGATGCTCCTTTCTGAATTTTAAGATTCGATAAAGTGCACTATGCAGGTTTTCATAAAAGGTTAAGTTTGGTTTAATTGACTGCTCAGCCTCATTTTTCATTTCTTCAATCATTCGTAACACAATCTCTTTAAACAATTGCTCTTTATTGGCATAAAAGATATAGATGGTCCCTTTTCCGACATTTGCTATTTTGGCTACTTGTTCCATTGTTGTAGCTTTATAACCAAAGAGTGAAAAAGACTTTGTCGCAGCTTCTAATATTAACTTTTTCCTGTCAATTGACATATATCACCTCAAACTGACCAGTTGAACAAAACGGTCAATAAGTTATTTTATGATATTAACAAATTTTTTTAATAATAGCAAGGCATCTTTTTTTGAGTTTAGGAAAATCATATTCAAGAGGCTTTTTATCTTTCTTCTTTTTTACTTTATCCCCAGATTGATTCCTTAATATTGAAGTATAATAAATGACAAATCAGTATCTAAGCGATAAGATATAGACAATTAGGTTCCTTTTCCTGATTCCTTAAAAAATTCGTGTAAAATATACCGTACCGACCATGAGATGAAACAAAAGGTAACCAATACAAATTTCATATTTCAAGAATGCATATTAAGGAGGAAACTATGAATATTAAGATAAATAATATACCGCGTTTCATGCAATCCGAAATCGAAAAACTTCAATCAAAACTGTCCCCATTATTGAAGAAAAATATGAAATACAGTTTTTTTTCAACCGTAATGATAGGGTTTTCCATCATAAATCTATTTTTTCTTTTATTTAAAAACGACTCATACCCAATCTCTAAAATTGCTCTTGCAATATATGCATTAGTGGGTGCTATAGGATTTGCCCTTTTAAAGGAAAACAAACACAACCAAAAAGAAATAATGAAAATGAGCAAGAAGCATATGCTGGAGAGAATGAAAGAAAGCAACTACTTAACCGATGCCAGGAAAAGTAATTACTATAAAAAGGTAAATGAGCAGCCGCTATCTGCAATGAATGTCTTTTTGGAGTTTCTTGCGGAAGAACAACAAAGGAAGAATAAATCTTTCCATAATGAATAAAGAAGGACAAAATAAATCCCCTTATGAGAGGTCATAAGGGGATTTCAGACTGTAGACAAACTCGATGAAAATCGAGTTTGTCTATTTTTTATGAGTTGTACAATTTGGCCGTTGATTGGAACGTAGGGCACTCGCTTTCCGCGGGCGGTCGGGGAGCCTCCTCGGCTTTCGCCTGCGGGGTCTCCCCTAGACGCGCTTTTCCCGCAGGAGTCTCGTACACCCGCTCCAATCAACTTTGTCTTACCTTTTAGATAAACACTTTTGCCTGGAGTCATTTTTGTTTTAAAATAGAAGTATTAAAACTTGAGGTGATGAGGATGCTTTCTAAACATGATTCTATTCAGCGAGATCAACTTGAAATGATTACGTTAGATCAACTGGTGCCACCGAACCATTTGGTTCGTAAAATGGAGGCTGCCATTGACTTCACTTTCATTTATGACTTGGTGAAAGAGATGTATTCAGAGGTAGGACGCCCAAGTATTGATCCAGTTATTTTAGTTAAACTGACATTCATTCAATATACCTTCGGTATTCGTTCCATGCGTAAAACGATTGAGCGTGTATTCGCAGATGCAAAAGAAAAGCATGGTATGCGTTGGACAACTTTAAGGGGACTTAAAAAATTGTCGATGCAGGCGATGCTTACTTTCGCTGCCATTAATTTAAAGAAGATGGCCAATTGGACATGGCGAGGTCCAAAAATGGCCTAACATAGTGGGCTCGTAGAGCCCCAATCTCCTAACTTCAGGCAAAAATTCAAAGCGAATCTCAAAAAGGGGTTCGGAATTTTTTAATTCCGAACCCCTTTTGTCTACAAACTGAAATCCCCTTATGAGAGGTCATAAGGGGATTTTTCTTACGATATTCATTTACTTAAAACGGGATCTGCAATGACAAGGATTTTTCCGGACTTGATATCTTCCACATATCGATCGACTTCAGCTTCCTCCAGTCCAATATTCAATAATGGCTTCCTCAATCCGCCTGCTCCTGAAGCTGCCCCGGCAGCAGCTCCGCCAAAAGTGGCGAAAATCGGGCCTGCTGCCAAAATCGGACCAATTCCAGTTATTGCCAATGCACTCATTCCAATAAGTAAACCTGTCAAACCGACAGCTCCGCCGGCCGCTGCCCCTGCTACGAATCCATCAGGCTTTGTTGGGCTGACTTCCTCGGCTTCATTTGGTAATTTATCAATTTTTTTGGCAACTACTGATATTTGATCGGATGTATATCCTTGTTCCTTTAAATTTTCGACTGCTGAAGTTGCTTCATTTTCATTCTCATATATTGCTATAAACCTATTATCCATGGTATCTGCTCCTTTAAAAGTAATGTATTATACAATACCCTTAATTGAGTTTTAATAACCTACGATGGAAAAATGAATTTCACTCCCTGGTTTGCCCCTGACCATAAATGAAATACTTGCTTGATGTTAAGGCCGGTAAACCCATTGGTCCACGTGCATGGAGCTTTTGTGTGGAAATGCCGATTTCTGCACCATAACCGAATTCAAAACCATCGGTAAAACGGGTGGAAGCATTGTGATAAACTGCTGCCGCATCTACTTTATTCAAAAATATGGAAGCGTTTTGTTCATCTCCCGTTAGGATTGCTTCAGAATGCTTGGAACCGTATCGGTTAATGTGTTCAATTGCATCCGATACACCGTTTACAATTTTCACGCTGATTTTTAATGCTAGGTACTCTGTTGACCAATCATCCTCCGTTGCCTTTTTCGCTCTTGGAAAAGCGCTGCAAACCATTTCGTCTCCATATACTTCAATACCCTTTTCATCCAGGATTTCCAAAATCAGCTTTCCATTTTCTTCAAACCATTTTTCGTGAATAAGAAGGCCCTCAATTGCATTGCATACGGAAGGTCGCTGTGTTTTACCGTTTAAGACAATTTTCTCGACCATCGTGACATCTGCTGTCTGATCGATGAAGATATGGCAATTGCCTGATCCCGTTTCAAGGACGGGAACAGTGGACTCCTTAATGACCGTTTCAATTAAATTCTTTCCACCACGAGGAATCAAAACATCTAAATACTCATTAAGGTGAAAAAGTTCCTTAGCGGATTCCCGACTCGTATCCTCGATTAACTGAATAGCCTCTACAGGAATTTCCGTATTCTCTAAAGCCTTATGAATGGAAGAGATCAGTGCCATATTGGAGTATTTGGCTGAAGAGCTGCCTCTTAAAAGGACCGCATTCCCCGTTTTCAAGGATAATGTAGCTGCATCGATGGTCACATTTGGCCTTGCTTCATAAATCATTCCGATTACACCGATCGGCACTCGTAACTTTTTAATCAATAAACCATTTTCTTTTTCGATAGTCTCCAATTTTTCTCCAATTGGATCTTTTAAATCGATTAAAAGCCTAATTGCAGCTGCCATGTCATCAATACGATTAACATTTAACATTATTCGATCTAATATCGACTCACTGAAACCTTTTTTCCTGCCTTCTTCTAGATCCTTTTGATTTTCTTTTATCAAATGATCTTTATCGTTAACAATTTGCTTTGCAATTTTTCCAAGTGCCTCATTCTTCTTTTTCGTAGTCAATCCAATTAGCTGATAACTGGCTTTTTTGGCTGCCTTTCCTTTCGCAGTCACTTCACTCATTTTAATGCCCCCTTTTCTTTCTCTAAAATTGATTACCTATGCTCTCACCCATTTATCGCGATGGATCACTTCTATGGAAGTGATCACAAGCTCGGTTGTCCGCTTGCCCATAGCCTGTTTTAATTCTTCGTCGGAATAAAGGACCTCACCCCTGCCCAATAACCCATTTGCACCAAAGACCTCGACGACATCCCCCTTATTGAATACTCCTTTAATTTCATAAATTCCAGCTGGTAGTAGACTGCTCCCATTTGAAACTAAAGCCCTTTCGGCACCTTCATCAACGAAAATTTTTCCGGATACTTGTGAATGAAGGGATATCCACTGTTTGTTTTTCGTTACCGTCGTCAAGACATCATTCCCAATATATGTGCCATCACCATTGCCTTCAAGGATAGTTAGTAGTTTTTCGCTCCCCACACCAGAACCGATGAATACTTTCACTCCAAGAGACAATGCAGTTTGGGCTGCAATCAGCTTCGATTTCATCCCCCCGGTTCCAACATTAGATCCCGCACCTTCTGCCATTTGCAATAAATCCGACGTTACTTCGGAAAGCTTTTCAAATCGTTTGGCCCCTGGGTTTGTCTGTGGATTGGAATCATAGAGCCCATTAATGTCCGTTAAAATGATCAAGTTGTTGGCGTGGACTAACCCGCTTACTAAGGCGGATAGCATATCATTATCACCGAAAGTCAACTCCTCGACTGATACTGTATCATTTTCATTAATAATCGGGAGGATGCCGCGTTCAAGCAATTCCATCAATGTTGCATATGCATTTTTATATCTTTCTTTTTTCGAGAAATCTTTCCTTGTTAATAAAATCTGAGCCGGAACGATTCCAAAGTGCCCTAATTGTTCCATATATGATTGAATCAATAGGCTTTGCCCTACAGCTGCAGCAGCTTGTTTTCCTTTGAGAGTGACAGGTCTCGTAGGATAACCGAGCTTGCGAAAACCTGTCGCTACAGCACCTGATGAAACAAGGACAACTTCATGTCCCGCCTTTCTTAATGCTGCCACTGCCTGGATATGATCGGAAAATTTTGTTTGGTCGATTTCACCTTGTGTGTTGGTTAAAGAACTACTTCCTATCTTTATAACGATGCGTTTCTTTTCCATCGATTTTTCCTCCAATAAATATCTTAGACATGAAAAAAAGCCCTTTTCATCCTCGAAATAAGGACGAAAAGGGCTGCTCTCCGTGGTACCACCTTCATTGAATGCAAGTACATGCATTCCACTTTGCCTGATAACGCCAGGATTTGCGCCTATGTTTTGCATAGGACTCAAGAAGCAGGTTCTGCGCTTTCCTGTCGCGGGTCTTCCAGCAATTGACCCCGCTCTCTGTCACAGTGATTTTCGCATACTAATCTTCTCTCAACGTTCATTGTTTTAATATAGTATGCAAAAAAATCTTCTTGATGTCAATAACCTTCCTAACATGAATAACATTAAAGCGCCATTGCCGGGCCGAAGAACTCATAGTGAATTTTATCCGTATCTATCCCCAATTCTTTCAGGTAAGTGATGATCGCCTTCATAAAAGGAACAGGGCCACACACATAATAATCAGCTTCAGGTTTAACAAAACTGCTCACTAATTCCTTATCAATATACCCTTCTTTTTCAAAATTCGGGAGGTTCTTATCATCCTCACTCGGATTTTTAAAGACAAAGGATAATTCATAGTTGGTAAGCTTGTGTCCGAGTTCTGTCAGTTCCATTCTGAACGGCTGTAAATGGCCATTATCGGTTGCATGAATGAATTGTACATCACGCTCAGGTGTTTGTTCAGCTACCGCATGGACCATGCTCATGAAAGGCGTTATGCCAACGCCCCCGCTCAAGAATACTGCCGGTGTTCGTTTATCCAAGTCGATGGTGAAATCACCTGCAGGAGCCGTTACGTCAATACTGTCACCCATCTGAATGGATTCATGCAAGTAGTTAGAGACCCTTCCATCAGGTGAGGTTCCCGGCTTTTCTTTTTTAACGGAAATACGGAAATAATCTTTTCCCGGAACATCAGATAAACTATACTGACGGTTGAATAAGTACGATTCACCCGGTATCTCGATCCGAACGGTAATATATTGTCCCGGAAGAAATGCCGGAACCTTATCTCCATCTGATGGCTTTAGATAAAAGGATGTGATTACGTCACTTTCCCGTACTTTTTCCACCACTGTGAATCGTTTGAAATCAGACCATCCTCCGACCTGATTGGAAGCTTCGTCGTACATTTCCTTTTCGATGCTAATGAAAACATCCGCAATGACTCCATAAGCCTCTCCCCAAGCTTGAAGGATTTCTTCTGTCGCCGAATCTTGTAATACTTCCTTGATTGCACCTAATAGATGTTCTCCTACAATGGGATAATGTTCAGCTTTAACTGCGAGACTTCTATGTTTTTGTGCTATTTGCTTCACTGCAGGTAAAATCGTTTCAAGTTGATCTATATATTTGGCTGCTGCCAAAACCGTGTTGGCTAGTGCATTTTGCTGGCGCCCTTTTTTTTGATTGGCATGATTAAAGACATTTAATAATTCAGGATGTGCTTCGAAAAGATTTTTATAGAATACAGTTGTTATAGTTGTACCATGCACTTCTAAAACAGGTACGGTTGATTTTATAATATCGATCGTTTTCTGGGATAGCATAAATAAACCCCTCTTCTTAAACAAGTATTTTTAATACATGTTTATATTAGAACTTAATTGCATTAAAAGCAATATTTTTAATACATCTTTTTAGAAATTATGTTTTCATGTTTATAAAATGTTCACATTTATGATATAGTCAAATGGGGATAGAATGTGAGGCGATAAACATGAGGTTGACGAGTTATTCCGATTACTCACTTAGAGTGTTGATTTACCTGGCTTCCCACGACCAAAGCAAATTATCAAATATAAAAGAGATTTCTGAAGTTTATCAACTATCTAAAAATCATTTGATGAAGATTGTTCATAATCTAGGTAAACTAGGCTATATTGAGACGATACGCGGAAGAAATGGCGGTTTCCGGCTTGCAAAATCACCTGCTGACATAAATGTAGGGGAACTGGTGCGGAAAACCGAAGAGGACTTTTATCTAGTGGAATGTTTTAAAGATCACGATAACTGTGTGATTTCTCCCGTTTGTTCATTGAAATTTGTCCTTAATAATGCCTTGGATGCTTTTCTACAGGTCCTTGATCAATATACGATTGCAGACTTCAGCGAAAATAAAGTGATGCTCAAAGCCTATTTCGATTCGGTAAAGCAGAATGATGAAGAGCCCGATTTTTTATAATCGGGCTCTTTTTTCATTAACCGATGATCCGTTCGATCCGCCATTCCTTTTCCACCCGCAAATCAATGATCCCTTCACTGGTTTTTATTAAAACTTTAAGGGGATCGTACGGATTGATCATAATGATCGTCCAGGTTCGTTTATTAGTAAGCATGACTTCTTTTTCGACCAAGGTGGTCATTAATCGGATTTTAAACTCCAGCAGGATTTCAGGATTGAATTTACCGAACATATCACTTTTCATTTGCTCAATCACCCTAAAAACGGCATGGCCTATAATACTATATCCTCCATGACTTTGTGTGATGATGAAAGCAATTTTCGCTACTTACGAAAGGTCACTAAGTTCATTTCCCAGCTGTTTTAATTTTTCACCAACTGTACACTCTGAAATACAGAACTGATGGGCATATGAACGCCCCTTCTCTTTTCGAAAATGCTTTCGTAAAAAACAATCTTGGCAAAATGAAGCGAGAACATCTTCCACTTCTTCATATATTTTTTTCCTGTTCATTGGTGTTATGTCTCCTTTGACCCAGCAATTTCTATTTTGCTGAAAATGGCTTTTCCCTGAAGAGCAAGTGTTGCCAGGCGATCGGCTTCCTGGTTCTCTTTTCGGGAAATTGGCTTATAGACCGGAATGATCTTTAACTCATCCAGTTTCGCTTCAATGCGGTCCAGCCATTTATTTAAGTTTTCTTCCATACATGGCCATTCACCGGAAAGTTGATTTAAGACAACTAGGGAATCCCCTTTAAATACACAGCTTTGATGGTGGATTCCAAGTTCGTCCATCTGCCTGACCGCTTCATGAAAGGCCGCATATTCCGCTTCATTATTAGATTCGAATTGCTCCAATTTCACGTTGGTGCGTACCCTCCAGAACTTCTTACCTTGACGAAAATAAATGGCAACACCGATCCCTGCCACCTTTTCATCTTTTTGAAAACCGCCATCAAAAAAAACCGTCACATCCTGAGGCTCCTCCTCAACTTCAGTCAGGAGTTTTTTTAGCTCCTTCTTTGTCCATACTGTATCGAATTCATCCTTGAATTCCACTTCTTTCAGCCTTCCTGCCTTTTCAAGATCTTCCGTAATGACCAGTGCAGTCCCGGCATCAAGCCAATCCGAAACGAAATCGGCAGATGGTTTTTTTGAAGCATGATATGTCCATTGCATAATTACCTTCAAAGATTTCCAGCTCCTTATCCATTCACCATTCATGCAGAACAGCTTACAATTTTCATACCTTTTTTTCGGTATACCATTTATAATATAATGTAAGCAATTGAATCATCTTTTAATTATAGTTCCCATACCAGGCTGAAATTCTCATGTTTCAATTTTAATTTTATATGAAATGTTTTTTTATCATAGTATATTAACTGTTAAACTCGAGGAGGAGCACATCTTGATCGAAGTGTATATTGATGGTGCCAGTGCGGGCAATCCAGGGCCGAGCGGCGCAGGTGTTTTCATTAATAATAACGGTGTGGTTGAGCGGCATTCCTTTCCGCTTGGAAATATGGAAAACCATGAAGCGGAGTACCATGCTTTAATCAAAGCATTGGAAATTTGTGTAGCCAATAAGTATCAAATCGTTTCTTTTCGTACTGACTCCCAAGCCATCAACCAGGCCATTGAAAAAAGATTTGCAAAAAATAAGTATGCCATATTGCTGGAAAGGGCTCTAAAGCTTTCCGACGAGCTTGAATTATTTTTCATAAAATGGATTCCAAATCTCGAAAACAAATCCGCGGATGAGTTGGCAAGACGGGCCATTCGCTTGAATAAAGCTTTAGGAAATTCATGAACAAGACAGCTGATTTTTCATTATTATTCGTTGTATTCATCTGGGGCGTCACGTTTGTAATGGTTCAAAATGCCCTATCTTTTCTTGAACCATTCACGTTCAATGCCGTCCGTTTCTTCATGGCCTTCGTTTTCTTGCTTATCCCTTATATATCGACTTTACACAAAAAGGGAAAAACCTGGAATAAGGGCCTTTTTAAAGCTGGGTTTCATATCGGAGTTTGGCTTTTTTTAGGCTATGGGCTTCAAACAATCGGATTGAATTTTACTACTCCTGCGAAGACAGGCTTCATAACGGGATTAAGTGTCGTCATGGTACCGGTTTTTTCTCTGCTTCTTTTAAAACATAGGCTTTCCCGTAATACAATTATAGGTGTCACTGCCGCAACCGTTGGGCTTTATTTAATGACGTTCGCTGACCGGTCCAATTTGAATATCGGTGATTTATTGGTATTTTTATGCGCAATAAGTTTTGCCATGCAGATCATTACGACTGCTAGATATGCCAAGACCCTTCCCGCATTACCGTTGACGCTGATTCAGATTTCCACCGTATCTTTATTATCCTATGTTTCAGCCTTCATTTTCAATGAGAATCATTCTATCATCTTCAGCTCAGAGGTCATGTTACAGAAAGACGTATGGACTGCTTTATTGGTTACGGCAGCCCTTGCCACTGCGTTCGCTTTTTTCGCACAAACCTTCTTCCAAGCCTATACGACACCTACGAGAGTCGCATTGATTTTTTCAATGGAACCGGTTTTTGCTGCGTTATCCTCATACATATTGATAGGGGAAAAATTGACTTCCGCTTCCATCATTGGCTGTGCATTCATTTTCTTGGGGATGATACTTGCTGATCTGCCTGCTAATAAAAAGAAACCGATAGCAAAGGAGTTTTCTTGAAAAGCCATAAAAATAAATCGGACTTCAAAGTAACGAAGTCCGATTTATTTAAGCAGCCCCTGTTCTTTTGCAAACGATACTGCTTCACTGCGGGTTTTAATACCATTTTGTTTTAAGTTTTCCAAAAAGGAAATATAAAAGCTGCCATCAAAACTCTTTTGAACCTTCAAAGTCAATTCTATTGCTGCATTGACTAAAATATCACTTGCTTCCGTGTAGCGCTTACCAAAATAAATAAAACCAATATCGTCGCTACCAAAAGTGAATCCCTTACCCTCTAAAAAACTAACATACTCTTCAGTTGATCTCGCCACTTCTGCATCCACTCCATACTTCATGCCTTATTTTCATCTTACCGTATATCAAAGATTTTGACTATCCATTTTTCGACAAAAAATTCACCGTATAAATTAAAGGAGCTCCCATTGGGGAGCTCCGAAATTTTCATTATTAAATCATTTTTAGTAAAGCCCTGAATTCATGATCCCTAGCCAGATTTTTGACCTTCTCGCGATCATACTGATAAACCGCATCGTCCAAAGAGCATGAAATGGGTACATCACATTTTATTTCGGCCAGTTTTCTGGATAAATGAAGCATATCTACGGCAGATTCAATCTTAGCTCTCTGCCCGTTTGTCAATGAAGCAACATTTTCAAGAATCCCTTCGATATTTTGATACTGAATCAATAATTTCAACGCTGTCTTCTCCCCAATTCCTTTAACTCCGGGATAGTTATCAGCTGTATCGCCCATTAAAGCTTTTAAATCGATCATTTGTCTTGGAGTGATCCCTTTCCATTCATAAAAGCTATCAGGATTATGAACTTCATAGTTACCATATCCTTTTTTTAACAATAGTACAGAAATATTTTCTTCTATCAACTGGAGCATATCTTGATCGCCTGTCAATATACCCACCCGGCTATGTTGGGCAGATGCCTTCGCAATTGTCCCGATACAGTCATCCGCTTCATATCCAGAGAGCCCTATGTTAGGGATATCAAATGCTTCAACCGCTTTTTTCGCTAAGTCGAATTGAGGGATCATTTCGACCGGAGCTTCTGAACGATTAGCCTTGTATCCATCAAATAATTCATTTCTGAAAGTCTTGCTGCCCATATCCCAGCACACCGCTACATGGCTAGGTGAAAAATGATTCACCGCTGTCAGCATATGCTTCAAAAAACCTTGGACGGCATTAGTAGGAATACCTTTTGAGTTAATCATGAATTGACCAGTAACGGCCGTTGCATAAAAAGCTCTGAATAATAGCGCCATCCCGTCGACAAGCAAAAAGGAAGGATGTTGCTCATTTTCTTTCATTAACACATTATCACCTCTATCATGATGTACATCCATTTTAACATAACTATCCTCTTTTTTAAGGATCGTTTAATTGGAAAAAATATTATTCAATCGGATTATCATCATAGGAGATCCAGTCACTGAAACTGCCAACATATATCTTCACATCTTTAAAGCCCGCTTCTTTCAGGGCGATATAATTGGGAGATGCCGTTACACCTGAACCACAGTAGACAATGATTTCCTTATCCCTGCCAATGTCTGTGAAATTTTCCTGAAGATCTTCCTTGTTTTTATAATAGCCATTATCCAAAACGTTCGTCCACACCTTATTAACTGCACCAGGTATATGGCCTGCTTTTTTATCAATCGGCTCCTCGATTCCCTCGTACCGTTTAGATTCCCTTGAATCCATTAAAACGATATGGTCAGGCCTATTCATTGTATAGTCCTTCACTTTTTGAAAAGATGCAAGCACGGTTTCATTTAAATCGATATGATATTCTCTAGTACTATTATTCGTTTGATTCGAGTCAATCGGATAGCCCGCATCCTTCCAGGCGCGATACCCCCCGTTAAGAACATAGACTTTCTGGTGCCCAAGATAGCTTAGCAGCCAGACAAACCTAGAAGCAAAAGAACCTTCCCCCCCATCATAAGCAATAAGCACCGTATCATTGGAGATTCCATTTGATTCTAGTTTATCTTTAAACTTTTCCAGGTCAGGAAGAGGATGTCTTCCGCCGTGTTTAAGAACTTGCCCCGATAAATCCTTTTCGAGATCGAAATAAACAGCGCCGGAAATATGTTCTTTCTCGTATTCATTATGCCCTGCATCAGGAGAACCCAGCTGAAAGCGGCAGTCACAGATCCTGATATCACTAGAATTCAACAATGGCAACAGCTCTTCTTTTTCCATTATATAACCCATATGCATAGCCCCCTATTTCAAAATGGTCCAAATTAATTGATTAAGCTCCGTTTCCATGTTCTTCCCTGGAGGAAGCTTATTTATTTCATTCTTTAAGGAAAGTGATTTCCCTTCTAATAATGAAAGATTCTTTTCGCTTTCATTGTTGCTTATAAATTCTTCCTTTTGTTTTGCTTTAAATATTCGGGTCATCCTGGTTTTCATTTCTTGATTGATGGTAACCGATTCAAGTAATTCCCAAACGGATAAAGGTGGCAATGCCCCCTTTTGGATGATATGTTCCAGGATTAAATACGAACGGTAAACTTGTACCCATGTTTTTAGTCCTTTTCTTTCAGAGTCCCTTGTTTTTGTCAATTGTTGAAGGTTGTCGCCCATCATCCGATAGTAATGATGTCCTAGTGTCTTTTGGGAATAGCAATCCGCTATCAAACCATTCATCTTCCTATAATAATCCGGATGTGTAATCAGCTTGATTGGTGACTGAAATAATTCAAATAGTGCAGGATTACTCTTTATCGTAAGACGGGATGATTTAAATAGATCCCAGCCTTCCATGTCATATATGTTTTCTTTCAAATGAATCACTTCAACTGCAGGACTCAAGCTGAGGTAAGATCGCTTATCATTATGAACATATATAAACCGAACATCGATATCCGAATGGACGGATGGTAAACCAAAAGAATGGCTGCCAGTAACAGCAGCCATCAAAATGGTCATATTCTTTTTTTTCCAGGATTTTCAATTTTGAAATAAGGTTTTCTTTCATGAATGAACCTCGTTTCTATTTCGAATGCATTTTTGCCAATTCAGCTACTGCATTTTCATAATACGGTAAATCTACCGTTTCCTCCATTGCTGCACGTAAACCTGCAAAGATCTCCGATATTTCCGTCTTAAACTCTTTTTGAATCGCAAGTAACTCTTGATCAAGGACTTCATTATACATTTCGAAAATCCGCTCACCCTGTCCTTTTACATACATTAGGGCAGGATCATCCAAACGCTTCTGAAGCCCTTCGCTCATTTTCAATTTCTCATTTTTTTCAAAGAAAGATTTTGGATTTTTAAATAACGCCAATTCCTTTTTGAATTCCCCAATTTCCAATTGGACAAAAGCTCCTGTGAATTCAAGGGACTCCCTCTCATTAGGTTCATAAGGCTGTAATGAAAGGGTTTTTCTTACTTTTTGAATTTGCTGAAGCAAACTGCTTTGTTTCTCGTTCAGCAATTTATTTACGAACATTTCCGTCCTTAAAGCCGTTGCCCGCATTTCCTGGGCAAGGTCAAAGCCCAACGCATCCAATAAGTTCTTCATCGCTTGCTTGAGGACAATTTTCAGATCCCCCCCATCATCCTTTAAGACGGCCGGGTTGAACGATTCCTTGAAGAAATCATTAAATCGGAAAAAGACCCGTTGCTTACTATAGAAAGTCAATTCATCGATTTCTTTTTTCAAACGTTGCTTTTCCGCATCCCCTTTAATGACAGAGAGCAGTTCCGAAATGGACTGTGCCTCATGTGAAAGGGAGTCCAGAGCTTTTCGTTTTGCCTTTTCATCCTGCATGGAAGCTGCAATTACATCACGGAGCAGTTCTTCCGTTCTTTTTACGGCCGCTTTAGCCGATTCGATTGCAAGTCCAGTTAAATCGTTTTCGATGAAAGCATCGAATTGGTCTTGGAATTCCGAAATACCGCTATTTTGAAGGAATGAATGCTTAAATGAACCAGGCGTCTGTTTTTCCATCAATGCTCCCTTACTCGTAAGCGGGAACAGTTTTGGAAAACGGATTCCGAATCCATTCAATTGATCTGTGACATAATCCATCACTTCGTCCAATTCGTCAGTGGTTTGTGCAAGATCGACTGCATTGACAATGAAGAACATCTTATCCATCGCGAAAGAATCTTTTACACGTCCAAGTTGTATCAAGAACTCCCTATCTGCCCGTGAAAATGGGTGATTATAATAGGTCACAAAAAGGATGGCATCCGAATTCTTAATATATTCGAAAGCTGCTCCTGTATGTCTGGCATTTATCGAATCCGCCCCAGGTGTGTCAACAAGCACCATCCCCTGCTTTGTCATTTCACAGTCGTAACGCAATTCAATCAAATCAACAAGGCACGACTTGGACTCTTCTGCAGCAAAACGTTTAAACCCTTCAAGATCTACCGTAATCACATTCCCTAAATCATCTTGGTGCTGGGGCATCCCTTGATGGAAAGCCCTTAAGAAGGATAAATGCGTTTTCCCTTTGTCAACTTCCCCTGCCTTCGCAATGATTTGCCCTGCTATGTGAAGTGCTTCATCCAGTGTCTTTGCCGATTTATCAAAAGCTGCCAAAGCCAGGCTCACATCTTCTAACAGCATCGCTTCCGTCTTTAATTTGACGGTTGCCGTTCCATGTGGATGCTCAGCATCTGAAGACATGATTTTGTTGATTGCCGCAGTTGTCGGATTAGGTGAAACAGGAAGGACACTTTCTCCCATCAGTGCATTGGCAAAGGAAGATTTACCCGCACTGAATGCACCAAAGAGGGCAACCGTGAAAGTCTGCTGTTCCAGGCGATTTGCCTTATCTGTCAATTCTTTATAAAGTGATTGAAATCCTCTCAAAGGCTGTATAAGCTTGGCTGCCTGATGTAAACTCGTTGCAGTCTCCATCAGCTTTTCTTTTCCGCGTAAATCAGCAGCATCAGATGAAGAAACAGCTATAGAAGGAACAGCTTCCTTACTTTCTATATCATGATCCGTTTCAGGTTGTTCGTCGACGTGCATTGAATTACTTCCTTTATCGATTCTCATGATTTTTACTGTAATATTTTTTTCTTCTTCATTCCATTGAGTTAAAAGCGTATCGATATCACGCTCATCAACTGATGTTTCAGTTTGATTGGCAATGGCCTCTAATCGTTCCGTTTGGTACTTGATTTCCGCGTTCATCGCCGCTGTAACTTTAAGGGCTTCCGCAAATTCGGAAAAACCTTCAAGTTCCTTATCTAAGGATATAGACTGCTGTTCCACTATTCCTTCCATAACGGCGACCATTCCATTCAAAAATCCTTCAGATATTTCACGTGCTTTCTTCTTGATAGCTGAGGCTAAATCATTCGTATAGTTTAAAACGTATTCACCTGTAATATCGACTTGGGGCTTTAAAGAGTTTTTTATGTAGGCTTCCGTTACCTCGATATGAAGTCCCTGCGCCTTACTTTCAAATGTTGAATCATGGATTTCCGCTTGATTAAGCGTTTTAACCGCCAATTCTTTAAGATGCCATTCAAGCTGGGTTTTCACCTTTTCTTGTAAATCGGCCAAGAATGCTTTAATACGTTCCTCACGCTCGGCCTCAGTTTTTTTCTTGGCAAATAATAGACCCATTTTAAAATCCGGCTGAGCCGATTCCAAGAAAGATTTACCTAGGTCCCGTGTAGCCGCGGGCATGATGTATGCACTTTTCAAAATTGTTTCTAATGCTTCAGCATATTGGACCTTGATGTCCTCTATTCGTCCAGTTAATGATTTTTTTTCTTTTAATAGGCTGTCCACTTGATTCGTCAACTGAATTCGCTCTTCATGAGGAAGGTCTGATAATACTTCTAAATCCTCGGCATGTTCCTCTTCATATTGTTCCTTCAGCCAAATAAGGTGCCTTTCGACAAGCGCTTTAGCCGATTGCATGATGGCATCTTTCCCATCATTCTGACCTTTGTCTGCCATTTCATATATAAATTGCCGAACGACTTCAATTTCATTTTCGCTATTGTTCAAATCTCTTACAGATGTATAAAAAATCCCATCAGGATATACATTCCAGTTCGCAAATGCTTCAGTAACGGAAAGCTTGAAGTCTTGGAAGCTAAGCTCATTCTCATCATGCTTATCGATCATATTGATAATTAAGTATGTCGGCTTTTCAGCCTCCAACAATTCTTTGGTGAATAGGAAGTTGACTTCTGATTGGACGTGATTATAATCCATAACATAGAAGACGACATCAGCTAAATGCAAGGCGGATTCCGTAGAAACTCGATGTGCATCATCCGTCGAATCAATTCCTGGCGTATCCATGATTGCACATGATTCCGGCATTGAAAAGTGATTGGAACTTATCGTTATTGCCGATACTGAATCACCATCCTTGGCAAATTTCTTGACCTCTTTAAAATCATAAGGTGCAGGAAATAAGACTGGAGGCTGATGATGGTAAAAGACTTTGGCATAGTCTTCCCCTTTTTGGACCTTTACCGTATTTGCACTCGTTGGAATCGGACTTGAAGGCAATACTTGATCACCAAGGAGAAAGTTGATCATACTTGATTTACCCGCTGAAAAATGCCCGCAAAAAGCAATGATGAACTCCTCATCATTCACTTTCATGATTAATTGTTTCAGTTTATCTGCATTGCCTGTATCGCCTGCCGATTGAAATTTATCATACATGGCAGTCAAAATCCCCAATTTGGACCGTTGTTTTACTGTTTCTTGAATCATGAATCCATACCCCTTAATCTATCGTCATTTTAATACTCTTATTGTAAACGATTTCGTTTGTTATTCATACAGTCAGCTTTAGTTTTACTTTATGATTTATTATAGGCCATGTTCAAAAAAAAACCACCTATTGGCGGATTCATGCAGTTTGATTCATATCTTGTTAATTCATTTGAATAAAACAGGCTCTTTTCGTAAAGATTGTTGTTTTTAAAACGAAACTATTTAAGGTTGATTGGAGCGAGCATCTGGAGGGGAAATCAACCACAACTCACTACCTGGTAAATAGCAACAAAGTATGTGAAAACAGCCATAAAAAAAAACCAGGATGATTACCTGGTTGTAGGAGTGGGGTTAAATGCAGCTCGGTTTTCCATTGTTGACCCGGTAAAGGGTTTAACTGCCTTTGCCGGTTTTTGAATATTATTTAATACATGTTTCATCACAAAACCATATGTAGCGATTGTCAATAAAATGAATAACCAGACCATTACCAACACCATCCTCTTATATATTGAGTAGCTTTAGTTTTATTATAAAATTTATCGATATTTGATTGAGAATAATTTTCATCTTCATTTAGAATCTTATCATGAACGATAATCATTTTCAATAAGAAAATAAAGTTTTTATTATTTTCCCTTAAAAACCGTAGAATATTCCGTATGTTCCTTTAATGCCTTTTCTTCGAGGGGGATTCGAACCGCCATCATCCATGCGTTCAAAAAACTAAAGATTATAGCTGTATAATATGCATTGAATAATAAAGAAATAACTATAATCTCCGTTGCCACTATTATATAGTTCGGATGTTTGAAATATTTATAAGGACCTTTAATGACTACTTCGGCATTAGGAACCACTATGATTTTTGTATTCCAATGTTTTCCCAATGAACTGATCACCCAAATCCTTCCCGACTGCGCAATCAGAAAAAGGATCAGCCAAATCGGCCAAAGTCCAGCCACATCCCTTTCATAAGCGAGCACTTCAATAATGAGAACAATAAAAAAACTAAGGTGCATAAGAACCATCCATCTGTAATGGGACTCACCGTATTCTACAGCTCCTGCACCTTTCAACTGCTTTTCATTTTGTTTGGCAATATATAATTCAACCAGGCGCTGAATGGCAATCAAGACGATGAAAATGGCAAAGAGCATCATTCCCACCTCATTAACACAAGTTCAGATGAAAAACCAGGCCCCAATGCTGCAGCCAATCCCACCTCACCTTTATTCCCGCCACGCTGCATGAATCTCTCAAGGACGTACAAAATAGTTGCTGAGGACATATTTCCAAATTCTCTTAATATTCTCATTGATACTGCAGTCATGCTTTCATCGAATCCTAGGGATTCGTGATAAGCATCAATTACTTTTTTCCCTCCAGGATGGGCAATGAAATCTTTTATATCCCCGAGATCCATTCCATTTCCCGCTAAGAACTCTTGGACATTCGGTTTAAGCCAATCCTTGATGATTGTAGGGATATCTTTCGAAAATATCACATATAAGCCTTGGTCTTTAACATCCCACCCCATTACATCCAATGAATTTGGCATTAGCGTGGATTGCGAATCCAAAAATTTCAAATGTAGTCCTTTTCTTGAATACTGTTCATCCGGCACATCATCACCGCAAACCAAAACACAGCTTACTCCATCAGAGAATAAGGAGGTTCCAATTAAATTACTTTTGGAGATATCATTCCTTTGAAAAGTCAGACTGCATAACTCCACACTTAAAACAATGACCTTAGCCGTCGGGTACGCTCGGCAATATTCAAAAGCACGTGATAGGCCGCTCGCTCCCCCTGCACATCCAAGCCCCCATATCGGAATTCTTTTTGCATGCGGGTTAAATGGAAGTTCATTCATTATCCTGGCATCAATGGTCGGGGTAGCAACCCCTGTGCTTGATATAAAAAAGAAAGCATCTAGTTCGAATGCCTGCAGCTCTTCTTGTAAAAATTCTGGGTTGGTTAAACATTTTTCTATAGCCTCTTTCCCAAACTTTACAGCCTGCTTTATGTATAAATCATTCCGATCAGCAAAAGAATGATCCTTTTTAAACCAATCAAGATCATTTGAAAAATATCGATTTTCCACTTGTCCATTCGTAAAGGCCTTTAATAACCGATCTATACTCTTAAATGAGGATCCAAAGATTTCTCTTGAAAATTCCATGATTTTTTCCTGTGAAAGTAAATATGGTAGCTTTATATGTGATGCAGATAATAAATATGGCATGATCCCACCCCTTATTATTCATGATATGGTTAATATACCCACCAAGATATCATTTATGCTCTATAGCTTAATGGTCATCTAAGGTGAAACTCTTGAATTTTTCGCAGCAGAACTAAGACAACATGCTAAGCCGGCAATATCGCCACCTCCTTAGCATTTGCGAGAATACAATCATGGATTTTACACCTCCCGTCATGGAGGGCCAAACAAAAATGTATAGGTTTACATGAAGCAAGCAATTTACCCATTTCATTGGATGGCGTAGGCACCCTACATATCATCTCAATGATCAAAATGTAATTGGAAACAATAAAACCCCCTTACCTAGATAATCGGTAAGGGGGCTGCTTTCATTCTTCCTTCTTTACTGAAGATTGATTTTGTACTTGTATAATGATATTTTGAAACTCCTCTTTACCGCACACACTGCACCTATACTCCTGACTTAAAATGGTCCGACAATGAATACAATATTTTTTCTCCATCTCTATCACTACTTTCCTGAACATATACTATCAATATATTCAAAAAGTGACGAGAGTTTCCTTTTATCTGACAAAACTCCATTTCATTAAAAAACTTCATTTAACAATGATGAGTTTTCGGACTAATAAAAAATGCCCTCTAATCCTCATCATCTGTGGATTAGGGGGCATTTAATAGTTTACAGAATCTATTTTTAATCAGGCAACATTCTGTCTTTCAACACGGGCTTCCTTTACTTTCGCTTTTGTCGGGACAATGTTAAAGACGATATTCAAGAAAATGGCTGACAAACTTCCAGCCACGATTCCATTATCCGTTAATATTTGAATGCTTTCCGGAATTTGAGCAAATAGCTCAGGAACGACCGTTACCCCAAGTCCCATACCTACGGAACAAGCGATGATCAATAAGTTTTCTTGAGAGGCAAAATCCACCTTACTTAACATCTTAATTCCAGCGGCAATAACCATGCCAAACATGGCAACCATTGCCCCGCCTAACACGGACGAAGGGATAATGGTCGTGAATGCACCAATTTTCGGGACAAAACCAATGAAAATGAGCATCCCTGCCGTTGTATAAATGACATTTCTTGTTTTAATACCCGACAATTGAATTAAACCGACATTTTGTGAAAAAGCTGTATAAGGAAAAGCATTAAACAAACCGCCAAGCATGATGGCAAGCCCTTCAGAACGGTATCCACGTGCCAGATCATCTTCCGAAATCTCTTTGTCCGTGATTTCTCCTAAGGCATAATAGACGCCAGTCGATTCCACTAAGCTGACTATCGCCACCAAAGTCATGGTAATGATCGCCGTGATGTTGAAAGTCGGAGTGCCAAAGTAGAAAAAATGTGGAAGATGCAACCAACTTGCACTTGCAACTGAGCTAAAATCAACTTTCCCAAGGAAGAAAGCTGCAAGAGTTCCGACTAACAGTCCTAATAATATAGAGATGGAGCGCACGAATCCCGTTGAGAATTTATACATGAAAATGATGAAAAGCAAAGTTCCAAAACCAAGGGCTACGTTATCCAAGGCTCCAAAGTCAGCAGCACCTTGTCCGCCCCCAAGATTGTTGATGGCGACAGGAATGAGTGTGATCCCGATGATCATAACGACTGAACCAGTAACGACCGGCGGGAAAAACCTAGCCAGTTTCCCGAAGAACTTACTAATTAAAACGACGATTAATCCCGACACTAAGATGGCCCCATAAATGGTGGTGACTCCATATTGGGTACCTACCGCAATCATTGGGCTGACTGCCGTGAATGTACAGCCTAGAACGACGGGTAGGCCGATTCCGAAGAATTTATTTTTCCAGACTTGCAATAAGGTCGCTATTCCACACATTAAGATGTCAATCGAAACTAAATAGGTTAACTGCGCAGCAGTTAAATTTAACGCTCCCCCAACAATCAATGGAACGACGATCGCACCAGCATACATTGCAAGAACATGTTGTAATCCTAAGGAAGCAACTTTTAATGGTGATTGATTAGACATTGACAGTTGCCCCTTCCATTTCCTCAACGAAAGTGATCTCACCGAATTTCAACTTCGCAATTCGTGCCAGGGATTCCACTTGAAACCCTTGTTCCCGAAGGTCCTTACCACCACTTTGGAATGCTTTTTCAATAACAATTCCGATCCCGGCTACTTCTGCTCCAACCTGCTCACAGATATCCACCAAGCCCCGAGCCGCTTGTCCGACCGCAAGGAAGTCATCGATGATCAGAACCTTATCACCAGCTTCTATATATTTATTGGAAACTGTAATTGTATTTGTTTCTTTTTTTGTAAAGGAATGAACGGACGCCGTCACTAAATCATTTGTCAAAGTAAGTGATTTACGTTTACGGGCAAAAATTAGCGGAACTTCCAATTCCAAGGCAGCCATCAAACCAGGTCCAATGCCTGAAGATTCAATGGTAAGCACTTTCGTTATTTCCTTTTGTTCGAAACGTTTAACGAATTCTTTACCTATTTCTTTCATCAGCATAGGATCCATTTGATGATTCAAGAATGAATCTACTTTTAAAATATCTTCTGATAAAGCTTGACCCTCGGACAAGATTTTTTCCTTTAAAATTTGCATGAAGGTTCCTCCCAATCTTGGATGTTTATTGACCTATAAACCATGCAAATGTTTCCCAGATATAAAAAAGCCCAAGAAACATTGCAGCACTTTTTGAGTGAAGCAATATTTCTTGGGCATAAATGAAAAATGAAACAGCAAAATCCTTCCATTATGCAACAAGATCAATTACTCACCCATAGTCGAATTATTTACGGTAATCCGGTAGAAACTTGCAGGCCATATTCCTGCTATTATACGAGTGAAACTTTATATTTTATTAATATATAAATTATAACAACGCTGTCTTATTTTGAAAAGTCATTTTTAACAAAAACCGAACTTTCAATTAAAAATATAAAACATTATTCGTAATTTTAGAAAATTGCGAAATCACCAAGACTAATTAACCTGGATTCACCATCAACAAAAAGCCATCACTTGAAATTACGGGTATTTTTCAAAGAATTAGAAATATTATAGTCGCCTAAATGATACCTTTTATTGATGTTAACAAAAATGCCCACGGTTCATAAGGATTTAAATTGTGTGAACCATTGAAAAAAGAAGAAGGCCTTGATAATTATTCCAAGGCCTTCTCTAATTAAATTCATTTGATTTTATAAACTTCTTTATATTTATTTTCAAGATACTTTATTAAATACTGAACATTCAGGCCTTCCCCTGTCGTTTCTTTCAAAATCTCTAGGGGCTCTTTTGTTTTTCCATATTTATGTATCTTTTCATTAAGCCATTTCCTGATTGGAGCAATATCGCCCGCTTCCAAAAGCCCATCAAAATCAGGCAAATCTTTAAGCATCGACTGCTTGATTTGGGCTGCATACATATATCCCAATGCATACGATGGGAAATAACCAAAACTGCCATCTGCCCAGTGTACATCCTGTAACACGCCCATTGCATCATTTTCAGGAACAATTCCCAAATAATCCTTGTATTTTTCATTCCAGACTTCCGGTAAATCCTTCACTTCAAGTTCTCCATTAAAGAGAGCCTTTTCCAGTTCATACCGAATCATTATATGTAGGGGATAAGTTAGTTCATCTGCTTCAATACGGATGAACGATGGTTTTGATTCGTTAATCCCCCGGTAGAATTCATCCAGCGTCACATCATTGAATTGTTCAGGAGCATATTCTTTCAATAGGGAGAATTTATTTTTCCAGAAGCTATAGTTCCGTCCAATGAAGTTTTCAAAAAACAGTGATTGGGATTCATGGATTCCCATTGATGTCCCATTATCGAGCAGTGTCCCGGTTAACTCTTCGGCGATATTCTGCTCATAAATGGCATGTCCACATTCATGAATGGTACCAAAGATCGCCCCCCTAAAATCACATTCATCGTAACGGGTCGTCACCCGGACATCGCCCCTATTTATTCCAGTAGCAAAAGGGTGAACTGTTTCATCCAGCCTGCCAGCCTTGAAATCGTATCCTAGATGTTTTAAAACTTCCAGGTTGAGGCGATGCTGTTTTTCTTTTGGAAATTCTTTATAAAGGAACGCTGTTTCAGGTCTATTTTCGCTTTTTGCAATCTGTTTTACCAGAGGTACTATACTCGACCGAAGCTCACTGAATACGCTGTCAAGTAGATCTACAGTCATGCCGGGTTCATACATGTCTAAAAGGGTATTATATTTCTGTCCTTCGTATCCCCAGTACTCTATGAATTTACGGGTATATGCAACAACTTGCTCCAGATAAGGTTGGAATAACGAAAAATCCGCTTTTTCCTTTGCCTCTTCCCAAGCACTTTCAGAGCGGGATTGTAAAATGACGAATTCCTTATATTCGTTTGCAGGAATCTTCTTATTCCTTTCAAACTCTTTTTTACACTCTTGTACCATCTTATTCGTCGTTTCACTAAGAGACCCCTTCGAAAGTTCCGTAATGAAGGATTCCATCTTTTTACTTGTGGTCATATTAAAAACCTCAGAGGAAAGCACCCCGATCACTTCAGAACGCTGCTCAACTCCCTTTTTCGGTGCACCTGTCCGTAAGTCCCAAAAAATTAACGCGAGCGCTTCATTATAGGCCGAGATTTTCTTGACATATTCTTTAAATTCTTTTTCTATCAAATCTATACCTTCTTTTTCCATATTCACAACTCCTTCCAACTACACTTTACCATATTATACAAAAATCTTTCTTATCAGAACTACCCGTTAAAAAAAAATAAGAGCCAAGGGCACCTCTCCCATGACTCTTAGATTAAATTGACTTAAAGCGTTACAGGAAGAACGGATACAATCTTCTCTTTCACCTGTTCCGAGAGATCCTTTTCCATCAAAATCTGTACGGTTCCCGAATCATTGCTAGTCCTGATCAAACGCCCTATTCCCTGACGTAATCGAAGGAGCATGTATGGGAGATCCACTTCTTCGAATGCATCGGTAACCGAATTACGTTTGGCCTCGAACACTGGATCGCGTGGCGGGAATGGAAGTGAGTGTATCACTACATTTTGTAATGAAGGCCCTGGAACATCAAGTCCTTCCCATAAATGATAGGAGAAAAGAACAGATTGCTCATTCTCTTGAAACTTCTTAACAAGCTCGCTGATTTCCGCTTCCCCTTCAAAATAAAAAGGATAGGATGATGTTGGGCAGTTTTCCTTGAACCAATGCAATTCTTCTTTTGATTGGAATAACACAAGCGTTCGGCCCTCATTTTCCTCAATTGACTTCATGGTGTATTGAAGTTTAGCCAATTGGTCTCCGTTTTCGAAGGCAGGCATGTTCATTTTCATGACTTCATCGTAATCAAATGGTGATTCAACAGAAAAGCTGTCATACTTCTCTATCCCTAAGCTATCTGCAATGTATTGGAAAGATTTATTATCCGATAATGTCGCCGATGAAAAAATGTAAGGGATTTTTTTAGAGAATACCTGTTCAGACAAAATATCCTGTACAAGCCTTGGCATAATGACCAATGTTTTGGTCATTTCATTTTCTTCAAACCAGGAAACGGCCTGTTCATCCTTCACAAATAGAGAAATGGAGTAGCCCAGCTGTTCTAAATATTCTTCTGTCACTTTTAAATCATAATCATTGATCGTATACATTTCCGCCTCAAAAACAAGGTTCTCCTCTAACTCTTCAACCTTTTTATGCAGCTTTTGCGCAAAGCTTGTTATTTCCTTGGACATTGGGATTTCATAACGATTAGATCCGGTGACATGTATGGATTTTTCATCCAACAAATCAAAAAACTCTTCATTAATATCAATTAAGTCCTCAATGATGTATAAGGTTTCTTCACGAACCTGATTGGCAGTAAGCAATTCTAAAACCGAAGCAAGGGTTTGTTCCCCAACTTTATAAGTTAAAGCCTTTTGAGCAGCAAATTCCAGTAGATGACCTTCATCAAAGACAACACAGCTATGTTCAGGCAACAGTGGTAACTGTCCTTCACGCTTACGTTTTTCCTTAGTCCAAACATGTTCCATGAAGAAGTCATGTGAACAAATGATCAAATCGCTTGATTTTCGGTAGTGGTCCCGCGATAGGGTCTGTCCACAACGATGGCGCTTATCACAAGTAAAACAGTTTTGAAGCTGATCCCAGCCAACTTTAGACCAGTCTTCATCATTTAAATATGGATACTGTTTACGGTCCCCATATGCTGAATAAGCGTTCATCGATGAGTTATCATGGACAAACTTGGGAAGTTCATCATAGAGTTGATCTATTCCCTCTGAATCTTCATGATTCACTGCGTAATCCAATTTCTTAAGACATACATATTGATCGTGATATTTGGCAAGCCGAACATCCACTTCAATACCTAAAGCATTCTTAATTTTTTGGATGTCGCCTTCTTCTTTGACAAGCTGTTCAATCAACGTTTCGTCTGCACACGAAATAATTGCCGGTTTATTCGTATATCTCGCATAACAAATCGCATATAGTAAATAGACCAAGGTCTTACCGGTCCCTACCCCTGCTTCAGCAAAGCTTACATTCTTTTCTTTAAAGGCTTTTTCTAACTGAAAAGCCATGAAGATTTGTTCATCACGCAGCTCAAATCCTTTTTCGGGAAGAATATCGTAAAAAACATCACCGATCCATTCTGAAAGCTTATCGTAAAAAGAATCTTCCTTTGTTACCGAAAAAGGCAGTGTTTTAAGCATCTTGGTCTCCCCTTTTATCTATCATCAGTGTATCGATCCGCATCATAATATTTCTAGGCAAAAGGATATTATCCTTTATTTCACATTAATAGTCAAGATATTTACCCTACCATAAGAAATGAAATGTAAAAAGTATGTTTTTCTTCTATGTATGCTGCCATGTTTCCAGACTTGTAAAATAAAAGACAGGCTCCAAAAGAGAGCCTGTCTGTAAATAATATAGGGTTGAATTAAGCTTTGTTTACGTTTGATGCTTGTGGTCCACGTTGACCTTGTTCTACATCAAATGTAACGTCTTGGCCTTCTTCAAGTGTTTTGAAACCTTCGCCTTGGATAGCTGAGAAATGTACGAATACATCGTCTCCACCTTCACGTTCGATGAATCCAAAACCTTTTTCTGCGTTAAACCATTTTACTTTACCTTGTTCCATTTTTGTTGCCTCCTAGTGTGTTCTCCACACATTATATTACTATCCTTGCTCAAAAGAATATTAAGGTATTCCTTAAATCTGAACAAAAATAATTCATTATTAGAATAACAGAAAAGGAAATGATAAGCAAGACTGGAACCTATTATGAATAAATCGTCCTGACTATTGAAATCCTCCGTTATATTTTACCTACTCATTCACCTTGAGGCTGTCTCGGCGGCCTTTTTCCCCAATATTGATAAAGGTCTGCACGGATGAAACCATTGAACAGTTTCCTTTTTTTCGTTGCAGGCTTACCGTAATGCTGTTCGAAGTCAGGATTGGAGGTAATCATGTATACTGACCAGGTGTCAAGCTTCTTGAAAGCTTGACCCATTTCTCTATACATCTGCTCAACCGCTTTTTGCTCACCAAGACGTTCTCCGTAAGGCGGGTTCCCGACAATGACACCATACTCTTTCCTAGTCGAGATATCCCTCACCTGCATTTGTTTAAATTCAATCAGATCACCAAGGCCGGCTTCAAAACTATTCGCTTTAGATATATCGACCATTCGATGGTCAATATCACAGCCGGTTATGTCCAAGTACTGATCATAATCGGCTAAATCTTCAGCCTCAACCCGCGCTTCATCCCAAACCTTGCTGTCCATCCATGACCAGGTCTCAGAAACGAATTCCCTGTTAAACCCAGGTGCTATGTTCTGCCCAATTAAGGCAGCCTCGATAGGAATCGTTCCAGATCCACAAAATGGATCAATGAAAGGTTTATCCGGTTTCCAATTGGTCAGCATGATTAACGCAGCCGCCAATGTTTCTTTAAGGGGCGCCTCCCCCTGCCCTGTGCGATATCCCCGCTTATGCAAACCAGCACCTGAAGTGTCCATGGTAAGTGTCACTACATCTTTTAAAATAGACACTTCAATTTTAAACAAAGGACCAGTCTCTGCAAACCAAGATACTTGCTTATATTTGCTTTTCAATCTATCAACAATCGCCTTTTTGACGATAGCCTGACAATCAGGAACACTGTAAAGCTGTGACTTAACCGATTTTCCACTCACAGGGAACTCAACATCGGCTGATAAGTAATCTTCCCAATTCAAGGCCTTTGTTTTTTCAAACAACTCATCAAATGAATATGCTTTAAATTCTGCAACTTTAATTTTAACCCTGTCGGCACTCCGCAGCCATAAATTAGAGCGGGCAATGGCAGATTGGTCCCCTTTGTACGTGATCTTACCATTCTCGACTTGACAATCGTAACCAAGATCCCGAACCTCCTTAGCGACAATTGATTCCAATCCCATTGCTGATGTTGCGATAATATCGAATTGTTTCATTTATCCTGCACCTTCTTTCCATTAATCCAACTCTATTGCATATCTACCTAAATTCCCCTAACTAAGAATAAGGTATCGATTTTAGACATGTAAACCTTATTTAAAAGTTCCACTGGTCAATTTATATTTTGCTTATAGTCCGTCATTGATTGCCTAGATTAAATGTCATTGTCATGTAGTAGAGCATTTTTTTAATAACCGGGATCAACGCGATAAAATAAAGTTTAACTCAATTATCTATGTATCAATAAGGTAGGCTGCAAATATTCATGAATGAAATCCTCCAAGGCAACGAAGGGCCATTTATTCACAACCAATTATGTATACTCATAACAAAATGCTTAAGACATGTCTTAATACCTTCAAATAAGGGCAATCAGTAAAGGTAAAAAACCTTTTATAAATAGGGTACCCATAATCCAGGAAATGCTTAACACTTCAACGCTATTTTTTAAATCGTTACGGTCAGATGTCAATTAGCCATTGTCCTTCTGCTGAACACTTTCAATTAGAAATCTTTCGATGGAATTAAAAAGTTGCCAAGACCTTAGTTTAACACAGCATGGTTTCAGAAAACGAAAAATAATTTGGAATGCCCGGCTTTTTATAAATGGGCAATTCCCAAAAACAAAAACTCTCCTTTTAAAAGGAGAGTTGTGCTTTTGGTGTCATATGATAACGTTCTGTAAGCCATGTTTTGTTCCTCAGTACTGCAAGCGACTCGCGTCTCGTACTTCGGCGGTAATCATCTATCTACAGAAGCATGGCTTCTGTCCTTCTCCTCGTTCAATTCCAAGGAAGAAAGCGCCCCTACCATTAATTTGGGTTTCTCGCTCGTGGGGTTTACCTCGTTCCACCCTTTACATTTCTGTAAAGGCTCCGTCACTGTGGCACTTTTATAGGTATTCATGCCATATCCAAAAGGACTTAGGCATTTTCCCAGCCGTCAGCAATCCAAGATTGCTGCCCAAGCTTATTTTTTCGCCAGGCACGAACACTACGGACATCGCAGTCCGTGCGAGCATGGACTTTCCTCTACTGCAAAAATGCAGCAGCAATTACCCAAACGTTAACATAACATAATTGATTATACTCCATTATTCATTAAAACACAATACCTAAATCAATTTCACTTTTAACATGCAAAACCTCAATCAAAAAGCTTGTTTCCAAAAACGTGCTTTTCCAAGTTGGATAACCGTTTAAGGATGTCAAAGTTAGTGGTTCCCGGAGTAGCACTGGGAGCAGGTTGATTTGGACGTTTTGTACTCTCTTCGGCTTGTTTTTTCAATTTAAGATTTTCTTGTTTAAGATCTTCAATTTCCTGATGGAACACTTCATAATCTTTAATGATCAGATCCAGGAATTGATCCACGTCTTCTGGTTTATAACCGCGCATTGCTGTTTTAAAATCTTTTTCAAGAATATCTTTAGCCGTTAATTTTATCTTATCGGATAGCATAAGACTTCACCTCAATACTTTCGCCAATACAATCGACTTTTTATTATTTTTTCAAATCTGCTTGGGTTTGTCAACGAAACACCTTTTTATCTGCATAATGATGTTTCAGTGAACGATATGTACCCCCATGAATCTGTATCTAAATTTCATCATAATATGAATATGCTTTAGAAACAACTTTTAATCCATAATTATTTTCACTCCGTCATTCTTCGGACCAGCTGCCTTCTTCCGCAGCCAGTTGCAGATCATCAAAGTTTATCTGATAGATAGGGTATGGCTGTGTTTCAGCCTTTTTCATCGCTTCGAAATATGGATATCGTGCTGACCCTTCTTTTTCGGCTTCGAAAATGATGAGCATGGCGTCACTTTTATGAACCATATACCTATTTTTGATTTTCAGCTGTTGCGGCCCTTCATATTGTTTGTTGAAAATGGACTCAACAAAATCGGCACGGGCCAATATGGAACGGTAATAGTCTTGATTCGTCTCGTTCCATGACTCTTCCTGTTTCAGGAAAGGAGTTAGCACCCCTAATTTAAGCTGACTGTATTCTTCCTGTATATCGAACACCACTTCGGCACCCCATAGCTCCGTACCCAACTGACCTGATATGATCACCCATTCCAGCCCATCTTCCACCAATGGAAGAAGACGTTGCTTCATCGCTTTCTTAATATATTTTACGGCTTCATGGTCATTTTTGAATATCCCGAATTCAAAAGCCTTATAGCCAGTCATATACAAAACCTTCATTGCTTGGTTAATCTCCCTTTTAACATGTTTATGTAAGAAAATAAGGGCTAATTAAGCCCTTACTTTTTTTAGTATCCGAAAGGCATAGGCGGACAGCATGGGGGGGGCGGACAGCATGGGTTAATCGGTGGCCTTCCGCAAATCAAGTTTTGCGTAAAGCATTGGTTCACCACGGATTGAGTATGTGGGAAGTAATGCTTATACGTGTTCAAATGTTTATTGACAGTTGTAGTGTGTGATGGATGAACGACAGGAATCACTGTGTTCGATACATTCGTATTAACAAATTGCTGTGTTGGAGAGACTTGCGCTGGAGCAAGTTGAGTAGGAAGTGCTTGCGTTGGGCCAAGTTGCGCTGGAGATACAGCCGATGGACCATATTGCGCTGGAGATACAGCCGATGGACCATATTGCGCTGGAGATACAGCCGTTGGACCAGTAAAGGCTCCCATTACGTTAGAGTGTTTATGTTTCCCGGTTGATGCGCCCATTACTCCAGGAGCGTTCCCGTATGCTCCCATTACATTGGATTTATTTCCTCCACAATTACGAAAATACATATATAATTCGTCCCCTTTCATTATGATAAGTTTAGTCTTACCATTACAGACTATGAAAAAAAGGGGAGACGTGTACTGATGAAATGACCTATTTATACAGAATAAGTATAAAACTATGTATGGCCGTCAATAAGTACACTATTATAATATATGGCTACCCTTCAAATGCACTGTGGGTAATTTTCTATAAAAAGGAATAGAGACTGTCTTTTAATGATGTAAAAATAACAATCGTTAAACAAAGGACAACAAAAAATAGAAATAAAGTCGTTTTATACATTTCTCCGCTCCGCTTTCAACTTAAATTTATTTGATGTAAAGGTATGAAATGAATGCTTCGGAAATTCACCCTCAACTCTTTCCATTTTACACATTATAGTTGAAGGCTACAATATTTGTATCCATATTTTTTATTTTCGGCATTTCGCACTTAAAAACAATTCTGATTCGCTTATCTTATACAGACATACCCTTGGAATCCTCTTTCATTTCGAGACGTTTAATCCTCTTTTCCAATTCCGACTTTTGTTTCACCACAATGGTACCTTCCCTCAACATCTCTTGATGCGCGTTTAATGCACATTTTAGAGCATTGCCGACTTCCTTAAATTGATGTTCATATAATTTTGCACATTCAATCTGTGCCTGTATCCTTATTTGAACATTCCCTTTTAAGGCGACCTCCTTCCAAATTTCCAACGCTTCGTTGAATTGTTTTTGCTTCTTTTTCTGAAAGGCTATGGCATGGCCAGCTATTATCCGATCTTCCTCATTTCCCGCTTCCACTATTTTTTCATAAGTCTCGACCGATTCCTCTTTTTTTCCTAGATAAGCGAGCCAGCGTGCAATTTCCATGGAATCTTCCGTATATCCATCAATTTGGAGGATTTTCCGGGACAAATGAATATACAATGTGATCAGTGATAAAATATCCAATTCATTATGCTTCATGATCCCAAATAAAATTTCCGGATTTTTCCTCTCGACAAAATCAAAATAAATCATCGGTGCCAAATATCCAGGAATATCATCTTCTCTATGTACACCTAGAATATCCGTTTCGACTGCTGATAATTTAACTCGTTCCAATTTGTTTCTCCAAAGGCGTCTTGAAGCATGATACAAATCGAAATGTCCGAATTCCGGTAGTTTTGGAACATGTTCTTTAATCAAGGTATGTCGGGTTTTCAGCTGGGGCCAATCAAAAGATTTACCATTATATGTGACAAGCGTTTCGTAATTGATGTTTTCCAGAAAGCTTTGGTAAAGCGGTATTTCACTTCCGGGCTGCGGCAGGATATGTTGTTTCACCACAACTTCATCACCTTCTAAATAGGCATATCCAAGTAAAAAAATGGTGTTTCCCGCTCCGCCTCCAAGTCCTGTTGTTTCCGTATCGAAGAAAAACAGGTCTTCACTTTTAACTCCCCTAGCGGATAAGGGATGCTCCAATGGAGTTTGATTCCACTCTTTTACGATCTTTTTCAGCTCAGAAAATGCATATAACCCATGTTTGTGATTTATAGGGTAGCGGACCTCCCTAATGAAACAATAATCATCATCGAAATGAAAGGAAACGGTATCGTTCTTCAGCCACTTTTCAAGATAAGGAATTTCTTCCTTCACTGCTTGGCTATTTTCTTGTTCAGGAGAAGGATGTTTCACTGGTTCTATGTTCATATGCGTTTTCAAACGGTTCAATTTATTTTTCAAAGACAAAAAATACACCTCTTTTCACTTATCCCCGTATCTATGATTGTTTTTCCTTACAAAATTGACCTAATAACTGTTTTGCATCATTTTTGGCTGTTTTCGCAGCGGATTCCGTTCCGATACAGGAAGGGCAGCCGCTTTCACAAGAACAATTTCCGATCATGGATATGGTTTCCAGTAGGATGACTTCAGAGTTTTCATATACTTTATCACTTAGCCCTATGCCCCCCGGATAACTATCATAGATAAAAATGGTTGGTTTTTCATTATGTGCTGCCTTAACCTGTGGATAAACATGGATATCATGCGGATCACACATAACATATAACGGAATCATGTAATTAAGAGCATGGGATGCACCTATCATTCCTTGCTCTATTCGATTTTCGTCCCACTCGAATATATCAGGCTCCATGGAAAGCATGGCCGAACTCGTGTGCAGTTCCATCTCAGGCAGGCTGATTGGCCCTGAACCAATATTTTCATGAGTTTCAAATTTGATTTTTTTGAAGATCGTAGGCATCGCCCGGATGGCGACGTCACCAAAGGCAGCTGTGGTGGAAGCGAAAGTTCGCTGTTTATCCACTTCCAATACAGACAAATGCACAGCAAGGTTAGCATCCGTATAATAGTCCACATTGACTTCACGTACATAAGCTTTCTTTTCATCCCAATCAAGTTCTTCCACCTGAAATTGCATTCCCTGGTGCAAATAAATGGCTTCATCGTGGAGAAGGGTCATTGCACTGAACGTATCCATTTCTCCTATGACCCGGTTAACCGGTGCATTCGTTTGGTCGATGATTACGACATTTTCCTGTGCAGCAGAACGCAGGCTTATATTGCTTGCTGGAAAAGCATCGTTCATCCAATGCCATTTGTCCCCATTTTGGTGTAAGACCCTTTCTTCGGTAAGGAATTCCAGTACGTCCAGAATCTCTGTTTTTCCAAAGGCATCACCTTTTTTAAATGGCAGCTCATATGCTGCACATTTGACATGATCAACCAGGATCAAAAGATTATCGGGATTGATTCTTGCAGTTTCTGGATTTCTGGTAAAGAAATAATCGGGATGCTGGACGATATATTGATCAAGGGCACTTGAACTGCCGACCATGATGATCAGCGCTTCACCATGCCTTCTTCCTGCTCGTCCCGCCTGTTGCCAGGCACTCGATATCGATCCAGGGTAACCAGTCATTATGCAAACCTGGAGCTGCCCGATATCGACACCTAACTCAAGAGCATTCGTGGATACCACCCCATAAATGGAACCATCCCTGAGGCCCTGTTCAATTTCTCTACGCTGTGTTGGCAGATACCCGCCACGATAGCCCCTGATTGATTTGGGCCCCAATTGCTTTGACACGAGTCCCTGTAAATAGGTCAATAGAATTTCCACACGAACCCTGCTTCGCGCAAAAACGATTGTTTGAATTTTATTTTTCAAAAATTCATTTGCGAGCTTCCTGACTTCCAAAACCGCACTTCTTCGAATGTTTAGCGGTTTATTGACTATTGGGGGATTATAGAAAACAAAATGTTTTTTCCCACTAGGGGCCCCGTTATTATCGATAAGCACCATTTGTTTTTCCGTAAGCTCTTCTGCCAACTCTTTTGGATTATTGATCGTTGCAGAAGTACAGACGAATACAGGATCACTGCCATAAAACTTGCAGATCCTTTTTAACCTTCTTATGACGTTAGCCGTATGACTTCCGAAAACGCCGCGGTAAATATGGAGTTCATCGATGATCACATACTTCAAGTTTTCAAACAATGAGACCCATTTCGTGTGATGCGGCAAGATTCCGGAATGGAGCATATCGGGATTGGTGATGACGATATGCCCTGCCTGACGGATTTTTTGCCTGATATTTGAAGGTGTGTCCCCATCGTACGTATAACTATTTATCTCGGCATCCATTTCATGTATCATTTCGTTCAATTCGCTTTTTTGATCATAACTCAGCGCTTTTGTCGGAAATATATATAGCGCTCTAGTTTTTTCATCTTCAAGAATTTTTTGAAGGACCGGCAAATTATAGCATAATGTTTTACCAGAAGCCGTTGGGGTGACCGCTACAAGACTTTCGCCACTGACAGCCGTATCAAATGCGGTCGCCTGATGGGTATACAACCCATTTATCCCCCGTTTTTCAAGAGCATGCTTGATCTTATCATTCATTCGATCGGGAAAAGGAACATGTTTTGCCTCTTTCGCTTCAATTACTTGCCAGTGTACAATATTATCTTTATAATCCTCATTGGTTTTTAATTCCGTGATGACTTCTTGTAAATTTTTTCGCAGTTTCATATAACCACCTCATACTCCTATTCTACCGAATGAACGTTCTATGCAAAAGGGAAACTATTTCCTATTCAAAAAAAAATCAGGAAACGGCTACTCCCGCTTCCTGATCATTCTTTTTCAGTTAATTCTTCTCGACATATCGAATGATTTCTTCGGCTAGTCTGCTCGGAGCTTCCAACATTCCCATATGACCGCTTCCCTCAAGTATAACTTCATTAATATGGCTCCCTTTAACTGAAAAGGTTTTTTCAGCGGGAATTACTTTATCCTTTTCACCTGCAACCAAAAGGACTGGGAGCTTCGTCTCTTTGAGTACATGATTTCTGTCTGTTCTGTTCCTCATGGCATGCAAAGACCCAATCGCACCGCTTTCACTTGTTTTATAACCGATTTCCTTTGTATGTTCAATATTCGGATCATCGGAATTAGCGAAAAGCTTTGGTACAAGTCCATCAATGAAAGGAATGATTCCATCCATTTCTATTTTCCCGACAGATTTTAAACGCCCCTCCTTACCAGCTTCATCGTCAGGCAAAGCGGTAGAATGAATCAGTGAAAAACCAGACAATTTCCCAGGAAACCTTTCTGCGAATGCCAAGGTGATATATCCTCCAAGAGAATGACCAAACATATAAGCCTTTCCGATTCCCTGTTCTTCCATAAATGAAGCAATATCAGCAGCCATATCATCAATCGAGAAAGATGCCCCTATTTCTTCACTTGCACCATGCCCTCGTAAATCAATGGCAACAACTCGGTATTCATCTTTTAATTCAGCAATGATGTTCTTCCAATATTCATGACTTCCACAAAACCCATGGATGAACAACAATGTTTTATTTCCTTTCCCGGTATCTATGTAGGAAAGCTTGCTATTTTCTGTCATATCAATCCCTCATTTCCTTTACTAATCAATCAGTAACGTTATTCCCTCTATATCCGTATCTAAAACCCATTGGTTCATTCACAATTCTTCAGTCCTAACATAGCCTATAGGCAAAGGAATTTTTTAGGAAGGAGAACCGTGATGACCTCTTCTGAAAAAAATAATAATCGAAATCGAAATGAACCCTTTACCCATTTTATTAACAAAATGGATCGATTGTTTTCCGAAAGGCCTCCTAAAGGCATGCTGCAATCTCTTGACGATTTCTTCGGTTCTACTAAAGAACGCAGCTTTCCGGTTGATGTCCATGAGACAAATTCAGAGTATACCCTTACCGCTACCTTGCCCGGTATTGCACGCAGCCAAATATCCATTGATGTGCTGCCCCATGCCGTGACCATTTCTGCAAAACATGTTGATAGGCAGCATAAAACGCAAGGAATGTTTCAAAAAGAAGTTTCAGCCGGTACATTTTCAAGAACTATTTCCTTTCCAAAACCGATTGATGAAGCAAAAGTCACCGCACGACATCGCGATGGCATCCTCACGCTTCACCTGCCCAAAATTAGAGGGAATCGGATTGAAATCAATTAGGCAAATTTAAAAGCAGACTTAAATAAGTGGCTGGGTCACTTGTAAGTCTGCTTTTCCTTTATTCACCATCTAAGCTTTGAAGAAGCCCCCTACTCCTTTGACCATTGACGATACTTGAGAAACTGTATTCATCATTTGTCCAGCTGTATTCATCATTTTCGTTATATCCATGGAACCATCTTGTGTTTTGAATTGATTCATGACCGATTTGATACCAGATGGCTGGGGTTTTTGCATGAACTGTTGCTTTGGATAGGGATTATGAGCCTGCTGCTGACCTTGCGGGGGTCGTTTAGCTGGCTGCAACGGATTATCGAACGGACTAAAAGCCTGCGGCTGCAGCTGCTGATTGGACTGAATCGGCTGCATTTGTGGCATTTGTGGCATTTGCATTGGCTGCATTTGTGGCATTGGCTGCATTTGCGGCATTTGCGGCATTGGCTGCATTACACTGTTACTCGGATAAGCTCCAACAGGCATCGCCTGCTGCTGAATTTGTTGGAATGGATGATAGGCCGCCTGCTGATAAGGATCATGATATGGCGTCATATAGCCCCCTGTATCCTGGGTATGATATGGATACATTAATGGCCGTTCAAGATTATGATTATTTTGCAGAGGATACTGTATTGGCTGCTGGTACCCTCCCCAATATTCCGGCATTGATTGAGGATACTGTCTTTGATTTGGGGAGACTTGGTTAAAACCGGATCTCATCATGTTCAATGAGCCCTCCTCTTTTTTCATTACATGGTTCTGATAATATATGAAAAAAGAGGAAATAAAGTGTAGGTGTTTTTATGATAAAATCCGATCGATCTCCGCTTTTACATTATGAAGGATAAATTCGACTGATTGGACATGACTTTTAAATCGCTTGTAACTGGTTTTAGGAAAGAATGCCTGAACGGCCACATCAGAAAGGTTATGAGCGGTTTGTTCGATTTGCTCGGGGAAAAGATGCTTAAACTCGGTTTCTTTCATCCACTCCTTCATTCCGTTTTCCCAATCGATGCATGAGGCCCTGACCTGATCAGCAAACGGCTTGACTTCCGAAAAGAAATCCTTTTCCTTTTCTTCTTTGCGTACATCCTCATAGATATCATCCGCTTGGACCGTATATTTTATTAATTGTTCGGTTAATAGCTGCAGTTTCTCTTTTTGCACAATATATTCCTCCGCACATTTGTTTCCTCTTAGTATAATCCAGTTCTTTATAAAAGGAAATTCTATCGGCTTATACGTGCAATTCGGTGAAAACCTTGTGCTTTATAATTGGTTTTTCCAGAACAATGGAAAAGGAATAGTTTACACCTTCAGCATTCACCCAATAATCCTCGGCTTTCTCAATGGCTTCCTGGACATTGTTAACCAATGTATATTGCTCTGCCCAAAGTTTGCACCTCACTGTATTTACAGTTTCCCCATATGAAATTTCCAAACGATCCAGGCTGGTACTGATCTCAGCTATCATCCTTAATATTTCCTCTGTTGAGACACTTTTATTGACCATGCTGATCCCTCCATTCTATACGTGTACTATTCTTTTTTTTAGTAGAAAGCCCTTCAAGGTTGACAAAACTAGAAGCGAATCGGCAAAGAAAGTGCTATTCACTTAATTTATTATGCCCTTCGACAACAATGGCAGAATGAAGAATGGAGTTTTAAACAAAAATACAGACAGGAGGTGATTTTATGCAGTCGAATGAAAGCAGACAGCAAGAAAACGAAAAACGACAAAAGCCGCCTACTAAAAAGGCAGGAACGGGAAACCCGAAACTTAGTGGGGAAAACCGCCCCTCAACGTAAGGCATCAATACTTGTACAATTAACAGGGAAGGCATAATCGACGCCTTCCCTGTTTCCTTTTAAAAAAACCACTTTTTGATCATTGCAGCGGTGTGCAGCTGCTTTTGTTTATGGTCATACCAATCGGTCAATTCCGGGTCTTCCTCCCATTGGGGTTCAATAAACCAATCTTTTTTAATCCTTTTATTCACATCCCATTGCTCTGTCCCCCCTGCTTGATGATGAATCAATGGATAAACTCCCCTCAGCATCGGGGTTTCATGGTACCTAGGCTTTTTTCGATATTGTTCGTAATCAAATCTAGCACCGGTTGGTTCAGTCCTGCAGGAAAATTCATAAAATAACGGAAATAAATCTTCAGAAAATAAAAGGCCGGCCAACCTTTTCCCCAATTCAATCCTTTTATCGATATTTCTAAAATTCGAAACGGACGAACCATACAGCTTACCATTGCAGGTAGGAAATAATACAGTGCTAAAATGCATCCAGTCCTGCAGGAAAAATAATATAGAATGAAAAACGAAAGTTTGCTTTTTAATAACAGGCTTTTCAATGACGTTTTGTTCATTTATTATAAGCGCAGTGACTAACTTTTCACGATTTCCATGTTTCCAAAAGGAATACCATTCGTTCGTCATGAATTCAGTAATAAAAAAATAATGACATAAATGAAACATTGGACGCCCATACTTCGTCGAATAATGATAGAGAAGCAATTGAGGATACGCATCCTGGAATATTCTCCAATTGGCTTCTTCATAAGTTAGGAATAGGTGATGCCTGTATTTAAGGCTAAGCAAATGGGAATACCATATTCCTTCAAGGTCACACATATTCCAGCCTGCATTTCTAGAAACCATCCCGGCTAAAAAAGACCATTGTATTTCTGGGTGGTTTCTGAAAAATTGTTCATATGCCTTTGTTCTTGATATATTATCCCTATTCCCTTTCGCGGTTTGGACTTTTATGGAATGGAGCATTTGCTTTTCCGTATTCAACACTTGCATCTATGTGTCCATCCTTTCCAAAGCGATTAATTGTGACATTTAGTTGTACATAAATCCTATCGTTCAAAGAAACAATTCTTTTTATTCACATATTGGATTCTTTTTTTGCTAATATAGATAAGTGAAAAAAAGGAGGGGTAAAAGTGGCATTTCATTATCCCAATGGACGAAGATTTGTACCGCAGGCTTTGGAAGAAAAGAAAAGCCCACTAAAAAAAATCAGTTATAGCAACCGGGGAAAAACATTGGAAGACGATTTGAACGAAACCAATCAGTTTTATTTAGCACACGGCATTGCCGTCATTCATAAAAAACCGACGCCCATTCAAATTGTTGATGTCCATTACCCGAAGAGAAGTGCTGCAGTCATTAAAGAAGCCTACTTCAAACAAGCATCGACCACCGATTACAATGGTGTTTATAAAGGAAAGTACATTGATTTTGAGGCAAAGGAAACGAAAAACAGCAGTTCGTTCCCTCTGAAAAATTTTCATGACCATCAAATTGAACATATGAAACACATCGTTCAGCATGGCGGAATTGCATTTGTCATCATCAGGTTTTCCGCAATGGATGATATATATCTAATGGGTTCTGAACAACTTAGTCTTTATTGGAAGAGAATGAAAGACGGCGGACGCAAATCTATAACTCTTCAAGAAGTTGAAAGCAGTTCACGAAAGATTACTCTTGGCTTTCAACCGAGAATTGACTATATTAAAGTAGTAGATTCGCTCATCTCAGAAAATTTTTAGTTTTTTTAGAAAGGCAGGTTAGCTGTAATGGCTGAAAAATATAATACTAGAGAAGAACGCCGAAAGCAGGGGCAGACACAAAAAAAGGAACCGAACAAAGGTCCTAAGAAGCCAACCAATATGCTTAAGCGCATTTTCCTTATACTTGTTACAATCGGAATTATAGGCTTGGTTGGCGGAGGAGCTGCAATGGCTTACTTTATAAGCGATACTCCAAAACTTGATGAAAAGCTTTTAAAAGATCCAGTCACATCCAAAATTCTCGATGAAAATGGTAAATTGCTAGCCGAAGTCGGAACAGAAAACCGGGATTATGTAAATTATGAAGACATTCCCAAACTTGTCGAAGATGCTTTCCTGGCTACGGAAGATTCACGCTTTTATAAACACCACGGGGTGGATTTCTTGCGTCTGGGCAGTGCCGTCATAGCCAACTTCAAACACGGATTCGGCTCAGAGGGTGCAAGTACATTGACGCAGCAGGTTATCAAGCGTTCTTATTTAACACCTGATAAGACCATTAAAAGGAAAGTCCAGGAAATGTGGCTAGCCATACAGCTTGAAAGAAAATATACAAAACAAGAAATTTTCGAAATGTATGTGAATAAGATTTTCTTTGCAAACCGTGCAAACGGGATATTAACTGCTTCCCATACTTATTATGGAAAAGAACTAAGCGAATTGAAATTGAATGAAGTGGCCATGCTTGTAGGTTTACCGCAAAGCCCAAGCCGTTATAACCCTTATTTACACCCAGAACGCGCGAAAGAACGCCGTGATATTGTCCTTCACTTAATGAATAAACATGGATATATCACTGAACAGGAAATGAAAAATGCACAAAGCATCGATATAACAGAAGGACTTCAAGAAATCGATAAAAGCAAAAAAGACACGACTGCTTATGATGCATTCATCGATTTGGTCATTGAGGAAGTCGGACAAATGGGTGACTATAACGTCTTTACCGATGGTTTGGAAATCCATACGACCATTGATAAAGATGCCCAAGAATATGTCTATAAAATGTTGAACAGTAATGAGATCGTCAATTATCCAAGTAAAGATCTCCAAGCTGGAGTCACCTTACTAGATACTGAAACTGGTGAAATTAAAGCAGTTGGCGGCGGCAGGAACACGACGGTTAAACGCGGCTGGAATT
This sequence comes from Peribacillus sp. SIMBA_075, assembly GCF_046534585.1. Taxonomy (NCBI): domain Bacteria; kingdom Bacillati; phylum Bacillota; class Bacilli; order Caryophanales; family Bacillaceae; genus Peribacillus; species Peribacillus sp. SIMBA_075. The sequence goes on along the minus strand of NZ_JAWRYN010000002.1, from coordinate 263,967 downwards.
ATGCAACGGACGCCAAGCGTTCACCTGGTTCGACCATTAAGCCAATTCTGGATTATGGTCCTGCCGTAGAATATTTAAATTGGTCCACCTACCATCCAATCAAAGATGAGGAATATACCTACAGTGATGGAACACCGCTTAAAAATGCTTCCGGGAGACATTATGGTACTGTAACAGCTCGCGAAGCACTAGCACGGTCATTAAATATCCCTGCCTTAAAGACGCTTCAAGCAGTCGGCTTGGACCGGGCGCGTGATTTTGCCGTTGACCTTGGCATGCCTTTCAAGAATGAAATAAGTGAATCTGCTGCAATTGGAGGCGGTCAAGACGTTTCTACGCTTGAACTTGCCGGTGCATACAGTTCATTCGGAAACAACGGTATTTATAATAAACCGCATAGTGTGACAAAGATTGTTTTACGTGACAAAACCACCATCAAAAACAAGACGGAATCGAAACCGGTCATGAAAGATTCCACGGCTTTCATCGTGACGGACATGTTGAAGAGCGTCATTAAAGAACCTTATGGAACAGGAAGGCTAGCCAATATACCTAATCTTCCAGTAGCCGGTAAAACGGGTTCAACCAATTTCACGCCTGACCAGCGTGCACGGAACAACATCCCAACATCCGGTGTAAAAGATAGCTGGATGGCGGGTTATACAACCAATTATACAGTCGCAGTATGGGCTGGATATGATAATGCACCAGGCAATAAAATGGAATATCTTGGCGATTCATCTCAAAGGATCCCTAAATCAATTTTCAAGAACTTGATGGAACATATGGCTCAGTCAAAAGAAACGAAAGACTTTAATCAACCTGACAGTGTTGTGAAGGTTGGAATCATAAAAGGTTCCAATCCAGCTGTTAAAGCCAATCAATATACACCAAGCGATAAAATCACTTATGAATATTATGTTAAAGGTCACGAGCCAACACAAGTGACGACAGAATATGAGAAAGTCGATTCACCTGGCATTAACGCTTCTTACGATAAGGAAAGTAATGAAATCAATCTATCATGGTCATATCCTAAAGGTAATGCCAAATTCGAGGTTATGATGTCCGTTGATGGCGGAGCACAGAGCGTGTTAAAAAAATCGAAGGATACTAGTTTAACGATCCCTAATCCAACCCCTGGAAGTAAATATACTTTCTCAGTGGTAGCCATAGTGGATAACCAACAAAGTGATCCTGCCAGTACATCGGTCGAAATCCCTGCAGAAGCGGAAGATCCTAAGGGTACTGACGAGGAGATCAAAGATCCGGCAGAGGGTGAAAATCCAGAACAAGAAACTCCTGCTGAGGGCGAAGAAGATAAGCAAGACGAAGATAAAAATAACAACGGCAACAACGGCAACAACGGAAATGGAATTGATAATGGAAACACTGATAATAATGGAAATGGAAACAATACTGATGATGGAACAGGCAATAAGGATGATGAAAACGTTGGAGGTGGGGATATTATCACCGACCCTGGGACTGTAGAAGAAGAAAAACCAGGCGAAACCCCTGACCCTAACCCGGCTCCTGAACCAGAAAAAGAGAAAGACAAGGATAAAGAAAACAAAGATTGACTATTAAACGTCTAAGCTAAATGCTAGAGCAGCTTGTAGACAAAAAGGTTTCGGAATGAGTACATTCCGAAACCTTTTTCATTTTTTATTGGATTTGAAGCAGTTATAGAGAAAGACCTTTTCTGGCCCTCGGCAAGCCCAGTTGGCCAACGCGAATACCAAGGTATGTTTAATGAATGTCAGTTTGTACAAATAACTGGATCTATACTTAGGCGTCCTACCTTGGAATACTTTCACCTCAAGTTCTTCTTTTAAAACAAAAAAGACTGTTGGCAAACGGGGTTCTGTCTAAATATTAAAAAAAAGTTGATTGGAACAGGTGTGCGTGACACCTGCGGGAAAAGCGTGTCCAATGGAGACCCCGCAGGTGCAAAGGGCGCCGAGGGCGGACCTCCCGCGGAAAGCGGGTTCCCTACGTTCCAATCAATGTTTAAATTACAAACCCTCAAAAAAACTGTAGACAAACTCAATTTTTTATCGAGTTTGTCTACAGTTTGCGTCTAAGCTAAAAGCTTAGACGTTTCTTTTATTCTTATTAATGATCATGAGCTTCACATATAGTTTCTCAAATTCTCGGAACAACTCACTAAGTTGTCTATAAGAATGGAAAGAAGCGGGTCTTGCAAGGATGAAAGAAACTCTTTCAGCCGCGTTCACCGGAATATTATGAAAGGATTCTATTTGCACTCGGCAGTCACTCAATACCACTGGCTTTCCATGCATCCAGAAGACTGCATTTAAAAATAAACCGATACCCTGCTTCATGAGTCCCAAGGTCCTTCCCGCTTTTCGCTCTGAAAATAGTATGCTGCATTCAGTGTCTATTCCCTCCCATTTTTCCAGTAGTTCCTTTATATGCATTGCCCCCTTGGCCCAAGGAGCATACGACACTACATTATTATAATAAAGTATCTCATACGGGAAAGCCTCGAATGGGATTGATCCATTCCATCCTGTATAGCATTCTTTTTCCAAAATGGTTTCCTTTTCAGGGAAAAAGAACGGATGGTCCAATTCGGCCGGGACTTTTAATGATATGGACTGCGTCAATTGGCTTCTTTCCTTTTCATTCTTTTTTTTCCTTCACGGCAAACTTCTAGGAGTGGGCAGGTTTCACACCTTGGTGACTGGGCCTTGCAATGATAGCGTCCAAAGAATATCAGACGGTGATGCGTAACGGACCATTCATCCTTCGGTATCTTAGCCATCAACGTTTTCTCAACATCGAGGACACTATCCTTCCAGCGGCATAATCCCAGGCGCTTGGAAACCCTCTCTACATGGGTATCTACAGCTATCGCTGGCACATCATACGCAACTGAAACGACTACATTCGCCGTCTTTCTGCCCACGCCAGGCAATTTAACAAGCTCATCACGATCCCTGGGAACTTCCTTACCGTATTCTTCGATCAGCATTCGCGACAACTTTTGAATGTTCTTAGCCTTGTTACGAAACAAACCGATTGAGCGAATGTCATTTTCCAACTCTTCTACCGGAACGCTTATGTAATCCTCAGGCCTTTTATATTTTTGAAATAAATCCTTCGTAACTTTATTCACTAATACATCCGTACATTGAGCTGACAGAGCAACAGCAATCACCAATTCAAATGGATTGGAGTGATTCAGCTCACAATGGGCATCTCGAAACATTTCCCCCATTGTATCCAGACAATATCGAACTTGAGCTTTATTCAACATATTGGTTCTCCTTCAATTTACATTACTGCTCGAGCCAGTTATAAAAGGGCACATCTTTCAATGGTTGTGTAGTTTCCGTTTTTCGGTCTCTTTTTTGATGCACTCTAAATTTTTTTCCTTGCTCCCTTGCCTGTTCCAAGGTTTTAATTCCATTCTTTTTCCACTCGAACAAAATTCGATCAATGTATCGGAAATTCAATTTACCGGAAATGACTGACTCCCTAAGAGCTGTCTTAATGATTTCAGGTTGATGGTCGTCCTCCATCCACATTGCCAATGTTTCACATTCAAATGGAGATAAAGGGCGGCCGAACTCCTGTTCAAAAATCGTATAAAGGCTCTCTCCCGCTTTTTGGACCTCAGCTGACTCTGACTGTTTCAAAGTTTTTAAGAAGCAGTCCATCATTTTTTCATAAAGTGGAGCCAACGAATATTTTTCCTGTCCGATTTCTTGACTTCCTTCAACCACCATTTCAACAAATCCCCTTTGAACCAAACGCTGGATTAAGAATAGACATTCCGTTTCCTGTAATGTCATTCGGTCAGATAGTTGGGATGGTGCAGGGAAATGGTTACCTTTATCGATAAAGCTTTGCAATTGTAATAATAGGACCATTTCTTGTTCATTCAGTCCCATTGTCTTATAGTTAGTCAACAAAAAGGATGGAATCGTTATCGTTCCTTCCTTAAACCACGCATATAAATGTTCTTTATTCATGTTATTGGACACCTCTGATTAAGTATAACATGAATATGGCTCCCCTAATAAGCTTATAATTTTAACAAAAAACGGTTATCTGCCCAATTTGGCAAGATAACCGCTTCATTACGAGATCAAGGATATAAACGATTTAATAGACGTGGGAACGGAATGGTTTCACGGACATGTTCAACACCACTGATCCAAGCAACGGTACGTTCTAACCCCAAACCGAAGCCTGAATGCGGTACAGATCCGTATTTTCTTAATTCCATATACCATTTGTAAGCATCTTCGCTCAAGCCATGCTCATTGATTCTCTGTTCAAGCAATTCCTGATCATGAATCCGCTCCGAGCCGCCAATTATTTCTCCGTACCCTTCCGGAGCAATCAAATCGGCACAAAGAACGACTTCTTCCCTGTCAGGAGCAGGCTGCATATAAAAAGGTTTGATTTTGGTTGGATAATGAGTTATGAAGACTGGCTTATCATAACTTTCTGCTATCGCAGTTTCGTGCGGTGCTCCAAAATCATCACCCCATTGGATATCATCAAATCCTTGTTCATGAAGGAACTTTATGGCTTCATCATATGTAATACGAGGGAATGGAGCTTTAATTTGTTCAAGCTTCGCTGTGTCACGGCCCAGCGTATTCAACTCAAGCTGACAGTTTTTCAAAACAGATTGGATGATGGAAGATACGAATTGTTCCTGAACCTCCAGATTTTCTTTGAATTCGATGAAAGCCATTTCTGGTTCAATCATCCAGAACTCGATTAAATGCCGTCTTGTTTTGGATTTTTCCGCCCTGAAAGTAGGTCCAAAGGAAAATACCTTCCCTAGTGCCATTGCTGCCGCTTCCATATAAAGCTGACCACTTTGTGAAAGGTATGCATCCTCATCAAAGTATTTAGTGGCGAACAATTCACTAGTTCCCTCTGGTGCGCTTCCTGTTAAAATTGGGGGATCGACTTTAACGAAACCTTCTTCATTAAAGAATTCATATGTAGCACGGATTATTTCATTCCGGATTTTCATGACTGCATGCTGTCGTTTTGAACGCAGCCACAAATGGCGGTTATCCATTAAGAATTCAGGACCATGTGCTTTAGGTGTAATGGGATAATCCAATGATTCATGAATGATTTCAATATCTTTCACTTGTAACTCAAAACCGAACGGCGAGCGTTCATCCTTTTGAATGACACCTGTTACATACAAGGATGTCTCTTGCGAAACCGATTTCGCACGTGCAAAAATTTCTTCACCCACATCAGCTTTCACGACGACACCTTGAATGAAACCTGAGCCATCACGGATTTGAAGGAATGCAATTTTACCACTGGAACGTTTGCTGGCAAGCCAGCCTCCAATGGTAACTTCTTGATCGACGAATTTGCTAGCATCTTTTATTGTGATTTTCACGGGATTTCCCTCCAAAAATAGCTTAACTCACTAAGAATTTACTCTACTTATTATACCCATTGCCCTGCTTACAAGCAAATAAATCAGGTTGCATGCCTTTTATATCACTTTATCAATTTATCGAGGTGTATCCGCCATATTGCACACTTTTTCACTAACGAATTTGTTGATATGGTATTTGCTCCATCCTAACTAAATGTTCAAGGCATTTTTCTGTTGAAACCAACCTTTCCCTTAACAATTTTTACCTGATTATACTGAATAATCTAAAAATGTTGAACTTAAACAAAAAATCATATACGATATCATATATGATTAATAAAAAATCAAGGGGGGATTGTCCATGGCAAAAGCAAGAGTGAAACTTAAGAAGTCAGATTATTCGGAAGAAATGGATATATTGTCGAACGGTTATATATTAATGAACGGTGATAAATACGATGTATCCCAAATAAAGTTGGATATCCCTATTTCAGGGACTGTATATGGGACATTATTAAACTATAAAGGATCATTGGAGGCATTGAAGGAAAAGATCGGCCACCCTCCTTATAATGAGCCTCCTAAAGGGCCGATCCTTTATATTAAACCTAGAAACACGTTTTCTTCTTTTTCAACTCCAGTTCCCCTTCCAAATGGTATACCTGAATTGGAAATCGGGGCGGCCCTTGGAATAGTGATCAATAAAACGGCCACTAGGGTCAAGAAAGAACATGCATCGGATTATATAGAAGGTTTTACGATCGTCAATGATATTAGCATTCCGCATGAAAGCGTTTACCGTCCTGCGATCCGTTATAAAGCCCGAGATGGATTTTGCCCGATCGGTCCCTGGGTCGTATCCAAGGAATCCATATCCAACCCCGATTCATTAGGAATCCGTGTATTTATAAATGGGGAGCTCAGGCAAGAAAATTCAACCGTAAATCTAATTCGCTCCATTTCCCACCTCATTGAGGATGTAACAGACTTCATGACTCTGAATTCGGGTGACGTCCTTCTAGTTGGGGTTCCTGAGAATGCACCACTGGCAAAAGCCGATGATCATATTAGAATTGAAATTGACGAAATCGGATATTTGGAAAATACAATCATTTCGGAAGTAAAGCTATCAAAGGAGGGGGTTTTATGAAGAGAGCCCGTGTAGCCTATGCAGGTGCCATACATCTAGCAAGTGAATATAATGGCCGGCTCCAATTGACGGATGGCCGGATTGTCGATGAGCAAGATGTTGTCTGGCTTCCCCCGGTGGAACCCCGTACTGTATTCGCGCTTGGCTTGAATTATGCCGACCATGCGAAGGAGCTGGCTTTTAAAGCCCCGGAAGAACCCCTTGCGTTCTTAAAAGGGCCAAATACCTTTATCGGGCACCGTGGACAGACAAGACGGCCTTCTGATGCATCTTATATGCATTATGAATGTGAACTGGCAGTCGTCATCGGTAAAAAGGCGAAGAACATAAAAAAAGTAGACGCCTTTAAGTATGTAAGTGGATATACCATTGCAAATGATTATGCAATACGGGATTATCTGGAGAATTACTACCGGCCAAACTTAAAGGTCAAAAATCGCGATACCTGCACCCCAATTGGACCGTGGCTAGTGGATGCCGAAGATATTCCAGATCCTTCGAATCTTTCCATCAAGACATACGTCAACGAAAAATTGACTCAGGAAGGCAACACGAAAGACATGATATTCAGCATTGCTGATTTAATTGAATATTTCAGCGGCTTCATGACATTGAGTCCAGGCGATATCATATTGACAGGCACACCCGAAGGATTGGCGGATACTGCTGTAGGTGATGAAATCACCACTGAAATTGAAGGTATCGGAAAACTCGTTAGCACAATAGTCGGGGACGATATATTTAGAGAAGACGGGGATCGGTCGCATTTAAAAATTCATAATTAACGGAAGGGAAGGATCACATGCCTCATATAATTATAGAATATACCGATAATATCAAAGATGAACTCCAGATTGACGGTTTGTTAAAGAAAGTGAATGATGTATTAATCTCCTATCCTTCCATCTTTCCAATTGGCGGCATTCGATCTCGAGCCATTGAATTAAAGCATTATCGTGTTGCCGATGGTTCAGAGGATGATGCCTTTGTTCATGCCATACTAAAAATTGGCGCTGGACGCCATGACAAGGATAAAACCAAAGTATGTGACCACCTTTTTGAAACGCTGGAGTCCCATTTGGCAGCCCTCTTCTCAAAGAGATATCTTGCCCTTTCCATGGAGCTTACGGAATTCAGTGATTTTGGCACATATAAAAAGAATAATATCCATAACCGATTTAAATAAAAGATTTCATATTTAAAGGCCTTCCTGAGCATCAGGAAGGCCTTTATGGTTACATACTGCTACAGGGCTCAGTTGATTTCTGCAAGATTTTCAGCACGGTTTAAGAACTCCTTGACACGGTCCACATATTCCTGTTTATCATAGCCAGTATATAAAGCGCTGGCCATACGAACCGGATCCCCAAAAAAGAAGCGCTCATATAGTGTTTGCCTTGTTCCAAATGAACTCATGCATACATCCCATGCGAGACGATACAGTTTAACCCTGTCATACGCCCCTCCATTAGCGGATTGAAGGTATTTATCCAAATCCGGTCGAAGCTCCGAATTGAAATCGGCTTCATTTGGTATCGCCATTAAGCCACTAGCCCCAAGAAGTTGCATGATTTCACTGAATCTAGGGTAAATCTTTGGATAATAATTACGGGCAATGTTTAACGGTGTGAAATCTGGTGTCATTATTCCCCACTTATCCACTTTTGCGTTTGCCTCCGAAGCTGTAATGAAAGCTTTTACCGTTTCAAGTGCTATGATGACTTCCGAAATTTTCTCCTGAACATGCTGGTATTGCCCAATATTGATCGTTTCCACCATTAGTTGCAAAATACCCAGAATGAACTCGGTTTTGACAATATTCTTCGATACCACCTGATGGGTCATATGAACAACCGCATTGCTTTCATTATAAGCCTGGTTGCAAATGCCGACATCCCCATATGCGAATACCCGGTTCCAAGGAACGACTACATCATCAAAAACGATTATAGTATCCATTTCCTCAAATCGTGAGCCAAGTGGATGGTCAAAATTTGATTTGCCATAGTCGAATGATTCACGACAGATGAATTTTACCCCCGGTGTATTATTCGGTATGGAGAATGCGAATGCATAAGGGTTTTCTTCTTCTGATTGTTTAAGCAACGTTGAAGGAAAAACCATGATTTCATCCGTAATTCCGCCTTGTGTAGCTAATAATCTGGCTCCCTTTATAATTAGCCCTTCTGAATCCTTGCCAGCAATCCGTGCAGCGATGTAAGGGTCCGGAAGCTTTGCCGCACTAACTCCCCTATTAACCTGGGGTTGAATCAGCGTATGTGTCAACGACAAATCCATTTCCCGGCAGAGCTCATAGTAAGCTTTCATATTTTTAGCAAATGCCGAATCCTGAGTGCCGAACATATCCGCCGCAGAACCATACGCCATCATCCCACTGTTGATGTAATCAGGGGAACGTCCCATCATTCCATTATTATGTCTTGCCCATTCTTGAATCATTTTCCTCCTTTTTTCAAGATCTTCCTTAGTCCGGGGCTGCATGAATGAGGCCCCTACACTTTCATTGGAGGTTGGTGAAATATAAGTCATGATATCTTTTTTCCCGGGATCATGCTGGAGGTCATATAATTCGGCCTGTGTTTTCATGACCCCTTTAAAAGCTGGGTGTTCACTGATTTTATCTTTTACTTGCTCCCCATTTATCCATACGTTCGCCTTTGCGTTGTCTACCCTATTAATATATTCTTCACCTGTTTTTGCCGGCATGATTGCATCCCCCTTTAAAATAAATGAAGCGCTTACAATTAAAAAATCCCAAATATTGAATTAATTCCTATAACAAAATATACCATGTGTTATGATATATATATAATACTTAAAAAATTCAATATGTATATGTAAATCATATGTATGAGGTGTATATAATGGACATCCGGCAGTTAAAGTATTTTGTGACCATCGTTCAGGAAAAACAAGTAACAAAAGCCGCAAAAAAATTACATATGGCCCAACCGCCTCTTAGCCAGCAGCTTAAATTAATGGAAATGGAAATCGGTGAAAAGCTTTTCGATCGGAATGGAAAGAAACTTGAACTCACTGAAACTGGCAAGGTCCTATATAAAAAAGCTGAAGCTCTATTAAACCAGTTTGAAGAATCCCTACTGGAAGTGAAGGAAGTCAGTAAAGGGGTAAAGGGCACTCTTTCCATAGGATCTGTAAAAACTTGCTTTTCTTACATTCCGCAAAGGATGAGAACCTTTAGAGCAGAATACCCTGACATACGCTTCAAGTTAATGGAAGGAGATACGTTCCGTTTGACGGAAGGCTTAATGAACAGGGAAATCGAGTTGGCCATTGTACGGCTTCCTATTAATGGTAAGCAATTCTCAGCGATTAACCTTCAGCCGGAAGATTTTGTGCTTGTTACCCCAAAAGATTGGGATATCCCAGACTCCATTGAATTTAAACATATTAAAAAATTTCCCCTTTTATTGCTTCATAGGGTTAGCGGTCAAGGTACTTATGAACTTATCGTGGATGAATGCTTCAGACATGGATTTGAACCTGCCATTGTATGTGAATGTCCTGATGCAGCAATGATATTATCTTTAGTGAAAGAAGGAATAGGTGCTACTATCATGCCGCGCACCACCTCTAAATCTTTTTCAACTCAGGGTATAAAAATAGTCGAATTCAAAGATTGTGCAGTAAAATCGGAAGCCGCCCTTATATGGCTCGAAGACCGATATCTTTCCAAAGGCGCCGTCAAATTTCTAGAAACCTTTTTCTGAATGAGTTGCCATTATCCATGGATCTTCATTTCATTTATACTCATTCATCGATCAATTTTGTGTGGGTTTGAATTTTATCCAATAAAAAGGGGAAAACCCCTTTAGATAGATGGCTGATTTTTCCCAGTTCATTCACAAGGGCAGGTATGCTTTTACATCCTTCAATGTCGCACAACACCCTTAACGTCATGTCCAGTATTGGACTTTACAAGGATTTCATTAAAATTATCTTTTGTTACCGTTTTTAAATTTGCCCGGCGGTTACCGAACAGAGCACCTAAATAACATGCCAGGAACCCAAGCGGAATGGACACAATCCCTGGTGAATTCAAAGGGAAAATCGGGTTACCTGTAATTATTGTGGCCCCCTGAACAGGGTTCCAGACATTTGGACTTAAGGCTACGAGCAAAAGTGTACCTAAAAGACCAGTCATCATACCGACTATTGCACCGGTTTTATTGAATTTTTTCCAATAGATCGTAAGAAGGATGACTGGCAAATTCGAACTTGCGGCCAATGTAAAGGCAATCGATGCTAGAAACGCTACATTGAATTCCTGCAGACCTAATGATAAAACGATCGCAAGCGCCGTCACACCTACGGAAGCCCATCTTGCCATCGTCATTTGCTGTTTTTCCGTCGCTTTTCCATCTTTTAATATTTCATTATAAAAGTCATGTGAAAAAGCCGTAGCACCTGTTAACACGATTCCCGCAACTACTGCGAGTATCGTTGCAAAGGAAACCGCTGCAATAAAGGCGAATAAAATGTCCCCGCCCACAAGTTGGGCCAATAATGGTGCAGCCATGTTCCCTGCTGGGTTTGCAGCAATGATATTCGATGTTCCAACCAACTTCGCTGCACCGAACCCGAGAAAAATGACCATGATGTGAAAAGCACCCATAATCCACATCACCCAAACAACCGACTTTCTTGCCACTTGTGCATTCGGGACAGTCAAAAACCGTATTAAAATGTGAGGCAGACCTGCTGTTCCTAGAATAAGGCCTAGTGACAAGGAAGCTGCATCCCAACCACTGGCATATTTAATACCTGCCTTCAAATAATCTGCACCCATAGGTGTCGCTGTTTTCATATCCGAGAAAATTCCGACGAAATTAAAATTCAACTTCCACATGACAATCATGAATAATATAAACACCCCGCCAATTAACAGGATGGCTTTAATGATCTGCACCCAACTCGTTGCAGTCATCCCTCCAAATAGAACAAATACCAACATTGCAATACCTACGATGATAACAGATGCATTATACGGGATGTCTAAAAGCAATTTAAATAAAGCACCTGCCGCAACAAGTTGACCCAGCATGTACATGACTGATATCACCAGAGTATTAAAGGCGGTCACTCCCCGGACCTGTTTATACTTAAACCTCGTAGTCACCATATCGGCCAATGTGTATTTTCCTAAGTTCCGTAAAGGTTCAGCCACTAGGAATAAAACGACCAGGAATGAAACAAGTGCCCCATACATCAGGAAAAAACCATCATACCCCGTTAGGGAAAATGCCCCAATCAATCCTAAAAAAGTTGAAGCAGACATAAAATCCCCGGCCAATGCGAGTCCATTTTGCCTAGCTGTCAACCCGCCCCCTGCCGTATAAAAAGAACCTGCCGTTTTAGTTTTTTTGGATGCGAAATACGTGATGAAAAGGGTGCCTATCGACATTAGCGCAAATAGAATAATAACTGTCCAATTCATGTTAAAGCCCTTCTTTCTCGATGATTTTTTTAATTTGTTCATCGATTCTTTCTGATTTCCTTACATATATGCTGCAAACCCCTACAGACATAACCGTAATGGAGACACCGTACACCCACGCCCATGTTATGTCTCCAATGAAAGGGTGATCCAGGATATCTGTGTAAAAAACTAAGAAGGGCAGCAGAAGGGAATACCCCATAAAAAAAATCGTAAAAGGAATGACAAATTTCTTTTTATCGGAAATCATCTGCTGAAACTCTTTGGAAACAACAATCTTTTCATAATCCAATAGCTTGGTTTGTTCCGATTCTTCAGGGTTTTGTTTTTCAAACTGTACCATCACTTCACACCTCTTCTGGCATTTATATTTCCAAGGACGGTAACCTAGCAAAAGTCTTGATCTTCACCATTGTTAGCAGCTCTCCTCAATGGGATATAGGCTCCCCTCCTCATCCAATTGCAAGGCCATTGTAAAGATTTCAAATGAACTGCAAGTCAGGGGATAAAAAAATCTACTGTAAGAGGTTCTAAGGTCAGGCTCCTTGCTCCTTGATTCACAACCCGAATTCCTTCCGTGACGCTTACAGATAGGGCAGCAGTAAGTACCCACTGCTGCCCTGCCCCGGACCACATATCTTTTAGTAGGCGTGCACTTTTTTTATAGACTTGGCCCTTAACGACTATAAAGGTTCCTACACCTATTTCCTGCATTACTTTTTGCTCTAATGGAGTCATGTTGGGGTGTTGATCGCCATCCATGATTTGTCTTGCGTGTAAAAAAATGTCATGACCGCCAATTTCAAATCTTGCTGTAATGCAATGCTTTTTGGCTTATAAATGCTTGAGTGTCAAGTCAGTTTTAATGGGACGCTCGCCCCTTCACCCTAATCCCCGCTTCATTCAGATGATGAATTCAGGCTTGCTTTTTTCCAGTATCGGTTCTTCAAGAGAAACTTCTTGACCTGATATTATATCAAGGACAGCAGAAGCCTCATCAAACCATGAATCCGGAGCTTTTGCCCCCCAGAATGTCTGACGCCTTGGATCATCCAGATTCCAATGAATCGGTTCGGTATCTGGGTCAGACGTTAAGTAATCCCCATTGTATAATTCGATCCTGTGACCGTCAGGATCTCTTAAATATAGGAAGAATGCATTGGATAGGCCATGTCTTCCGGGCCCGCGTTCGATCGACCCTGCATATCCGAGTGATGCCAGCACATCACACGCATGGATAAGCGCAAGGGGATCTGGCAGAAAGAAGCCTACATGATGAAGTCTTGGGCCGATTCCGTTCATGAATGCCTGGTCATGGACCGTTTGTTTTCTATGTAGCCACGTAGCCCATAATTGACCCGACTCATCGACAGTATCTTCCGAGCAGGCAAAGCCTAATTCTTTCACATAAAAATCATGGGCTTTTTGCACATTTGGAACACTACAATTCACATGATCGATCCTTTGGACCCTTGAACCTCTATGCAAATCGAATTTTTGCAGCAATCTCTCGGCTTTATCCATTTTGCTGAAAAATTCCACTGGCAAGCCTGAAATGTCCTGAACTCGGAGTGATTTGCCTAGTGCATGCTGTGTTCCTTCATTCATCCACTTCATTTTCATTCCCTTGGAAAGGAAAATAGTTTCCAATTCTTTAAGATCTTCCTCTTTTTCAACCTTGTATCCTATCACTTCCACGCTTGGCTTTTCTGCCTTTTGCAAGATAAGCGAGTGATGATGCGCTTCCTCTAAACCACGTAAATATATTTGATCATTTGTTCGTTCCGTTTCAACAAAACCTAAAGCATCCACATAAAAGGCTCTTGATTTGTCTAAATCTGTTACATTAAGTATCGTTCTCGCAACACGAATAATAGAAAAATTCATAGTATTCTCCCTTTCATTAATGAAAACCGGATTATTTTTCAGCAGAAGAAACGGCATTTTGTTTGAAATCCCCAAACTTTGGAATATGATGTTCTCCAATTGCCACGTGGATAACCTGTGTTTCTGTATAGAATTCAAAGCTATAATGACCACCCTCACGTCCTACCCCACTATATTTCGATCCTCCAAAAGGTATCCGCAAATCCCTCACATTTTGTGAATTCACCCAGACCATCCCACTATCGACAGCTTGAGCAAATCTATGCCCACGCTTCATATCATTTGTCCATACATAAGCAGCAAGCCCATACTTTACATCGTTGGCCATACTCAGTACTTCCTCTTCCGACTTAAAAGGAATGACTGCCATGACTGGTCCAAAAATCTCTTCCTGTGCCACCGTCATATCATTTGTACAGTTCAAGAGAAGCGTCGGGGCGATATAATTCCCTTCCTTGAATTCACTCGGTATGACACCGCTTACAATATCTGCCCCTTCATCTTTTGCTATATCCAGATAACGGGAGACATTATCAAAATGGTTTCGATGGATCAGAGGTCCGATTTCCGTTCCTGGTTCCATTGGATTTCCAATTTTGATATTATGAACACGTTCCTTCAATTCTTCAACGAACTGGTCTATTATCGATTCATGGACAAATAACCTGGAATTAGCTGTGCAGCGCTCCCCATTGAATGAATAGATTCCCCAAACCACTGAATCCAGGGCCTTTTCTAGATCGGCATCTTCAAAAATGATCGCTGGTGATTTACCGCCGAGTTCCATGGAAAAACGTTTCATTGTATCCGCACCATTTTTAATGATTTCAGTGCCGGTCGCCGTTTCCCCGGTAAAGGATATCAATTGGACTTCAGGATGGGCAACCAAGGACACCCCTGCTGTCTCCCCAAAACCGTGAACGATATTGAATACGCCTTTTGGTAAACCGGATTGATCAATGATTTGAGCCAATTTATTGGCTGTCAATGGAGACCATTCCGCCGGTTTTAGGACACAAGTATTACCTGTTGCAAGGGCCGGGGCGATTTTCCAGGTTTCTAACATGAAAGGCGCATTCCAAGGAGTGATTAATCCCGCCACTCCAATCGGTTTATGAATCGTATAATTGATGAAAGTGTCATCCATTTGATACGATTCTCCTATAAGCCTGCTTTTCACCATTTCAGAATAGAAACGGAAATTCTCCGCTCCCCTTGCTGCCTGTTTTTTTGTCTGGCTAATCGGCAACCCAGTGTCAAGTGATTCCAAATAGGAAATTTCTTCGGCATTTTCTTCAATTAATTCAGCGATCCTATTAATGTACTTCAATCTTTCTGCCACTTTCATCGTTCTCCATGGACCGTTATCGAATGCATCTCTTGCAGCAGCCACCGCTTGATCAATGTCCTGTTTAACCCCTTCTGCCACATTATTGATTGCTTGATTATTAAAAGGGCTTAGATTTTCAAATGTTTTTCCTGAAGCACCATCAACAAATTGACCATTGATGTAATGCTGGACATCTTGCACTGGAAAAGTTGGCATGATAAATCCTCCTTTAAAAAATATATTATGGAAGAAGACAATAATCGTTCGGATCCTGCAATCTTCCCAATCTAGCAATTATGATTCAATCACTTGGTCAATCAATCCGTATAATTGAAGGGTTTCACGCAGTTCCCTTTCTAATGGTTCAGAAGGCGGGCCCATAGGCGGCCTTAATGCAGGATTGATTTTTCCCATCATCCCCATCGCAGCTTTTAATGGTCCTGGATTGGTTTCTTTAAACAAAACATCATTCAATGGCATTAATTTATAATGTAGGTCCAGAGCCTTATCCACATCACCTTCCACCCAATGGTTATAAATTTCCGCCACCTCCTTAGGAGTTATATTGGCTGTAGCACTAATATGTCCTGCTCCTCCGATAGCCAGCATTGGATAGCATAATAATTCGATACCCGAATATAAGAGGAAGTCTCTTCCACAATTCAATAAGACACGGTTTACATGTTCGAAATCCTTATTAGATTCCTTTACACCAATAATATTCTTACAATCTTCAGCAAGACGTGCCAATGTCTTCACTTCTAAATTCGTCGCCGTTCTTCCTGGAATGTTATAGACGATAAGCGGGATGTCAACAGAATCAGCAACCGTTTTAAAATGATTGTAAAGTGCCTGTTGATTTGGCTTATTGTAATAGGGAACGATCACTAAAGCAGCTTCCGCCCCCATTTCTTGTGCCCTTTTTGTCAAATGCAACGTTTCTTTCTGATTGGCAGAGCCAGTACCTGGTGCGACCGGAACACGGGCATTTGCTGTTTTAATTGCCGTTTCCATCACTAATTCCCGCTCTTCAATCGATAGTGAACTGGGCTCCCCGGTAGTGCCGCATACCGAGATTCCATGGGAACCGCTTTCAATATGCCAGTTTACTAGATTTTCAATTGCTTTTACATCCACTTCCATCTTGTCATCGAACGGAGTGATTACTGGAGCGATGGATCCTCTTAAACGACTTTTGATATCCTCATACATTTTTTCTGCCACCCTTTCATTATTTGAATATTCGGAATAATATAAGTAAAAAAATCGGCTTTGTTTTTATAAATAATCGATCGACTATCATAAAACAAAGCCTAGGTCATCATAGTGCCTGATCGTGATTAGATTCCGCCCTTTGCTTGAATGTACTGATGGCATTCAATTTATGCTTTCTTACCAATGATTCAATTTCTTCAAAAGAAGCTTTTTCCTGTAGAAGCTTTATGATGATTTCATGTTCACGAATGGATTGGATTGCTCTTTGCGGCACCATGGTGAACATGGATTTTCTGACTCTATTCATTCTTTGTTGCGCCTGTTTAATTTCCTCCATTAAAAAGGAATTTCCGCACTTTTCATAAATTTCAGCATGAAAACACTCGTTTAACTTACCAAACAGCTCTAATTCAAAGTGATGGAGCGCTTTTTCCATTTCTTTGTTTAATTTAATTAGATTATCAAAATCATGATCAGTCATCGTTAAAGAACTGAGGGCAGCTGCATAGCCTTCAAGCAAAGATAAAACAGAAAGGGTTTCAATGTATTCGCTCTCATTAATGCTTGTAACCACTGCTCCACTATAAGGCTTATATTGAATAAGCCCGTCAGACTCCAGTTGTCTGATCGCTTCCCTGACAGGAATAGGGCTTAAACCAAGTTCTTTTGCCATTTGATCGATAATGATTCGCTGTCCGGAACCGTATGTTCCATCCAAAATTAGTTTACGAAGGTGCTCATAGGCAATTTGCTTTTTGCTGGGGTTTTTGTTTTTATCTTCCATATTTTTATCATATATGAAATCATATATGATTGCAATCGGTTTTTATCAAATATCATATATGATTTTCATTTTTTCATTTACAAATCCTGATTTGCATTATGATCGGTTTCATATGCATATAGAAAAACTCCCTTGGCGAAGGGAGGAGTTTATTAATTCCAGGAAATCCTTGAGGATGCCTCTTTTTCCTCGAATTTTTTAATAACCTGGAATGGATTATCATGCCTTATTCCCAAATGTACTATTTCAATATTTTTAAACAAAAAAAACCTGCAGACCCCGTTGTAGCCAGGTAGTCTGCAGGTTAAAGTTTTTATGACATTTTTGATTTAACGAATGAATGGATTCTTTCAATGGCTGCTTCCAGCAATTCCAATGAAGTTGCATAAGAGAGCCTGATATTATCAGGTGCACCAAATCCTGAACCTGGTATAACAGCCACTTGAGCTTCCTCCAGCAACGCAGTCGAAAAATCATCAACATTGCTGTAGCCAGTTAATTCAACTGCATGTTTAACGTTCGGGAATAAGTAAAATGCTCCCTGTGGTTTAATACAGCTTATACCTGGAATCTCAACCAATTTATCATATGCCTTATTCAAGCGGCTTTCGAATGCCTGACGCATTTCTTCCACGGGCTCCTGCGAACCTTCATAGGCGGCAATCGCTCCATATTGAGCAGTTGTCGTAGGGTTTGACGTGCTATGGCTAGCAAGGTTCGTCATTGCTTTAATGATGGACTCTTCACCAACGGCATAACCAATTCTCCAGCCTGTCATCGAATGCGATTTAGAAACACCATTGATGATGATCGTTTGCTTTTTCAATTCAGGTGAAATCTCTGCAATGGATGTATGTTTAGCATTTCCATAAACCAATTTTTCGTAAATTTCGTCGGAAACGATCAATATATCATGAGCTAGGCAAACTTCCCCGATAGCCGCTAGTTCTTCCCTGGAATAAAGCATGCCAGTTGGATTGCTTGGCGAGTTGATGATAACCGCTTTCGTTTTTTCGGTAATCGCTTGTTCTAATTGTTCCTTAGTGATTTTATATTGATTTTCTTCCGTACCGACAATATAAACTGGCTTTCCGTCAGCAAGCTTGATTTGTTCTGGATAACTTACCCAATAAGGTATCGGAACGATGACTTCGTCTTCTTCATCCAGAATCGCTTGAAACAATGTGTAAAGTGCATGCTTTGCACCTGAGCCTACTACAATTTCAGAAGGTTTGTAATCCAAGCCTTGATCACGCTTCAATTTAGCTGCAATTGCTTCTTTTAGCTTCGGCAGACCAGCTGATGGCGTGTATTTAGTTTGACCTTCATTCATGGATTGAAAGGCTGCATCTATGATATGTTGGGGCGTATTATAGTCTGGTTCCCCTGCCCCCAAACCAATAATATCAAGACCTTGGTCCTTAAGTTCCTTTGCTTTTGCCGTGATGGCCAATGTTGTTGATGGCGTTAATGACTGAACTCGGTTAGCTAATTTCATTTAAAATTAATCCTCCATTTCTAAATGCTTCGATAATACTTAAGCCATTTCCCAGTTTTAAAATCATAATAATCATAGTTAAAACGCTCGGATTTATCAAGATAAGTTACTTCCCAAAGAGGAACATTCTTTTCCATGCCCAGCTTAACTGAAATGATTTTTTGGGGATTGAGTTTATCTTTGACAATGCTTAAGATTTCTTTTTTTGATTTACCATCTTTATAATTTTCCACTACTATTTCTTTCTTCTTGTCCTCAGGAAGCCAGACTACTTTTTTAGTCCCTTTTTCTCCCTTACCAATGATGACGGAGTATGAATCCTTCCCATTATAAAGGTAGAATTCATCCATGGTCACAAGGCCGGCCTTTTCCTTCGCCTGTTTAAAAGCCTCATTACCAGCTTCTTTTTTAGGCTGCATCGCTTTAATATATGCACCGCTGACAAATCCGATAAAACAAAGGACTAGGATAGAAGCAATAATCAACCATTTTTTCAAAGCTGCTTTTCCCTCTTTCTATGTACGATAAATTGTAAATATCGCTTTTTCTTGATCTTCGGAATCCAATGCCAGACCGAACATTAAGTCATCTTTTTTCAATGTTCGGTTCAAAGAATCCACAATTTTATACAGATCAGGAGAATGTTGCAACCTGACTGTCGAAATTACTTCTATTTTACTCTCCATGAAAACGCCCCTCCATTTTAAAATTTGTCAACAACCACTGGTATGAATAGGATTTGAAGGCTTTACCACCTTTCACATTATACCAGTTCAAAAGTTATTTTTCTTTATAAATTCATAAAAATTCTATTAGATTAATGAATAATCTAAAGCTTCATTAAATCCACTCTTCTATCATATCAGCCATTTCTATTATTGAGGTTTGGTGCCAGTCGACTTGCGGAATGGCCTTTTGAAATTCAGGACCATATTTGGCAGTGACGATGCGGCGATCGAGAATAACCAAAATCCCTTTATCTTCTGGAGTGCGTATAAGCCTGCCGAATCCTTGTCGGAACCTTAACAGCGCTTCTGGTAAAGAATACGCAGAGAAAGGATTGCGCCCTTGCTTCTCGAGAAGTTGGCACTTTGCTGCTGTCACTGGTTCATCCGGTGGAGAAAAAGGCAGCCTGACGATGATTAAACAAGATAAATCCTCGCCTGGAATATCGACTCCTTCCCAAAGGCTTGTTGTCCCAAAAAGGACGGCTTTCTCGAAGTTTTGGAAATTCCTGAGCAGCCTCATACGGCTTCCACCAGAAATCCCTTGTGCAAAGAGGGTGAACTCATCCAGAACCCCAGTGTCTTTGATGGAATAATAGGTTGCCCGCAGCATCTCATGCGAGGTGAATAATACCATCATCCTGCCTTTGGCTGCCTGAGCTGCAGCAATAATGTGGTTTGCCGCGGTTTCGGAAAATTCCTCCATTGATAAGCAATTGATATCCGGTATATCATTTGGAACTAGAACCTTTACGAGTTCCTTATATGGAAAAGGCGAAGGAAACCTTGCTGTCTGCATTGGCTCATTCTCTAAACCGAGTTGCTCTTTAAAATAATTGAAAGAATCCTTCACGACAAGGGTCGCTGATGTCATTACCACACTTTTTTGGTGCCCGAAATAGGAATCCCACAACCATTTACTTCCTGCAATCGGCTGAACCGTCAGTGTCACCCCATGCTGAGGTGCCGCATTCGTATAATCAAGCCAATATATATTCTCTTCATGCGGCTTAATGAAAAATTCATGTAAGGAGTCCCTTGTGTCCTGCAATTGTCCAAGCAGGACTTCGATATCATTTAAGTAAAACAATGAATTTTTCCCTAAGGGGGACTCATTATTTAATAAAAGAGCCAATCTTTTCTCTAACTCCGTAATGATATACCCTAACAAGTCCACCAATCGCTCAGCCACCAGGATCGCTTTCCCCCATCTGCCATCATCAATTTTAAATGAAAGCCGTTTCGGACTCATGGAACGTGAAAGTTTTTCCGCCTGATTGGAGATGTAATAAAATAGCTGTTCGAATTCATAGGAGAAATCATTCAGCTTTTGGTCTAATTCATACGTAGGCTTCCCATCTGTCAGTCCCTTATTTAAGAGTAATCTGTCCAATTTGTACAATAATTGCTTTTGATCTGATGTCCCTATTCTGTTCAAAACCGTCTTCACCGAAATATAGTTAAGCCTGCTTCCTAGTTGTTTAGATGCAGCCTGTTCCAAATGGTGTGCTTCATCGAGTATCAGATACCCTTTCTTGGGAATCAAGGCGTCTTCTGTCAGTAGATCCGTCATTAAAAATGAATGATTAGTAATGATGATATCCGCCTTGGCCGCCGTTCTTTTGGCCCTTTCAAAAAAGTCCAATTCAAGCCAGGGCTGTTTTAAACCGGCGTATGTAAGACCATCACTTTGCAGTCTATTCCAAAACAGCTGACCACCGCTTGTAAGATTCAATTCATCTTTATCTCCTGTTACGGTTTCAGTAAGCCAAACCAATATCTGCATTTTCGTTAATGCCGTTTCATAATTATCTTCCTTTTCACGCAATGCCCTTTCAAACTTTGCCAAACTCAAATAGTTACTTCTCCCCTTTAACAAAACAGCTTGAAAGGTGAAGGGAAGGATTGCCTTCAGCTTAGGAACCTCGTTTTGGAGAAGTTGATCCTGTAGCTGAAGCGTATATGTCGAAACGACGACCGGTTTTTGATGTTTTCTTGCAAAATAAACGGCTGGAAGCAGATAACCTAAGGATTTTCCAATACCTGTCCCAGCTTCAATGATTGCATCATGGCTGGATTCGAAGGAATGGTGGATCATGTTCATCATATCAAGCTGTCCGCTTCTTGCTTCAAAAGCCGGAAATGCACGTTGAAGCAAGGCTATTTTTTCCTCATTATCGAGCGGGAATACTGACTCCGTGTCTTTATGATCACTTTCAACGACTGCCTTTTTAAATGCAAGGCCCCGATAAGTTATAAGTTCAGGTGAATGGACTTCTGCTTTAGCAAGTTTGCTTGCAATGCAAGCATCTATCAATTCGGAAATCTCACTTTGTAAGGAATAAGATAATCGATATAACTGTTTAAGCGTCATCACTGGAAGTTTCATCAGCTTTTTTTTCAATTCCAACAATAATAAAGCGGTGGCATATGCATCACTATCCGCTTGATGGGGCCTGGAATGATCCAGGTTTTCTTCTTTAGCCAGTTGGTGCAGCTTGTATCCATCGGATGTTGGTTTTAATATTTTTGCTAACTCCACTGTATCAAGGGTGGAACCATAAAACGGCTCAAATCCACAGCGTACTAGTTCCTCCTGTAAAAAAGATAAGTCAAATAAAACATTATGGGCAACAAAACAAGCCCCTTCTATCAGCCGGGCAATATTTTCTGCGACATCTTCAAAGTCAGGTGCATTTTTTACCGTCTCGTTGCTTATTCCGGTCAATTCTTCAATAAACAAGGAAATTTCCTGACCAGGGTGGATGAATGTCGAGTATTCATCGACAATTTGGTCATTTTCGATGACCACGCCAGCAAATTGAATAATCCTATCCCCTTTTTTCGGGGAATTCCCTGTTGTTTCCAAATCGACCACTACATATCGTTGCGTCATGAATTGTACACCTCAAACTTCGCTTTCTCCACTTCCTGATGGAATTCTCTTATCTTTTTTATACCATAATAATCGTAATAAAGGAAACAAGCCGTTCATCATGCCCATTCTAAAAAACAGGTTCCCCACTATTCCACCATTCATCATTAGACGAAAAGGGCCGGCACCCGTATGCATGATTCATGCACATGTGCCGGCCTTCCGCTTACATGATTGTTGCTGCAGGTTCGTTTGAAATCAGCTCAATGATTTTGTTGTTTTCATCCATAATCGCAACTTTTGGTTTGTGATCTCCCAGTTTATTCTCGGATACCATCACGTAAGAAATGATAATCACGATATCATCCGGCTGCACCAGTCTTGCTGCCGCTCCGTTCAAACACACAACACCGCTCCCCCGTTCACCCGCAATTACATACGTTTCAAGTCGCGCACCATTATTATTATTCACGATGGCGACTTTCTCGTTGGGCAGAATACCCACCGCATCAATTATGTCTTCATCAATTGTAATACTGCCAACATAGTTCAAATTAGCTTCAGTTACCCTTGCACGGTGGATTTTTCCATTCATCATCGTTCGAAACATTTAATTTCCCCCCCTATCATTATTTATTCTATATTTATAGTGATATTATCAATTAGCCTTGCATGCTTGAACTTAATTGCCATTGCAATGATGACGTGTCCGGATAGCGTTTCAATTGGTTTAAGTTCCGGGTATTGATAGACTTCAATATAGTCGATCACTCCACTTGTATGGGCACCAATATGTTCACTTACTAGAGCAGTGACGGCTGCAGCATTTCTTTCACCTGATTCAACCGCCTCTTTTGCCTTTAATAAACTTTGGTAGAGCTCTTTAGCTTCCATGCGTTCCTGAACTGATAGGTTTACATTTCGCGAGCTCTTCGCTAACCCATCTTCTTCGCGAACGGTATCTACAGCAACAAGCTGGATCGGGAAATTAAAGTCTTGGATCAATCCATCTATCACGGCAACTTGCTGGGCATCCTTCTTACCGAAGTAAGCCCTATCAGGGAGGATGATATTGAAGAACTTCGTTAAGACTGTCGCTACACCATCAAAGTGTCCAGGCCTTTTTCTTCCGCATAAACAATCCGTCCTGCTTTGGACAACAACTTTGACCGATGGTTCTTCACCATACATTTCGTGGACTGTTGGGTAGAAGAGATAATCCACTCCGGCCTTTGCTGCGACATTCTCATCCCGCTCCAAATCACGTGGATATGTTTCAAAATCCTCATTTGGTCCAAATTGCAACGGATTAACAAAAATACTCAATACCACAATATCATTTTCATTGCGCGCCTTTTCCAGAAGGGTAGCATGCCCCTGGTGTAAAAAGCCCATTGTCGGCACATAGCCAATGCTATTATGATGGCTTTTTTCCTCTCGGAGCGCCTGCTGCAACTCAGCTGCTGATGTAAAAGTTTTCATCTTTTCCCTCCGTAAAGTTCTGTAAGCTGCTCTTCCTTCATCGTAAATGAATGTTCTTTCGACGGAAAATCTTTGGATTTCACTTCATTCACATACCTGTTTATCGATTGGCCAATCAGTTCATTGGCATCTCCATAAACTTTTACGAATTTTGCAACGCGATTTACACCATACCTGATGACATCATGATAAACGAGGACTTGACCATCCGTATCTGCACCTGCCCCAATTCCAATGGTCGGGATTCCCAAATTGCGTGTGGCGAGTTCTCCCACTTGATATGGTACACATTCAAATACTACTGCCATCGCCCCCGCCGCTTCACACTTTTTCGCATCTTCCACGAGCTGTGCTGCAGCATCGGCGTCTTTTCCTTGCACTTTATATCCGCCAAGAACTCCGACTGATTGAGGAGTCAAGCCAAGATGGGCTACAACCGGAATGCCTGCCTTCGTCAATGCTGATATTTTTTCAACAACATCATCTGCTCCCTCAAGCTTCACGGCATCAGCATGACCTTCCTGCATGATACGGGCTGCATTCTTGAGTGTTTCATCCATAGAAAGGTGATAGCTCATAAAGGGCATATCGGTGACGACAAATGTATTTGGGGCCCCGCGTTTTACTGCCTTTGTATGATGGATCATGTCATTCACCGTAACAGGGATGGTTGATTCATAACCCAAAACGACCATTCCTAAAGAATCGCCGACTAAAATCATGTCTACACCTGATTGTTCCGCTAACTTTGCTGACGGAAAATCATAAGCCGTAAGCATGACAATTTTCTCTTGATTTTGTTTCATTTTCAAAAAATCCCCGGACAATTTCATTACGTTTCCTCCTTTTTGATGGAGGAGATGAAAACATCAGCGTTATAAAAACTGGTGTCTATACATTCATACGCAAAAAAAAGACTGACTAAAAAAGTAACTGTTTCCAACGAAAAATGGTTTAAAAACCATATATCGTTCAATAAACAGCACTTGTCTTTTTAGCCAATCCCTTTGTTCCATCAGAAGTTTCATCCCTCCGTCCCAGTCCAATTCTCTGGATCAAGGCAGATTTTCAAATAATTTGGTATTTATGGGGGTGCAGTTCACATGAGATACTGCCCACTTGAATTATATCAAGCCAAATTCAAAAATTCTATTTATTTTTCACGAATTTGACAAAAATCTACTGAATTTCAATATCTGCTGAATAAATCGAATGTATGGTTCCTTTTCCGTCTTCAAGGAGTAAAACGCCTGAATCCGTTATGCCCAATGCCTTTCCAACAATCGTGTCATTGACAGTACTGGCTTTGATAACCTGTCCAAGGCTGATCGCATAACTCTCCCATAATTCCTTTATTGGCATGAAGCCTTCATTTAAATAGAGGTCGTACAAGTTTTCCAGACGGAACAATGCTCTTTGAATGACCTTGGACCTTGAAACCGTTTCTCCACTTTCTATGAAAAGGGACGACGCTTTTCCGTGCAGATCTTCCGGAAAATCCACCATTTTCTGATTGATATTCATTCCAATCCCGATAATGACAGAATGGATTCTATCCGATTCCGCCTGCATCTCCGTCAGGATGCCTACCACTTTCTTACGATTCACCAAAATATCATTCGGCCATTTTATTTGTGGTTTTAAATCAGTTGTATCCTCTATCGCCTGTGCCACAGCGACCGCGGCCAATAATGTCAGTTGAGGAGCCTCATGAATCGGAATTTTCGGTCTTAGGATTAGACTCATCCAAATGCCGCTGAATTTTGGGGAATGCCAAGATCTCATCAATCTTCCTTTTCCGGATAACTGCTCCTCGGCAACGACGAGCGTCCCCTCCTGAACTCCTTCATTCGCTAATTGATGCGCAATTTTTTGAGTGGATTCCACTGTTTCCTGATAGTGGATCATCTTGCCGATTGTTTTTGTTTCCAGACCAAGTTGTATTTCGCTTTCGGACACTTTTTCCGGTGCTGATATGATCCGATAGCCTTTTTTCCTAACGGCTTCAACATTATAACCTTCACTGCGCAAGTCTTCTATATGCTTCCAGACCGCTGTACGCGAACAGCCAATATATTCAGCAATTTCCTGACCGGATTTAAATGCACCATCTGCTTTTGAGAGGGCTTCCATCAGCTTTGTTCTTAACTCAGATTGCATTTTTCCAGCCACCTCTTTATTTCTTCTTTATCATTTCTTAATTCTTCATTCAAGACAGCTTTCAATATTATTTCCAAGTATTCTTTCACCCATGGACCTGGTTTTTCTTGATGCCAAATTAATAAATCCGTCCCTTTAACGGCAAGATCCGACATATCCTTTATAATGAGTTCATTATATCGGTGATGGGCGTTCTCCTCTGCATCCGTTACATTTCCCCCTGTCAGGGCTGCCTTGACTTTAGCAGCTTGTACAGTTATGCCTTGACCTGCCTGAAATACATCGATGGCTGAATTTTCAAAGGATGGTTCTTTCTTCACCAGCTGTATGATACGTTGAACATTCCTTATTGTTTTCAATGGCAGCTTCCATGCCCTTAATGCCTCTTCCATATCCTGATCACTTGTATGAACCATGATTATAGACCATATTTCTGTGGCTTTTAGCTGATGAAGCGGAAGATTTAGTAATTTCCCTAAATGATCCTTCTTGCTGGAGAATTGAGGAAGGTATTGATATAATCCGCTTTCTAGCAAGAGTGAGAAAGCCCTTTTTTTATTGATGCCGGTCAATAGCTTCTCAAATTCAACCAGGATTCTTTCGACAGCTATTTCACTGATGATCTGGGCGTTCTCTTTAAGGGAATCAAAAGATTCTTGATCCAGTTCAAAATCAAGTTGACTGACGAACCTTAATGCACGCATCATTCTCAAAGCATCCTCATGAAACCTTTCGTGCGGGTTGCCAACCGTGATAATCCTTTTTTCTGCTAAATCATGTCTACCATTAAATGGATCGATAATATTACCGGACTTATCCATTGCCATTGCGTTCATTGTAAAATCCCTTCTCTGTAAATCCTCAGTCAATGAACGGACAAATTGCACAGAATCAGGTCTCCGGAAGTCCGAATAATCGCTTTCTGTTCTAAAAGTCGTAATTTCGTATGTACCCGAATCCGCAATTACAAGCACTGTTCCATGGTCAATCCCGATATCAGCCGTTTTTGGAAAAATCCTTTTGATTTCCTGGGGTGTTGCGGAAGTAGCGATGTCCACATCGTTGATGGGACTGCCGAGGATATAATCCCTCACAGAGCCACCAACGAAATAGGCCTCGAATCCTGCTTTTTCAATTAATTCAAGAATGGGTACTGATTTTAAGAATAACTGATCCATCAGCCTCCCCTCCTTATTTCATAGATTGTCCTTCAAGTGCTTTAATGTAGATGGCTTCATACTCTGACATGATTGTATCCGAGTGAAAATCGGTGTTGGCCCTTTTCAGCGCAGCCTCTGAAAAACGTTTATGTAAAACCGGGTCGCTTAAAAGCCCAATCGCTTTTTCAGCAACCGTTTTAACATCTCCCAATTCACAAATATAACCAGTCTCACCATCAACGATGACCTCCGGAATCCCTCCGATATTCGTTCCGATACAAGGAACTCCACATGCCATCGCCTCGAGCAGCACAAGTCCGAAACTCTCTTTTTCCGATAACAGGAATATCACATCACTGATTGAATATAATTCGGCAAGGTTATCCTGCTTACCAAGAAACAAAACCGATTCATCGATTCCAAAATCTTTAGCCAATTTCAATACGGTTGTAACTTCCGGACCGTCCCCTACGAGCAGAAGCTTAGCGGGCATATCCTTTTGAGTTAAATAAAACGCCTGGATGACGTCTTTCACACGCTTGACCGAACGGAAATTCGATACATGTATGACCACTTTTTCATTTTCCCTTATACCGTATTCATCCCTTAGATATTCGGAGTTCGTTTTATGGTAATCCCTTTCATCAATAAAATTATAAACGGTTTTTATTTCCTTATCCGGAGCGATTAAATCATGCGTTTCCTGCACAAGAGAATTAGATACCCCTGTAACTACATCGGATTGCTCAATCCCAAATTTTATCAAATTGGTCAATGAGGGATCATGCCCTAATACCGTTATGTCCGTACCATGCAGTGTGGTCACGATCTTTACTTCATTACCTGACATCTGCTTTGCAAGGATTGCACAGACAGCATGCGGAATCGCATAATGAACGTGAAGGATATCTAATTTCTCCCGTTTTACGACATCCGCAATCTTGCTCGCAAGTGCCAGGTCATATGGTGGATATTGAAAGACTGAGTACGAGTTCACTTCAACTTGGTGATAAAAAATATTGCAGTACATCTTATTCAAGCGAAAAGGAAGGCTTGAAGAAATGAAATGTATCTCATGTCCTTTTTCTGCAAGCATCTTGCCTAATTCAGTTGCTACGACACCAGAACCCCCAACTGTAGGGTAACAGGTAATTCCAATTTTTAATTTCATAAGATTATTTTTCTCCTAACAAGTCGGCATCGATCAGTAGCGGTTTTTTTGTCATGAATCCTTCCGCATAGGCGACACCCACTTCTTTTCCGAACATCCGCTCCCGTGCCTCCACAGTCTCGATATAGCCATTCACTAGCGGGGTTTCAACAGTTACATCACTTTTTTCGAATTGGCTGCCATATGCTCTAAGGCTATCCAGCTTTTTCGTTATTGAAGAAGTGATGTCCACTACGAAGTCCGGTTTGTGAAAACCATTTATCATATAATAGTACATATTTTGGACACGATGAGAATCAAGTCCATTTTCTTCCATATATTTTTTGACTCCTGCCGAAAAAACTGCTTCTTCCACTAATTTGGCACAGTTTCCATGATCGGGATGGCGATCTTCCAAAAAAGGTGCAAAAACAAGTGCAGGTTTATATTTACGGATCACCTTAATGATTTGATCTATGTACTCCGCTTTCATATATAAACCCCGGTCAGGTAAATCAAGGGAAATCCTCTTCGCCCCAAGGATTTCTGCAGCATTTCGTGCTTCCTCTTGCCGTAATGGAACGGTTCCATTGGATGACATTTCAGCTTTTGTCAAATCACAAATGACAATTTCCCTGCCTTGTTGCACATATTTAGCAATCGTGCCTCCCATACCAATTTCAACATCATCCGCATGTGCGCCGAAAGCCAGGATATCTATATTACTTTTGTTTATCATTTATCTCACCTTGTTTTTTCCGTAGTTTAAGCCAATCCATATACCCATGTTTCAAACCTTGTATCAGTACTTCTGCCGTGCCCATATTGGTCGCTAAGGGAATTTCATAGACATCGGAAAGGCGTATAAGCGCTGATACATCAGGTTCATGTGGCTGTGATGTCAATGGGTCGCGGAAAAATAGGATCATATCCATTTCTCCGCGTGCAATCATTGCACCTATTTCCTGATCTCCACCAAGAGGTCCCGAATGAAAGCGATGGACAGGCAGTGATACTTCTTCCATAATTCGTTTTCCGGTCGTACCTGTTGCAAATAATTCATGCTGCTCGAATACAGCTTTATAAGCTGTTACAAATTGAATGATATCTTCCTTTTTCTTATCATGGGCAATTAAGGCAATCCTCATCGTATATCTCCCATCCCTATTCGATAATATTTTCCAGGCCGTATACAAGAATATCCAATTTCATGACGGTATCGACGGCGAGTTTGACCCCTGACATGAAGGATGCCCGATTAAAGGAATCATGCCGAATCGTCAATAGCTCTCCATCACTACCGAAAAGCACCTGTTGATGAGCAACCAGTCCCGGAAGCCGTACACTATGGATATGCATGCCATCTACATTTGCCCCTCTTGCCCCCTGAATGGTTTCTTTTTCATCAGGGTGCCCCTGTTGTTTCATTTCACGTACAGCAGCAATCATATCTGCCGTTTTGGAAGCAGTCCCCGAAGGTGCATCCAGTTTTTGATCATGATGCATTTCTATGATTTCCACATCCGGGAAATACTTTGCAGCCATTTGTGAAAACTTCATCATCAAAATGGCTCCAATTGCAAAGTTTGGTGCGATGATGCAACCGATGCCCTTTTCTTTTGTTAAAGAATCCAGCTTCGCTAAATCTTCCTTTGTAAAACCTGTCGTTCCCACTACAGGCCGGATGCCATGGTTAAGTGCCATTTCGGTATGAAACATCCCCACTTCAGGTGTGGTTAAATCAATCAATACGTCAGCTTTTACAGAAGAAAAACATTCATTTATATCCGAATAAACAGGTGCTTCAATACCTTGAAAACCTTCTATTGTGGAGAGGCTTACCCCGTTATGCTTACGATCTATGACAGCTGCCAATTCAAATCCTTCTGTCCTATGTACAAGCTTCACCGCTTCATTTCCCATTCTGCCACGAGGACCAGCCACGATCACTTTTACTTTACTCATCTTTACCTTCACCCTCCATTTTCTCTTCTTTTTTTGTCCATCTATCTTTATCACGGGTTGTAAACTTATGCATGACCTTATCATGTGAGCTTTGAAGGTCAATCCCTAAAGAATTGGCAAAACAAATTAAAACAAAAAGCATGTCCCCCAATTCCGCTTCTACGGTATTCTCTTCCTCAGTTGCTTTCTTTGGTTTTTCGCCATGATAATGATTGACTTCCCTGGCCAATTCCCCAAGTTCTTCAGACATCCGTGCGAGCATGGCCAGCGGGCTGAAATATCCTTCTTTGAACTGTCCTATGTATTGGTCGACTTCCGCTTGCATTTGTTGGATCGTCTTGTGATTTTCCATATAGTCACCCATTCTTGATTTTCGTTTTCACACATTATACCTTCTCCATGTTAGCTAAAAGTGAAACATATGACAACAGATACGTTCGAGAATCAAAATTGCTCATAGTTGGTTAATTAGTTATAATTAGTAAATTGATGATATGCAAACCTTTGGAGGTATGGACATGCTTTTGGGCTTAAAATTGAAAAATACTATATTCATCCTTTTTGGGGCTGGAATCTTCGCCTTTGGACTTGTGCACTTTAACATGCAGAACCATTTGGCCGAAGGCGGATTCACCGGTCTCACCTTGATTATATATCAACTTATTGGGATAAATCCTTCTTATTCTAATTTGGTTTTGAATATTCCCTTATTTGCAATAGGCTGGAAATATTTAGGTCGCACATCTTTCTTTTATACGCTTATCGGAACGGTTGGCCTCTCCGTTTGGTTATGGGTTTTCGAGAAATATCAAATCGAAATCAATCTCGGAAACGATTTGATGCTGGTGGCATTGTTTGCCGGGGTATTTGTTGGTGTCGGGTTGGGCATCATCTTTCGTTATGGGGGGACTACAGGCGGTGTAGATATCATTGCCCGTTTTGCCCACCGGTACTTGGGAATTGGCATGGGACGGACCATGTTCATCTTTGATGCCGTCGTTATCGGCCTGTCCATCCTTACCTACCTGGATTACCGGCAAGCGATGTATACCCTCGTTGCCGTATTTATAGGTGCTAGAGTAATCGACTTTATGCAAGAAGGAGCTTATGCCGCTAGAGGTGCCATGATCATTAGTGAGAAAAACAAGGAAATTGCAGAAAAAATCATGAATGATATGGAGCGGGGCGTAACAGTATTAAGGGGATATGGGTCCTTTACACGCAATGACCGGGAAGTGCTCTATTGTGTTGTTGGGAAAAATGAGCTTGTCCGCTTAAAAAATGCCATAACATCGGTGGACCCCCATGCATTCGTATCTGTAAGTGAAGTGCATGACGTATTAGGTGAGGGCTTTACCCTTGATGAGAATAAGAACCCGATTGAAAGATAATCGATTGGCAGAGGCATTACCGAATTGAATGTAATCCTTTTGAATTTTTCCCCGAATACTGAAATTTATAAGCAGTGTACAACAAATATTTTTATAGGCTTTTAAAAACGCATATTAATTTAAAAAAGGGCGCCATAATGATGGCGTCCTCCTTCTAAATTAATCCTCTTCTCTCATTCCTGAATACATAAGCAGAAGACGAACTAATTCCAGTACGGCAACTAGAGCGGCAGCAACATAAGTCATCGCAGCTGCACTTAATACTTTTTTCGTTTCCCGTTCTTCGTCATTACGGATAACTCCTACAGAAACGAGTTGATCCATTGCCCGAGAGGAAGCATTGAACTCCACTGGCAGAGTGATTACTTGAAATAATACTGCTGCTGCCATAAATACGATACCTGCTATTAGTAAGCCTGGAATTCTGGCTAACACCCCGATTAAAATTAAGATCCAAGATATATTGGAACCGAAGTTAGCGACAGGCAC
Organism: Peribacillus sp. SIMBA_075; assembly: GCF_046534585.1. Classification (NCBI taxonomy): domain Bacteria; kingdom Bacillati; phylum Bacillota; class Bacilli; order Caryophanales; family Bacillaceae; genus Peribacillus; species Peribacillus sp. SIMBA_075. Next base: position 231,832 of record NZ_JAWRYN010000002.1, on the reverse strand, counting down.
TAAAGCATGACGGAAACGTAAGAATGCATATGCTTCTTTATCTTGAATCGCATGTCCCACTTCATGGGCTGCAACAGCTACGCCTGCAACTGAATGGCCGTGATAGTTATCCGTTGATAAACGCACCGTTTTATCCCTTGGATCATAATGGTCCGATAGCATACCAGGTGTCTCTTCGACCCTGACATTGAACAGTCCATTTTGATCCAAAATGGCCCGTGCCGTCTCAGCACCATTCATACCAGAAGAAGCCTGTACTTTTGAATATTTTTTATACGTGCTTTTCACTTTCATTTGTGCATAAATCGGGATTAAAATGATAATCGCCAAATAAATGAAATACATGGTATCCTCCTATAACTATTATTACTCTTAATTCTATGGAATGAAGGCACCCCTGTCAAATATAGTGTTCTCTTCCCATGTCTTTTTAATCATTATGTCCTTTCCTTGGCTTTTCCCTATCACCTTTATATTTTCTCCAGCCTACATAAGAAAGCGTCATGATAATGATGCTGCCTGTTGATATGATGACCCACCAAAGGGAAGGGTCGGCATCATCTTCTCCCATATCATCAAAAATGGAGGTTAGTTCGTTTTGTAACGCATCAAGTTCCTTTTGACTTTCTTCATCTCTGATCACTTCCGGGCGGTATTGGTTGATGTATTGAATTCTCGTGTCCAGTTGCTGCATCGTTTCTTTAGAAAGGTCGACTTTCAAGCTTGGATATATCATTTCATATTGTGAAAGGAATAAGTTCAATTGGCTATTGAATGTAATTGTGTCTTGATTGATTGCGGCATTCTTTGTCTGCTGGAAAGAATTCATCATTTGATCCTCCATCTCTGTCCAAAGGGGCTGATGGGTAGACTTTACCGCATCGACAACAAGCCGGAACTTTGTGACAGAATTAATCTTTTCGGAGTCTCCCTTATTCATATCCTTTATTGTCATCAACGCCTCGTTATGAGCTACAGTGATAATTCGAAGTTCGTCCATGTCAAGTATCTGCTCTTTCGCTGTCTCTTTTAAAAACCGATCAGAAAAAAACGTCAGCATCTTTTCCGAATCTCCATATCGCTTCAACTTGGTCATTTCCAAGGCTCTATCGGAAATGTTATCTAATTGCTCCAAACTTGAAGAGGATTCTGCATAGACAGGGAAATGTAAGACGACAAATAAAACAGCAATGGTTAATATGAATTTTTTCAACATGCTACTCGTCCCTCCTCATATCTCTACTAAAACGATATGAAAGAAAAAACATGAGTAGACCTCGTTCAACATAAAAAAGTTAACCCCGCTTTTACAAAGCTATACGCGGGGTTAACTTTTTAATGGATGAAGGATAGGGTGAACCGCTTTTTTCTATACCCAAAGTACCAGCCGACAAAAATGGAAAGTATGCTGAGCCAGAATGTAAAATAACCAATCGAATTCATATATACCAATAGATCACGGTATATAGGCATCATTTCAAAAACATAATCGATTATGTCATTATGTATGGTCCAAATCCCTGCCACTATCAAATGCCATGGTTTTATTCGATAAAATGGTGCATATAATATCCCTTGAATCGCCATCCCCAAATGAGAAGCCATTAGCATATAGCCTTCCCATGGCAATGATCCTGTTGTCACCAAGGTCAGTAAATTCATAACGACTGCCCATATACCATATTTGAAAAGTGTTATTATCGCCAACGCTTCCATAAGTCCAAAATTTCTTTTTAATAGGAACGCCAATAATACAAATACAAAAAATAGGCTAGCTGTCGGGCTGTCCGGTACAAATGCCAAAAAAATGGCCGGAGTATTTTCCAATTGACTGCCGTACCAATAATATCCAAAAGCGGTTCCAAATATATTTATTACTAATAACAAAACGAGCATTTGCCGATTCGCAAGCCAGCTGTAGATAACATTCATTCTTTAACCCTCTCTTACATTCTTATGTACACTCATTTTACAGGTCATCAACTTGAAAACCAAGCTTCATTTCAAATTATTTTCTTTTACGCTTCAATTTACCAATAAAAAAGCCGACAACCGTAGTCGTCAGCTTTTCATTTGCAGCATATGAAAGAAAATGCTGTTGATGGTTATATTATTTTGCTGATAATCCAGATACAAATTCAGCTAATGTTGCCAATTCCTCATCTGTACCTTTGAACATGCCAGCTGGCATGGCACCCTGTCCTTTGACAGCGATTTTAGAGATTTCTTCTGGCTTTAATCCAGTGTCAATTAAGCTTGGCGCTCCAGCTCCACCAGTTAATTCTGCTCCATGACAACTAATGCAGCCATTTTTATCCATCAATTTATACCCATCGCTCTCTTTATCAATGTCTGCACCTTCCACGATTGCCCCTTGCTTCTTAGAAGCTTCCCAATCGTGATGGGCTGCGGACTCCCATGTTAAATAGAATACCCCTGCCATTGCCAATAGCATGAAGCCTACAGCAAAAGGACGTTTCGCGGGGCTCCGGTCTGGGCCACGGTCTAAAAAAGGTGCCAAGAGCAATGCCCCGAAAGCCAAACCAGGTATTACCATTGACCCTATTGCATTATAAGGTCCTGAAGCATAAGTATACTTAAGTAATTGGTAAAGGAAAAGGAAATACCAGTCCGGCAGCGGAACATAAGCTGTATCCGTAGGGTCTGCTATCCTTTCCAATGGTGACGGATGTGCGATTGTCAGGCATAGATAACCTACAAGAAATACAGCTCCGACCATCCATTCTTTTAAAAGGAAATTAGGCCAAAATGCTTCAGTTTTCCCAGGATACTCTGAATAATCTTTCGGAATATTCGGTTTACGGTCCGCGGAGATACGCGAGTCACCTACGAATTTCATACCTTTCCCACGATGCATTGAACAATTCCCCTCCTTTATGAAAAGGTTTTTTTGGATCTTGGTTCATAATTCTTTTATAGTGGACCTGAAATACCTTGTTTTCGGATCATTAGGAAATGAGCCGCTAGTAAAGCAAATAATGCTGCAGGCAGGAAGAATACATGAATTGCAAAGAATCGTGTTAAAGTCTGTGCTCCAACAATGGTTGGATCTCCTGCTATCAATGTCTTTAGTGCCGGTCCCATTAACGGTACCGATTCGACGATTGTCAAAGTAACTTTCGTTGCGAATAGCGCTTTCATATCCCATGGCAATAAATAACCGGTCAATCCTAATGCCAGCATGATGAAGAAAATCAATACGCCGACCATCCAGTTCAATTCGCGCGGTTTTTTGTATGCTCCCTGGAAGAAGACACGAAGAGTATGTAAAAACATCATAACAATAACTAGACTTGCTCCCCAGTGATGCATACCACGGACAATTTGACCGAAGGCAACTTCATTTTGTAAATAATAAACGGATTCCCAAGCGTTTTTAATGTCCGGGACATAGTACATCGTCAAGAACATTCCTGACAAGATTTGGATGACCGTAATAAAGAAAGTTAACCCGCCAAAACAATATACGAATGCAGAAAAATGATGTGCGGGGTTAACATGTTCAGGAACCTCATGGTCAGCAATATCCCGCCATAATGGCGTAATATCTAAACGCTCGTCCACCCAGTCATATAACTTTGTTAGCAATGTTTACGCCTCCCCATGCGGTTTTAGTTGACCCAAATAAAGAATTCCATCTTTTTCTTTCGTGGCATAGACATCCAATGGTTTAACCGGCGGTGTCCCTTTCACGTTCACTCCATCTTTCGTATACCTGCCATAATGGCAAGGACAGAAAAATTGATTCGGATTAGACTTATCCGTATTCCACGCTACCGTACAGCCTAAATGCTTACAGATTGGAGATAAAGCAACGATAGTACCATCATCCATTTTGTAAACCCAAGCTGTATTTGTTTCTTCAGACTCGTACCACCCATCGACCTGCTTAAAAGTAAAGTCGACACGGGTCGGTTCGGTAGTCAGTTCACTTACCTTCTGTTTAGTTGCAATATAATCCCCGCCTTTATCTGCTGATAATACAGGATCAATTGCAAACCTAACCATAGGCATCAACATACCGGCCGCCATAAATCCACCAACGCCAGTAAGTGTGTAATTAAGGAATTGACGTCGTGAAACATTATGCTTGCTCATGCGTTTTCCCCCCCTCTATTACTATACTGAGAGCCCAAAGGACCAATAAATAGCAACACTATAAAACTAGGACATTTCCATGATATCTCAATAATTTACCAAGGTCAATATTTGTAAAACCCAAAAGGTGGCAACTATGTGTCAAATAATGCGAAAAATCCTACTTTTTTTCATTTTTCCAATTATAAGTGAAAACATCAAGGATTTGGAGAACCTGCTGGTTAATCATTTCCCTTGCTTGTTCAGTTTCAAGACTCTCCAGGGGGATGGCAGGAATCCATACTAAATTATTTTCCAATTCCCTCTCTTCCTTTTTCCACTCAAAATCTGAAGTTAGGAAAAAAATATGCTTGAAATCTTTTTCTTTCACTTCCTTGGCCCAACGATTTAACCGCTCTACCTTATCCATTTCATCACTTAAATAATGGAATGTTGGCAATAAAAGAATTCTCCCTTTCATCTGCTTTTCAATTTCCAAGCTTAAAATGGTAAGAAATTCATTCATTGAGCCCGTTTGCTTCATTTGCCCCCCAAAAGATAAGGGAACCAAAGGAATTAAAACGGTATCCACATACTCTTTTGACTGTATATACATGTCAAGATCTTTTGCTGTCCATTTCATGTTTTTTCTTCACTCCCGATTTTTCAAATCAACTCCTTATCATTTTACCATTATTTTTATAACATCTTTACCATATACCCATAGTCTTTACAAAAATGTTGATTTTATCTATCTTTTATAAAAAATAAAAACCTTTCCTGATTACGGAAAGGTCATTTTATTTCATCCAAGTACTTTTAATTGATTCAATTGCTCTGTTAAGTTTTTAAATGCTTGTTCATCATGCTTATCAAGTGCTTCATCGATTTCCTTAAGCAGGCGGTCCCTCTGAAAATACAACATGCTTCTTTCTAAAAATTGTTCAGCTAGCAGCTGATCCTTTTCGTTCGCTGCCGTAGATTTCGGCATGAAGGGATTGCTTTCCAGTACCGCTGCATATTGATAGGAAGAGTAAGATGATTTAAAGTTGAGCTGAATATAAATATCTTCATCCCGATTTAAGCGGATATCGTGAAAAGATTTCTCTGCATCGGTCGTCATGATATTAGACTTATAGAACCTGAAAGGGACCTCATCCACACAATGTGTCGACATTATTAGTCCACGTGGGCAATATTGGGCATTTTCTACAAAATGAACCTTTTTCATTAGTTGATCATGACTCATTAAGTAATTCAATATCCACACGCATTCTCTTCGTTTCAGTTGATAATGATTTAAAAACCACCGAATAAAATCCTTCTTCTCATTCACAGAAACAGGGGCAGCCACCATGAATTCCCTCCTCTGTCTAGATTTAGTTTTATTTCCCTTATCTACATTCCATCTGTACTTTCACCTAGCCGCTCCAAAATCATCACATACTCATCATTCGCTGGGTTTATCTCAAGCAGCTTATTAAATATTTCTCTAGATGTGGCTCTGTCTCCTTCTTCAATTAAAAAGAAACCATAGTCTTCCAGGAAATCTTGATTGTCCTTGAATGAATTATATGCTTTATGATAGCTGGTTAATGACTCTTTAAATTGTTCGGTGTGTTGATAAGATACAGCAGCGATCCATTCAAACTGCGGATCATCCTCTCCATATCTCCTAACTTCACCAATACACTCCAATACATCTTCATACCTTTCGTGATGCATATACAATTTCAAGAGGGTGAGTGCAGCTTCCAAATAACCTGGATCTATGGCAAGAGCTTCTTTAAATAGATTTTCCGCCTCTTCTTCAAGTCCGCTTTTCAAGGCTATCTTTCCGCCGAAGAAGTAAAGTTCCTTATTGAATTCATCAGCCTTGATTCCTTCTTTGACCACTTTCAAGGCATTTTCCAAATCTTCAAGATGTTCATAACTCTTTGCCAGATATAAATATAGGGAATGGTATTCATGATCCATTTCTTTCAGTTCTGTAAACTTACGAACGGCTGTCTCGTAAAGGCCTGCCTGAAATGCTGTAAATGCATATTCAAATAGGGTATTGATTTCAAGTCCCTCATTTAAGGCCTTTTCAAAGTGCGGAAGGGCCTCCTCGAACTTTCCGGAGCTGCTTAATGCTTCAGCAAGTCTCTGATTGACATTGACTCCTGCGATTTCTTGTTCCTGTTCCAAAACCCTTATGTAATTTGCAATGGCTTCCTGATCCCTTCCTTGATGAAAGTACAGTTCACCTAGCGCAAAATCAATGATGACTTCATCTGGAAGTATTTCCTTGGCCTGAAGCAATTTTCGTTCACTGACCTCATCCATCCCCTGTAATTGATAAAGGTCCGCTTCTAAAAGTAAAGCACTTGGATATACTTCATCATCTACACTCACTTTTTCAAGCATTAGCATCGCTTCATCTTCCTGGTCCATGTCAATCAGGATTTCCGCCAACGAAACAATCAATTCTCCTTCATCAGGATAAAGTTCCAATAGATGTTCAAATAGATCCTTTGCCTCCTCCACAAAACCAAGCTGGAGCATTTCCTCGGCCAGCATCAATATGTCCTCTGCTGACTCTGATGATTTAATTCGATTTATATGTTTAAGAGCTTCAGTTAATTCCCCTTTTTTTAAATGCTGTACAACTTGTTCCACTGTGTTCATTGTTGATTCCTTCCTTTTGCATGATAGACTTGGTTTCTAGTCATACACACTCACGCCATAATGTCATCTTCTCTGCCATAAAGAACCAAATCCCCTTGTAATCGTGAGATGCATAGTAAACAGTATTCATTAGTTTACCATACTGTAGCCCTGTATTCCATTGATGAAGTCCCCTCCATTCTCATTAAAAAAAGGTTACTAGTTAATTCTCCATTCTACGGTCAATCTCCTTTTTGATCAGGGATCCCTTTTTCATAATTTTCTTGAATAATAGAGGCATAAAAGCCCGTATGTTAGCGCTTTCAACATTTTCAAGCAAGTAAAAAAAAGTTTACAAACCAAATAAGGTTTGTAAACTTTTTATATATTTACTTTATCAATTGTGTCAAATGCCCAAAAAATTGTGGGTATGATACATCTATGGCATCAGGGTCAGCAAGTTCCACTTCCCCATCCGTTATTAAAGCCGCGACAGCGAGCATCATCCCGATACGATGATCTCCATGACTTGTAACCTTGCCCCCATTGAGGGCTTTACGTCCATTGATAATCAATCCGTCTGCTGTCGGAGTTATATCTGCCCCCAGGATGGAAAGCTCATTTGCGACCGTATCAATTCTATTGGTCTCTTTCACTTTAAGTTCTGCTGCATCCTTGATTGTCGTTATCCCTTCAGCCTGTGTTGCCAGAAGTGCAATTACCGGTATTTCATCGATGAGACGGGGAATCAGTTCACCGCTGATGGTGGTTCCTTGTAAGCGGGAGCTTCTGACAGTGATATCTCCTGCAGGTTCACCTTCACTCGTCTTCTTCTCTATCGTAATATCTGCCCCCATCGATTTCATGACTTCGATGATTCCAGTCCTTGTCGAATTAAGGCCCACATTCTTTAACACTACTTCACTATTTTCCGTAATCGCTGCAGCCACCATGAAGAAAGCCGCTGAAGAAATATCACCCGGCACATGGATGGTGGTTCCTTTGAAGACTTGATTTCCGCTTACTTTGATCGTTTGACCGTCCTTTTCGATTTTCCCGCCAAACTCTTGGATCATTCGTTCAGTATGGTCACGGGTCTCTTCTGGTTCGATAATGACCGTTTCTCCTTCAGCCTGTAAGCCTGCCAAGATTATTGCTGATTTGACCTGCGCACTTGCCACAGGCAATTCATAGCGAAACCCTTGTAACTTGCCTCCTCTTATGAAGAGCGGGGTATATTCGGCTCCTTTACGGCCATCAATGACCGCTCCCATCTGACGAAGAGGGTTTACTACCCGTGTCATAGGACGTTTGGCTATCGATTCGTCCCCTGCCAGCACGGCCGAAAAATCCTGCCCTGCCAAAATCCCCATCATTAACCTTATTGTGGTACCAGAATTTCCGACATCCAGCACTTCTTCCGGTTCCTTTAATCCATTAAAACCTTTGCCTTCAATTCTGACGTGCTGGCCTTCTTGTTCAATATGGACTCCAAGCTGCTTAAAACAGGAAATCGTACTTAAACAATCGGCTCCTGGAAGAAAATTAGTAACTGTCGTTTCCCCCTCGGCAAGGGCTCCGAACATTACCGAACGATGGGAGATGGACTTGTCTCCCGGTATGGCAATCGAACCACGTAATGATTGGATGTTCGTTTGTAATTTTTTTGTATTCATACAACCATCCTTCCTTATTATATTATGCCAGGATCGTTTCATAATCTGTATGTCTTGAGATACAATCTGCGGCTTTTATGCGATCTACATCCGTTTGGAAGCTGATGACCAGCACACCATATATCTCTTCCCTTGTTTCTATGATCCTTATGTTTGTAATGCTGATACCTTCTTGTGCCAAATATCCGGTAATCTCAGAAATTATTCCGGCATAATCCGGTATATCGATATATAAATCATAAAACGCTGGTATGGCGCCTTTCGCATCGGTTGGTAAATCATCCCTGAAAATCTTGGCATCAGTAAAGAATCGAAGGATTTCTTCACTATCTTCATTTGCTACCAACCCTTTTATATGCTCCATTTCATTCAGCCAATCATTCATTAATTCAAGTAAAACATCGCGGTTATGTAACAAAATGTCACGCCACATTTCCGGACTGCTTGAAGCAATTCTTGTAATATCCCGAAAGCCACCAGCTGCAAGCCTTGAAATCAACTTATTTTCCTTACTATAATTTTCTGCCTGCTTGACCAGCCCTGATGCGACAATATGCGGAAAATGACTGATGACTCCAGTCAGCTTATCATGTGTAGCAGGGGTGACAACCAAAAAGTTCGCTCTTGTCCCTTGTAACCACTCTTTCAATTGCTCAACTTTTTCTTCGTCAATTGAATCTCCAGGAGTTAGCAAATAAAACGCATGTTCAAATAAATGCAGTTTGGCTGCCCCGGCGCCGCTTTTATGTGAACCAGCCATAGGGTGCCCCCCAATGAAGGCCACCCCTTTATCTATCAATGGTTTTGCTGCCTTAACCACTGTATCCTTCGTACTTCCTGCATCCGATATGATGACATTACTTTTTAAATCCATATTAGCTAATTGAGCTAAAATCTTGACGGTTTCATTGACAGGCACAGCAAGTAGAATCAAATCAGCTTCACATGCTCCCGCTTCCAGAGATGATACAGAATCATCAATGATCCCCAATAGCATCGATAGTTGAATATTCTTTTCACTTAGGTCCGTACCAACAATCACGGCTTCAGGATGTGCATGGCGTATGGCCATGGCCAATGATCCGCCAATTAGACCTAGACCTATTACAAAAACCTTTCCCTTCACTCTTCTCTCCCCCGCATCTTTTATGCTCCTCTAGGTTTGATAAAAACGTTAAAGCAGCGAATCAGAAGGTGCCTCAACTTCATTCAAGAAAGTTTTAATAGCGTTAATCATTCCTTCATTTTCTTCAGTAGATCCAATCGTTACCCTTAGGCTGTTAGGAAAGCCGAAGGATTTCCCCGATCTTGCAATGTATCCGCGCTCAAGCAAATATTGAAACACCACATCGGCATCCTGTTTAAAATGGATAAAGATAAAATTACCTTGTGACGGGTAATAAGCTAAATTTTCCATATTGCAAAATTCATAGTACCGCTTGAGCCCTTTTTGATTTTCTTCCTTGCATTTTTCAATGAAAGCTTGATCTTCCAAAGCGACGATAGCAATATTCTGTGCGAATGTGTTGACATTGAATGGTTCCCGGGATGGATCTAGTTTCTGAATAATATCCTCATCTGCCAAACCGTACCCTACCCTAAAACTTGCAAGCCCATAAATTTTTGAAAATGTACGAAGTATGATCAAGTTTTTAAATTTATTAATCCATTGATTCGTTCTCGGGTAATCCTCAGCCGTTGCATATTCACAATAAGCTTCATCCAGAACGATAAGAACATCTTCCGGCACTTTTTCGATGAACGATAATAAGTCCTGTTCCGAAATGTATTTACCAGTAGGATTATTGGGTGTACAAAGCCAGACAACAGCCGTTTTTTCATCTATAACTTTTAGCATTCCTTCTAGATTATGAGCTCCGTCTATATGAGGAACTTCCCTTATTTCCGCACCTTCTAGCGTGGCATTATGGCGATACTGCGAAAATGTGCCTGTTGCCATGACCGTATTCTTTCCAGCTCCCAATAGGCTTCTGGAAATGATTTGAATGTTCTCATCAGATCCATTCCCAAAAATAAGCTGAGTTTCTTTCACACCTGTATGTTTTGCAACAGCTTCCCTAAGCATCGTTGCATATCCATCCGGATAGATGGCAAAAGAATGGGTTGAATTCCTAACGGATTCCTTGACCTTTTCAGAACAGCCAAAAGGATTTTCATTTGAAGCCAATTTCGTTATTTTTTCCAGCCCGTATAATTTTTTCACTTCATCAGTGGATTTTCCCGGTTGATAAGACTTCAAGGATAGGACCGCTTCATTCCATTTCATGTCAATCACCTCTATATTTTTTCACTTAAAGTAAGAAAGTGTTAGAATCGTATTCATATTCATATATTAAAATCATCTTATATTTATCTTTTTTGTTTTAAATCTGGTCGTAATACGGTAGCCCCTGCCTGGTATACATGCTGTATTTCTTTTTGAGATTTCGCCGTATTTACATGGATCATTACCCGGATGCAAAATGGCAAGGAATTGCTCACCGGTATTTCTTTCATGCATGTGACCGGTACATAGGTCCAGCCTTCGAATTTCCTCAAGGCTTTGGCAGGGAAGACAGAACGAATCTCATCCGTAGCAGAAAAAAATACAGAAGCCACCATATCGGGGTCAATCTCGTTGACCTGAATGATTTCTGCCATCAACTTTTCGACAGCGGCAATCACTTCCATTTCTGAGTCTTTTTCTACTGTTGTGGCACCCCTTATTCCTCTTATCACACATAGTTCCCCCTTATCCTGAACCCTATATCATATCAACCATTTCCTCTATCAGCTCAGAGTCGGCTATATCCATTAATAGTGGTGAACCCACTTGCTTTAGCAAGACAAAGGTAGCTGCATCATTGACTGACTTTTTGTCTGTTTTCATTAAATTAAGTAAAATTGCACTTTCCAGTCGGGTTGGAATTGTAACTTGATAACCTAAAGAAGATACCCAATTAATAAACTCCTCTAGTTTAAAATCGAGATCCTCTTTCTTTTTGCTTAATTTAAGAGCATATATCATCCCGATTAAAATGGATTCCCCATGCGTAAAGTTTCCATATCCCATTGAACCTTCCACTGCATGTCCAAGCGTATGACCAAAATTCAAAAAGGCACGAATGCCGTTTTCCTTCTCATCCTCTTCGACAATTTTAGCTTTAATGCCAATCCCTTTTGTAATCATTGTTAGGAATTGCTCATCCGTTATATCATTCAAATCCATAATATTCGACTTTAACCATAGATAAAACTCATTATCGGCTATCAAGGAATGTTTAATGACTTCAGCAAAACCTGACCTTAATTCTTTAAGAGGCAGGGTTTTTAAAAATTCAAGATCATATATGACCGCTTCAGGTTGATGAAAGGCACCAATCATATTTTTTCCTAGTGGGTGATTGATGGCAACCTTGCCGCCCACCGCACTATCGTGAGCGAGCAAAGTCGTCGGAACCTGTATAAATGGAATCCCTCTCATAAAAGTAGCCGCAACAAATCCAGCCAAGTCGCCGACTGCACCACCACCAAGGGCGATAATCAGCGACTTTCGATTAATCTGTTGTGATAAGCAGTAACTTTGGCATTCATAAAACACATCGAATGTTTTAGCATGCTCCCCCTCTGGCACAACATGATGCAGGACCGGTTTCCCCGTCTTGATCAGGGTGTTTTTCACGGTTTGCAAATGCAATTCCGCCACTTTCTCATCAGTTATGATCAGAATCTTGTTTAAATGATTTAATTCCTGTGTTATTAATTCGGGTAATTCATTTATCGCCTTCTTGCCAATTAAAACCGGATATTGCTTGGAAGCCGTTTTTATTTGGATGGATTCCATGATTTAAAACCCCTTTACTTCTTTCCGATATGATCTAATGTATTCCGCTAATTGCTCATAACGATCTGAAGGGAATTGCTCAACGATCGCAGCCGCCAGTTCCCATGCCACTACTGCCTCAGCAACCACTGCTGCGGCGGGAACTGCACAACTATCAGAACGTTCGACACTTGCTTCGAACACTTCCTTCGTATCAATATCAACACTTTTCAAAGGTTTATATAAAGTAGGGATCGGCTTCATTACACCGCGCACAACTATCGGCATTCCAGTAGTCATACCGCCTTCAAAACCGCCAAGGCGATTGGTTTTCCGGTAATACCCCTGTTCTTCATCCCATGCGATCTCATCATGGACATCACTGCCGAATCGATGGGCCGCTTCAAACCCAAGACCAATTTCTACCCCTTTAAATGCATTGATGCTCATTATCGCAGCGGCAAGTTTTGCATCAAGCTTACGGTCATAATGCACATAACTTCCTACACCCACCGGCATTCCTTCTACAATGACTTCAACGATGCCGCCGATGGAATCCCCTTTTTGTTTCGCTTCATCAATTGCGTCCTTCATCTGCTGCTCTACGTTTTTATCAAAACATCTAACAGATGATTCTTCTGTCACCTGCTGCAATTGCTGAATCGTTTCGTACTTTAGCGGTTCTGCCTTCACTCCACCAATTTCCAAAACATGTGATGCCACTTCTATCCCCAATAAAGACAAAAGCTTTTTAGCGACAGCCCCTGCTGCTACCCTTACGGTCGTTTCACGGGCTGAAGACCGTTCCAAAACATTTCTTAAATCGCGGTGCCCGTACTTAATCCCACCGTTCAAATCAGCATGACCAGGGCGAGGCCGGGTGATTTTACGTTTGATTTCTTCAGCTTCTTCCTCTGAAAGCCCTTCACTTCCCATGATCTTCGTCCAATGCTTCCAGTCGTCGTTCTCTACCACTAAAGCCACTGGTGATCCTAGTGTGTAGCCGTGTCTGATTCCCGAAGATATAAAAGCTTGATCTTTCTCGATCTGCATCCTTCGTCCACGCCCATGCCCTTTTTGCCGGCGTCCTAATTCTTGATTTATATCCTCAGTCGTAATCGGCATTCCTGCCGGTAATCCCTCAATAATAGTAGTAAGTTGCGGACCATGCGATTCTCCCGCTGTTAAATATCTCATCTTCCAGCCCCCTTTTAGCACTTTAAAGTGTATATGTATCAATATACCACAATTTTATGAGTTGTGGGTATATGTAAAACGTAAAAACTATATTGTTTGAATTTTATCACTTTTCGTTCCATTTTACATGTTCACCAACATTTTCGATATAGTTTAATCTTTCCGATCCATGGGTCCTACGTTTGCCTGATTCCATGGCAAACGAAAAGGGACTGAATGCGCATGCAGGTTCAGCCCCTTTTAACAAGTATTTACTTTTTCTTATAAAAAAATGTGTCGACCGTTTCAAATTGATATTTTCCAGGAGTGAATATTTGCTCAGTACTTCCTACAAAGAATATCCCGCCGTTTTTTAGAGACGCACTGAATTTTTCATATAATAAACTTTTGGCTTCTTCAGTGAAATAAATTAAAACATTGCGGCAAACGACTAAATCGAACCCCCGATCGAACCGATCCGCAAGAAGATTTTGCTTTTTAAATGTCACTCTCTTCTTGATTTCATCATTGACACGATAAAAACTTCCTTCTTTTTCAAAGTATTTCCTTTTTATTTCTTCCGGCACTTCAGTTAAGGACCGTTCAGGATAAATCCCCAATACCGCACGCGCCAATACATTTTCATCCAAATCCGTCGCCAAGATCTCTATCTGGCTAAGTGGAACTAGATTGGATAATATCATTGCAATGGTATATGGTTCCTCACCCGTTGAACAGGCCGCACTCCAAATTTTCAACTTTTTTTTGCTTCCTAATAGCCCAGGAAGGATTTTCCGCTCTAGCACTTCCCATCTTTTCGGATTTCTATAAAATTCGGAAACATTGATTGTCATTCTATCCAAAAACTCATTTAAAACTCCGGGACAGGTTTGAATGTCTTTATAGTATTTACGAAATGAATGATAACCTCTTTTTTCATATAGAGATGTTAGTCGCCTTTTCATTTGGCCTTCCTTATATGATGCCAAATCAATGCCTGTCAACATTTTGATATTACGAATGAACTCTTCATATTCTTGAGGCATTCCTACGACTCCCCTGTACATAATTATTTTAAGTGGTTCTTCTCTTTATATATCGGAGAGTGCCATATTTTCTTTAAACTAATAATATTCCCTTACGATTGCAGCTCTAAAATAAAGGCTGTTTTCACATACTTTGTTGCTATTTATCAGGTAGTGAGTTGTGGTTGATTTCCCCTTCAGATGCTCGCTTTCCGCTCCAATCAACCTTAAATAGTTTCGTTTTAAAAACAACAATCTTTACGAAAAGAGCCAAAATAAAAAAAAGCAATTCAAAAAAAGCGGATTCCATCGCATAATGTCGATGGAACCCGCTTTTTATATAATGATCGTATTAATTAATAAACCCACTCGTTAACAAGTTTTGAATACTCAACAAGCTCTTCTTCTTTGAAGAATAAACCAATTTCACGTACAGCACTTTCAGCTGAATCAGATCCGTGAATGATGTTTTTGCCAACAGTTACGGCAAAATCACCACGAATTGTTGCTGCTGCTGCATCTTTAGGGTTAGTAGCACCCATCATTTGACGTGCAGTAGCGATTACATTTTCACCTTCCCAAACCATTGCGAAGACAGGACCTGAAGTAATGAAGTCCACTAATTCGCCAAAGAAAGGACGTTCTTTGTGCTCGCCGTAATGTTGCTCAGCCAATTCCTGGGAAATGACCATTAATTTTGCTCCTGCAAGAAGGAAGCCTTTCTTTTCAAAACGGGAAACGATTTCACCGATTAAATTGCGTTGAACGCCGTCAGGCTTTACCATTAAAAATGTTCTTTCCATGAATGTCACTCCTAATATGTATCATTGTTATTTGCCTTTATAAGGCAATCCTTTTAGAATATTACCATTGTTTGATAAGTTTCGCAACTCCTAGTATCAAAACTTTCTTTTTCCGATATTTTTTGCGATATCGGATAAAGTTTTTCTGGCTTTAATAGCAGGAAGACCTTTCAACTCAGTAAAAGCCTTTTCTAAATACATATCACTGATTCTCGCTGCCTGTTCAATGGCCCCGGAAGATTTTATCGCATTGATTATATGCGACATTTCGTCTTTTGGCGTATCTTCCCGAACTGTTTCGATAAGTTTTTTCAACTTTGGATCTTCCATTGCAATCAAAACGGGTAAAGTGATATTCCCTTGAATCAAATCACTTCCGGCTGGTTTCCCAAGCTCTTCTTCCGAAGCCGTAAAATCCAATATATCATCTGTGATTTGATAAGACATACCGACATAATATCCGAATTTAAATAGCTTTTGGTGAACTTTCTCTTCAACCCCCGCTGAAATTGCTCCCAACTGGCAGCTGGATGCAATCAGTAATGCCGTTTTTCGTTTGATCCTTCTAAGGTATATCCGCCAATTCTGTTCGAAATTGTATTTATCTTTTATTTGTTCAATTTCCCCAAGACATAGTTCAACCATAGTATCAGCGAGAATTTGATGCGCAAGAGGAGACTCGATCACCGCCATCATTTCCAGTGCACGAGCAAAAATGAAGTCGCCTGTATACATGGCGACACGATTATCCCATTTTGATTTAATGGTCGCAGATCCCCTGCGTAAATCCGCATCATCCACAACATCATCATGTACAAGGGAAGCCGTATGAATCAGTTCCAATGTCGCTGCAACATGCTTTACGACATGGATATCATAACTGCCAAACTTCGCACCCAATAGGACGAATACCGGACGGATCCGCTTTCCACCGGATTGCAGTAAATGCAGGGAAGCTTCCCTTAAAACAGTGGAATCCGCTTCAATTGCGGCTTCTAGTTCTTTTTCTATTAATTGCAAATCTGCATTCAAAAATGAATACATCATTTTAAATTTCATACATTCCACCCAGCTTTGTCCATTGCTATTATGCTTATTTTGAAGGCTTGTACCCGAAATGTGTTGCTGCAACACCGCCGAAATGTGCCTTGTAACTGACATTTTCCATTCCAGCCTGCTTGAACATGCTTTCAAGCTTTTTCATGCCTGGGAAATCTCGAGCTGACTCCTGCAACCATGAATATTCGCTATAGCTTTTTGCGAATAATTTGCCGAACATGGGCATGATGAAACGGAAATAAAAATAATAGCCCTGTTTAAAACCAAGCATAGTCGGCTGTGAAGTATCCAGGCAAACGACCATTCCACCCGGCTTGGCTACCCGGTTTAACTCTTTAAGCACTTGCATGTAATCAGGGACATTCCGCAGCCCGAAACCGATCGTGACATAATCAAAGCTATTGTCCTCAAAAGGCAGTTCCATTGCATTCCCATGCCTTAGGGACACTTGATCTAAATTGAGTTCATTCACCTTTTGTTCGCCGATTTTCAGCATGTTCTTACTAAAATCCAAACCAACAACCTTTCCTTCTGGTCCTACTTCGTTAGCAAGGGCAATGGTCCAGTCCGCTGTTCCACAGCATACATCAAGTGCATGGGCGCCTTTTGGGACATTCATGATGGCCATTGTAGCCTTCCGCCATTTAAGATGCTGTTTAAAGCTGATGAGGGAATTCATCTTGTCATAGTTTCCATAGATCTTTTCAAAGACATGATGAACTTTTTGCTCTTTAGACTGCTCCATGACTCACCCTTCTTTCACATATGAATTTGCGATACTCTCTGTTTGCTCCAAGATGACATTCACTCTTTCCTGAAGTTCATCACCCAATTTAGACAGCTTCCGCATCGAGCACTGTACGGATTGCCTGGCATCCCTTAGGCACTTGTCGAATTGGGTCCGTACCCGTTCTTCTTTTTCTGACATCAGCATGGTTCCACTAATCGAGTCATCAAAAGGCATTTCCCTTAGGACATCAAAAACTATCGATTGACCCGACTTCAGATAACTCCTCTTCTCGGCAAGCAACCGATTCAAAAGCAGCAGATCTTCCGATATGTCTATCCAGTCAGGCTGATTATAGTAATCCGCCAGTTTATGAATCAGCGAAGCCTCGATCGCTTTTATCGTCTTTAAAAGCGTTGGCACATCATTAATGGACCCTTGTTGATAAAGGATGATTTTATTATCATTTATTTTTTTTATCGCGCTTGAAAGGATACGGATCATATCAACATTACCTACACTGGCAAGCCCTTGATAGTATAAGCCACTATAGTAATCGCCAGCAAGCACTTGTAGTTGGCGATTTTTCAAAACCTCAGGCAACTCGGCTCCTTCACCAGAATTCGATACGATTTCATGGGTATCCAGAGCTATTTGCACTAACATTGTTGAAATGATGTATTGATTCCGTTTTTCGCTTAAAACGTCCAAATCGCTAAACAATCCCCAAAGCAATAACAGTTTATCTTCATCTAAGCTTGGCTTTTGTATATATTTCAATAAATATGGATGTTGAGCTTTCGTTTCTATTAATCGTTTTAATTGCCTTATGTCGTCCGTTATGTTTAACAATTGAGATCACCCTTGCATCCCCGAAAGATAATTTTTTTCATACATATTGGTTTCTGTCCGTGTAAAATACACATTATTATACCATAAAAACAACCAGATGAAATGGACAACGTTTATAAAAAGAAACTTCCAAAACTAAGGAAACCATCGTCTTTTGTTCTTCAAAAAAATGGATGCGGGAAATTTACAGCTTGTTAAACGCGATATCAGATGATTGATTTAATATTTAACCCATTAGAGATAAGCTATCATTTGTCAGATGCATTCTTTTTAGAATCACTTTCTATCTCCCCGAATGGAGTATAAACTTTTGCATGTCCCCTGATTTTTATCGCCGAGGTGTGCTCCGTGAATTGTGCGATCATAACCTCTCCTGAGTCAAGTTTTTCAGAGTGATGAAACTTGGTGTCGGTTCCTCTTGTTAACCCGATGACATTCACACTATCCTCAATGGCCTTGATTACGACAAAATCATTCAGAATCTTTTTTTCATTCATTTTTCCCTGCCCCCAAGTCCTTAGTCTTTAATGAATGCCAACACTTCAGCTCTAGTGCGGTGATCCTTCGCAAACGTTCCCCTTACAGCAGAAGTCACTGTTTTAGATCCGGGTTTTTTCACGCCTCGCATGGTCATGCACATATGTTCAGCCTCCACTACAACCATTACACCATGAGGCTCGAGCTTTTCCATGATCGAGTCTGCAACTGTAGAAGTGATGCGCTCTTGAAGCTGCGGACGCTTCGATACAGCCTCAACCGCCCTTGCCAATTTGCTTAAACCAGTCACTTTTCCGTTTTTCGGAATATATGCTACATGGGCTTTCCCGTAAAAAGGGACTAAATGATGTTCACATACCGAGTAAAACGGAATATCCTTTACAAGTACGAGTTCTTCATGGTCCTCCCCAAAAACAGTATCGAAATATTCCTTTGGATCCTGATTAAGTCCAGAAAAAATTTCTTCATACATTCTGGCTACCCGAGCAGGAGTATCCAGCAGCCCTTCTCTCGTAGGGTCTTCCCCTACAGCCTCAAGAAGCATTTTAACCGCTTCTTCTATTTTGGCATGATTAACATTAGCCATTTATAGTACCTCCTAAAAATTCATTAATATTATGTATTCAGAAATTCAAGGCATTACACCCTGATATCCATATTTCCTATAATTAAAGCGGCCCATTACCTCCAGCAATGACAATCCCAAGAAACGCAGCACCGCCGGAAACGGTTTTTTTACTGATTATTTCCTGATGACAAATTCACCATTTACAGCGTTTCTAAAATATTCACTGTCTTTTATATTATCACAGATAGAAATTAAGAAGCAAAAAAAGGACCGCGTTTTCACGCGGCCCTTTTCGGTTAAGCACCCGTATGTAATGGTAGAATTACTTCACTGCATCTTTCAGTGCTTTACCAGGTTTGAAAGCTGGCACTTTGCTAGCTGCAATTTCGATTTCGTCACCAGTTTGTGGGTTACGACCTTTACGAGCCGCACGTTCACGAACTTCAAAGTTACCAAAACCAATCAATTGGACTTTATCACCGTTTTTTAGCGCTTCTAAGATTGTATCAAAAACAGCATCAACAGCTTTTGTAGCGTCTTTCTTAGAAATTTCAGTTGCTGTCACAACTTCATTAATTAATTCTGTTTTGTTCATGCCATTCACCTCCTCCCAAAAGGATTCTTTATAAAAAATCATTATTACAACACTATAATAGTGATTTGATATTAGTTTCGGTTTACAAATTTTCATTCCCTGGAAATCAAGGATTACCTAGCCGAATTAATTTCCAAATAATGCATCCATAAATTTAAAAATAGGTTGAAATCGCTGTTATAACGCGTTTTCTGTATGTAGATTATCACAAATCCTATTAGCTTAGCAAGGGAATTCAAAAAATAATGGGAATCTTTTCATAAATAATTGTATATATTATAAATTTTGTCTTTCGCTATTCATCATTTCCCTTTTTTATAGAAATTAAACTTATTATATTACTGAAAATCGCTTAACCACAGGGTTTTTTCAAGATTATACTAAAAAACAATAGTTTTTTTCAACTATAAGCCTCCGCAAGTGATATTTTATTTGTGACCCTTCCGTCCATAGCATGCAAAAAGACCAATCCATTAATGGAGTTGGTCCAGCTTTTAAACGTTTTTTATAAGATGATGGCAATCAATCCCCCACTGCCCTCATTAATAATCCTCTCCAGTGTCTCTTTCAATTTATAGCGTGCATTGTCTGGCATCATTGCTAATTTCACCTGTATGCCTTCCCTTACATAGGAACTTAGGCTTCTGCCAAAAATATCAGAGTTCCATATGGAAAGTGGATTGTCTTCGAAATCCTGCATCAGATAACGGACCAATTCTTCACTTTGCTTTTCCGTTCCGATGATTGGCGAGAATTCGGATTCGACATCGACCTTGATCATGTGGATGGAAGGAGCTACAGCTTTTAGCCTGACACCGAACCTGGCTCCCTGACGGATGATTTCCGGTTCATCAAGACTCATATCGTTAAGGGAAGGGGCTGCGACACCATATCCAGTTTGTTTGACCATTCTCAATGCATCGGCCACCTGATCATATTCTGCTTTCGCATACGCAAAGTCCTGCATCAAAGATAACAGATGATCCTTGCCCCGAATCTCCACACCGACAATTTCCTTCAGAATATCATCATAAAGTTCATCTGGGGCGTATAGGTCGATTTCTGCAACACCCTGCCCCATCTCAATGCCTGCAAGCGCGGCACGGTCAATGAACTCGAATTCATTGAAATGACCGACTACACGATCTACATCCCTCAGGCGTTTAATGTCCTTAACTGTCTCTTTAACCGCTTCCTGGTAACTTTCCCTTAACCAATGATCCTCTCGCAGAACCATTACCCAACTTGGTAGATTAACATTGACTTCGAGAACAGGGAATTCGTACAGGGCCTCACGAAGTACGCTGTAAACATCCGATTCCCGCATTCCTTCGACACTCATGGCCAATACAGGGATATCATACTTTTCCTGCAAGGATTCCTTCAGTGCGACCGTATTTGGGTGGTGAGGCTGAACGGAATTGACAATCATGATAAATGGCTTGCCAACCTCCTTCAATTCTTCAACAACCCTTTCCTCGGCATCTAAATAATCACTTCGCGGGATTTCTCCTATTGATCCATCCGTCGTGACGACTACGCCTAATGTGGAATGATCCTGTATTACTTTGCGAGTACCGATCTCAGCCGCTTCATTGAACGGAATCGGCTCTTCATACCAAGGCGTATGAATCATGCGGGGACCATTTTCATCTTCATACCCTTTAGCCCCAGGTATTGTATAACCGACACAATCGACTAAACGGATGTTCACATCAAGACCTTCAGCTACCTGAATCGATGCTGCCTGATTCGGTACGAATTTTGGTTCTGTAGTCATGATCGTCTTTCCAGCAGCACTTTGAGGCAATTCATCCTGTGCCCTGGCACGGTCCGCCTCTGACGGGATATTCGGAATAACGACTAACTCCATGAATTTTTTAATAAATGTGGATTTCCCAGTCCTGACGGCACCGACAACCCCCAAATATATATCGCCACCGGTCCGCTCAGCTATATCTTTAAAAATATCTACCTTTTCCAAGGTATCCCCTCCCGAATTAGAGTTTTGGGATTTCGTTTATCCATTTGATTTTATTTAGGACACTATATATCTATGATGTTGTCCTAAAAATTTATTCCAATTATTTCCCTGGTTCAATCCCTTCCTCCACCAGAAATTTTATATAAGGGTTGTTATTTAAAATGTAGGATGAAATAAAGATAAAGAAATAACCCTTCCCCTACAATATATTTTGCAGAAGAAGGGTTATGCCTATTTTGTAAGAAATATTGGATTATTTGTTTTTTCATCAATTGTATATGGCAATGAATAGGCAGGGACGAACTCCGAACTCTGCACTAGCAAGTCCCGGATATCATCACCTGGCTTGATTTCCCCATCATGCTTCTTCAATGCCTCAAGTAAATCCGGGGTATAATCAACAAAAATATCACCTTGACCATCAACTACAAGGTATAAGTCTTTTTGTGAAAATGGACTCGTGACCGTAGGAGCTTCCTTCAGGCCCATTTTTTCATAATCAAGTGTAAAGACATTATCGGATAACCTTTCCCTAAATGGCGGATATCCGTTGCTTTGCTGATAAGCAGTCAATCTCAAGGAAACATCCTGAATCTTCTGTGCCATCCTGACATCCAACAGCTTTACAGTCGGATCTTTTTCAGCATTAACGAGGATGTATTGAAAGACGCCCCCTGATTCAAAGGCATTGTCCGGCGGTTCAGCCAGATACCTCGGTGAGATCTTAGAAAACTTTATAACATATTTTTGATAAATCGGTGTTTCTGCATCTTTTGTAACAATGGGCAGTATGCCGCCTTCATCTTTCTGAAATTGATCGACTGCACTTTGTACGGATTGTATCTGCTCTTTATAAGGCAGTTGGTTTTGCATTTTTTGCTTCTCTGGATATAAACAGCCAGATAATGATACGGCAATGCATAATAAACATAATATTTTGAAAAAATTTTTCATCATTTCTCCTCACCTATTAAGTGGTTGGCCCGCTAAGAACAACGATAAGGATGATCAAGCCGGCTAGAATCATAAGTATGTATGCGATAATTGCTGTCAAGCCTCTCCAAAAACCTTTTAATTTATAACGGCTAATGTAGATTAGAAATATAGAGATAACCATAAAGCCCATAGCTATAAAGGATATCCACATTTTTTGCAGAGCAGGTGTCATATCTTCATCACTCCTTTTTCCAGAAATTATTATAACATACCAAATTACGTTAAAGGAATTAAATCATTGTCAAAACTGTGTAATTCTCAATTTACATGACTCATTTTCGCGCAAAAAAATTTTAGGTACAGATATATAACAAAAAAATGTATAGTAATTTCCATACCTTCTCCCTCCAATCAAAAAAACAGCCCTAAGGCTGTTTTTCTGCTTACTTATATTAAGATTGAAGCGTCGGCAAAACCTCTTTAAACGCTTTTATGACTGTATCCACTTCATCCAAATGTATAGTCAATGACGGCTCGATCCTGATTGTTTTGGAGTTTATAAGCGTACCTGCCACCAAGATGCCTTTATCAAAGAGGGCTTTAGAAAATTCATAACCCACTTCGTCTTTATGGAACTCAATACCAATCATCAATCCTTGTCCGCGAATCTCCAATACCTTATCTTTGTGCTCTTTAGCCACTTCCCTTAACCCATTTAAGAAGTATTCACCAACTTCTGCAGCACGCTCCGGTAATTTTTCCTCCAAAAGCACGTCGATCGTAGCAATGGCAGCAGCACATGCTAGTGGATTTCCACCAAATGTCGTAGTGTGCATGAATGGATTGTCGAACCAGCTTTTAAACACTTTCTCATTGGCTACAACGGCCCCTGCAGGCATTACTCCGCCGCCAAATGCTTTCGCTAAACAAAGAATGTCCGGAACCACATCATAAAGCTGGGATGCAAACATTTTACCTGTACGTCCCATTCCTGTTTGAACCTCATCCAATATCAATAACGCATCATATTCGTCACATAGTGCCCGAACCTGCTTTAAATAATCTTGCGGAGGGAGGATGACCCCTCCTTCACCCTGGATAGGCTCCAACAGCACAGCGGCAACGTCTTCACCGACCAACGCACAACTTTCAAACGTTTTTCTCATCATATCCACATCACCGAAAGGTACATGACGCACACCTGGAATCAGTGGAATGAACGGTTTTCGGAACATGCCCTTTGCTGTTGCTGATAAGGAACCAAGACTTTTACCATGAAATGATTTTGTCGTTGAAATAATCGTGAATTTGTCACTGTACATTTTAGCCAACTTAAGCGCAGCCTCCACGCTCTCCGTACCGCTGTTCGTAAAGAATGAGTATTTTAAATCTCCCGGCGTGATATCGGCTAGGATCTTTGCTAGCATTGCACGCAATGGATCAAGTAAGTCCTGGCTATGAAGGGCTTGTCTTTGCAATTGATCGGTTACGGCCTTTACTACTTTAGGGTTACGATGGCCAACATTATAAATGCCAAACCCACCTAAACAATCAATATATTTTTTTCCATTAACATCCGTAAAACATGAATCTTGATCAGACCACTCTACCGCAGCGAATTGTGTGTCTTTAGTGACCGTCTTCCGATATTCCAAAAACCCTGGGTTTACATGGTTACGGAAATTCTCGACCGTTTCTTTCGTTACCCATTGGGCATCTTCTTTTGAAATTTCTTTTTGCTCAATTAATTGAAGCACCTTTTTAATATAATCCTTGGTTTCTGATTGGTTGGCTTGAGTTTTACTTTCTACGTTAATTGACATTTTATACTCTCCCTTTTTTATAAATTTATTGGATGGTTAATTAAGGATGCTTTTAATGAATCTTTAATGCTTACCTCCCTTTTTTCTTATACTTACTTATCAAGCAAGTACCGTGCCAAGATAATTAACCAATAAAATCGCCTTTTTTTTAATAAATACCACTAAACCTATGCAATTTTGCATATAATTATTTTACTTTGCATAATCTATCCTTGGAAAACCATTAAAAAAGCTTACCAAATTCCTTCATAAAAAAAGCCGTTGATAAGTGAATAACATCACTCGTCAACGGCTTTTTTTCAATATGCATTTTTTTCGATCCTCTTACTCTGTTCAGCCAAGACTTTTTGATACTTCCTGCTCACTGATGATTGACTTATCCCCAACGCTTTTGCCGCTTTCGTCGTAGTCTTATACTGTTTCATGGCCAGCATGATCAATTGCTCTTCAACATGATCCTGGGCTTCCTGCAGCGGAAGGATTCTCGTAATGATGGGTTTTGTTTGTTTAAAGTCACTGCCGACCGGAATGAACCTTTGAATGAAGCCGGCATCGATCATCTCTTCATCTGCAGAAACAACCAATCTTTCAATCATGTTCTGCAATTCACGAATGTTCCCCGGCCATGTATAGACTTCCAGTATATTCAAGGCATCAGGGGAAAAGTGGTAATTCCGCTGATACCTTTCATTCAGTTTTTGCAGAAAATGAAAGGCTAGCGGCGGTATATCCTCCGGCCTTTCCCTTAACGGGGGCACATGTATGGGAATGACATTCAATCGATAGAATAAATCTTCTCTAAACGTCCCCATCTCGACCATTTTTTCCAGTCTCTTATTCGTTGCCGCAACAATTTGAACATCGATGGAGACAGGTGTCGTACTGCCTATCGGGATCACTTCCTGTTCCTGGAGGACTCGCAGCAGCTTGACTTGCAGATGTATAGGCATGTCACCCACTTCATCAAGGAATAAAACACCGTTATTGGCCTGTTGAAAGTATCCTACTTTCCCATTTTTATCCGCTCCTGTAAATGAACCCTTCGTATAACCAAACAATTCACTTTCGAGGAGGTTTTCCGGAATCGCCCCGCAATTTATCTTCAGGAAAGGTTGCTTGGAGCGCCTGCCCATTTTATGGATGGCTTCGGCTATCACTTCTTTACCCACTCCCGACTCCCCGTTGATTAATACAGTAGATGAAAAATGAGCGATTTTCTGGACTTGGCTGATTATCTGCTCCATTTTAGGACTGGCAAAAATCAACTCTTTATAAAATTGATCTTGTTTTTTGAATGAGTCCAGTTCTTTCTTCATTTCATTTAGTTCCGATTTCAATTGTGCATTTTCCGTTATATCCCTAGATGCAATGACTATACGCTCTATATCCCCTTTTTCATTGAATACTGGAGTACCGACGGAAAGTACTTTTTTATTCATTTTCGTATCTTGGACAATCGATACTTTCTTTTTTTGTTCAAGGACTAACCGGGGGACCGAAGGATTGAAAATCCCTTCATCTTCTAATTGCAAGAGATTCTTTCCGATATAATCTTTTAAATCCTTTCCCCAGAAACCTGAGATGATGCTGTCACTATAGCGTAATAGCTCCCCTTTTTGATTGACGACCAGAATTTCATCATAGATATTCGCTAAAATGGCATTCAAGTCTTTATTCGAGCTTTTTATCAAATCTATTTCCATGGCCATTTCCTCAACCATCGGTAAATCCTGAACGATGATGATCAGGCCTTCGACTTCTTTTTCATGATTTAAAATCGGGCTATAATCGACAAGCACACTCATGACATCAGTAATCTCCAGCTGATTAAGAATACTGCTCCCGCTGGCAAACACGTTATGTATATGCTGCTTATCGAAGATGTTTGCAGCAGGTTCATTAAGGACTTGTTCTGAAGGTTTTTTTATCATTTTCAAGCCAGATTCATTGAAGTTCACGATATTTTTTTCTTTATCAGCCACAAAAATCCCCATAGGAATGGATGTTAAAATCACATTTAGCAGGTCTAAGTTTTGTTTGCTGTCCTGCTTGAATAATTCAGCTAAAACATCTTCCCTTTTTACATAACCGGTAAGCAGGCCTTCATCCGTTTTTATCAGTACGATAGGTTCACCGATAATTTGAAACAGGAGCGGCATGGAAATGTTTGGATGCAATTTACAAACATTTTCAATCGAGAAAGCATACTGTAAAAGCTGATCGACTGTTGTTACTCTTTCATTTAACGGGAGGTCATCCATGCGGATATAGGCAAATACTTGATTATCCTTCATAAGAAAGAAGAAAGGTTCCTGTATCTCATCAATTTTTTGCTCTGAAAATGTTGGTTGATCAATTGTTATAGATATGAATGGTCTAATTTTATCATCCGGAATAGATAACACAGTTTCACTCTCCTTTTGTAACCCAACCTATATTTTAACACAATTCTGAATTGCAAGATAAAAAAATAAATATGTCCAGCTTCTCATACCCAACATTTACCTTTATTCGATCCATAATAAAAGGGGTTCCTTCTACATGTTAAAACAAAGTGATTGGAACGGGTGCGTGAGACTCCTGCGGGAAAAGCCCGTCCATGGGGAGACCCCGCAGGCGCAAAGGGCCGAGGGCGGACCGTCCGTGGAAAGCGAGTGCCCTACGTTCCAATCAACGTTCTATTTTACAAACCCTCAAAAAGACTGCAGACAAACTCAATTATTATCGAGTTTATCTACAGTCTGAAGAGTTCTTTATTGAACCCTTTTGACCTAAAGATCAGTTATACATCTTTTACTTATTTTTCATTGGACAAAGGGGCGTTCACCTTTTCGTATTTAATATCCTCCACAATATCGATATTCGTCGCAATAGTCAGTAAATTAAAAGCCCGCACATAAGCCGGTACAGAAGGAAAGCTGCTGAAAAGAACGGCTGAACAACAAACAATTGACCATTGGAATGAATAAAATCCATTAGTATCGACCAACCCACCAGAAAACCGGCATATGGATTAATCGACTTTTGCGTAGGCATATGCTGAACCTGCCGATGGAATGACCTTCGCCGTCTGTCCATAACTGTTTTCCGTGAAAAGCATCACCATTAAAGCGAGTATGTAGGCTCCAGGAACCACATGTGACATTTCTGCTGCGATGCCATATGTGCTGAACACCGTTGCTAAAGCCATGAATGAAAAACCGAATAGAATAACAGGCATGAAACCTCTCCATTTTCTCATCAGACTTATAACCTCCCCCCTTCGTTACATCAATAGAGTGAATTCACTGGGCTTCTTTAAAATGAAATAGCGGAGGGGATTCCGTAAACCATTTTGTCCGGTACAGAAGATAACAAATTCCAATTAACGCCCAGACAACCCCTAGGATCAATGAACTCATATCGAGATTAAGCCACAGAATGAATACCGATGCCCCTCCAATAACCGGGGACAGAATAGTTGAAAGAAATCCTTTCATCGTTCGGAAACTTTTGTTTCTTATTGCATGGACGATTACACAAATATTCACGAAAGTAAAAGCAATTAGAGCCCCAAAGTTAATGAGGGAAGCGGCCGTAACCAAATCAAGGAATAAGGCAATCATTGATATGGTCCCGACAAAGATGACATTAAAAAATGGCGTATTATATTTGGGGTGGACAAACCCAAAAAGTTTTTTTGAGATCATTTGGTCACGCCCCATGACATATAACAACCTAGAAACACTAGCATGGGATGCAAGACCGGAGGCAAGGGTACCGGATAAAGTTCCAGCGAGAAAGAAAGCTTGAAATAACTTCCCGCCCACAAAAAGGGCAATTTCCGGGGAAGCCGCCTCAGGATCGCCAAAACGGGAAACATCAGGGAAAAATAACTGTGTAAAGAATGCAGCCGTCACAAATAAAACCCCACCGATCAGGGCAGTCAAAAAGATGGCCCGGGGAATCGTTTTAGATGGATTTGGTGTTTCTTCCGATAATGTAGTGACAGCGTCAAACCCCAGAAACGAAAAACAAAGGATTGTAGCGCCTGTAATGAGTGTCGACATTTCCATATGAGGCCCGATGAATGGCTGAACTGAAAAAACGTCACCTGTTCCTTCTCCACCCATGACCCCTTTGACCACAAGAGCCACAAAAATAATGATGACCAACATTTGAAAGAAAACTAGAAAGCTATTAAAGTTGGCAGCAAAATTAACATTGAATAAGTTAATCCCTGTCATTAAAAGAACAAATGCCACTACCCATATCCACGGGTATACTTCAGGAAAAAGAGCTGTTAGGTATATTTTTGTTAAAATGGCGTTCACCATCGGTAAAAATAAATAATCAAGCATCGATGACCACCCGACAAGGAAGCCTAAATGTGGATTTATCGTTTTTTGAGTATAAGTATAGGATGAACCTGCCTGCGGATAAATTTTCACCATTTTTCCATAGCTAGCTGCAGTAAACAACATCGCCATAAGAGCAATGACATAAGCTGTTGGCACATGCCCCCCCGTTTCTTCTGAAACTATCCCGAAAGTATCAAAAACAACCATCGGCGTCATATAACCAACACCAAGCAATACGATATGCCATAAGTTTAAAGACCTTTTCAGTTGACCTGTTTGCATGTATCCTTCCCCTTCCTTGTTTAACCAGAAAAGTTATCCAACTTTCCCGGCCTCCTTTATAATTTTTTTGTTATAATACACTTCGCAATTTTCATACCAAAAAAAAAGTCGATTTTTAACAAAAAACAAGGAAATAAGTAGAATATTTCATGCAAATTTGAATAACTCATGCAATTATTCATAATCCCTAAAGTTAGCTAAAAGAGAATCAATGATTTTTACCCATAAAAAAAAGCAGAAGATATAAAGATACCTTCTGCTCATTTGACTAAATCCCCCGTGCCGAGGTCAAATTACTAGTTTACTTTCGTTGCATTGTATGCTGATACACGGCAAGGCGCATCATCGAATGCCTAATTTAATGAAATTCTTTTATTAAAATCAACAAACGCGAGGTTAATCCTGCTGTCTGCTATCCAATATGTTAAAAAGTTCTTCCATTTCATTCGTTTTTGAACGATTCATTAAAAGGTCAACTGCCTTTTTCACTTCTTCCCCATTGAATAAAACATCGTACAAGGCTTCTGTGATCGGCATGTTCACTTCGTATTTTTTAGCTAGTTGATGGGCGGCTTTAGTGGTTCTGACACCTTCAACGACCATACCCATGTTTTCCAAAACTTCTTCAAGCTTTTGCCCTTTACCAAGCATATTCCCAGCTCTCCAATTACGGGAATGGACGCTTGTACAAGTGACGATCAAGTCGCCAATCCCAGCTAAACCTGAAAACGTTAGTGGGTTGGCCCCCATGGCCACCCCCAGGCGGGATATTTCAGCCAATCCCCGTGTCATTAATGCAGCCTTGGCATTATCACCATAGCCTAAACCATCCGTAAGGCCGGCACCCAAAGCAATGATGTTCTTCAATGCCCCACCGATTTCAACACCAATCAAGTCGGGATTTGTATACACACGGAAATTATTATTGATAAAGATGTCCTGAACCCTTTCGGCTGCCTTCATATTCTTTGAAGAAACGGCAACTGTTGTCGGGTGACGCAGACTGACTTCTTCTGCATGACTCGGTCCTGAAAGAACCACTATATCTTTAAGCCAATCCGCCGAAGAGACTTCTTCAATCATTTCCGATATACGAAGCAGTGAATCAGGTTCAATTCCTTTACTCACATGAACGATCGTCAATGGTTTATCATGAGCCTCTTTAATCTGACCAAGCACTTCCCTGTAGGCTTTGGTCGGCACCGCCAAAATAATTATTTCAATCCCGGCCAACGCTTCTTTAATGGACGAATATCCTTTAATCCCCAAAGGCAATTCAATCCCAGGCAAGTATTTTTCATTCGTATGATTTTGATTCATTTCATCAATTTGTTTCTGATTATGTCCCCATAATCTCACTTCATGCTGGTTATCAGCTATTACCATCGCTAAAGCAGTTCCCCAGCTCCCTGCACCAATCACAGCGATACTTTCTTTTGCTTTCACCATTGTATAACCACCTTTACTATTTCCTTTGGCGTCCAAAAATTCGTATCGGTGTTCCTTCAAAACCAAAGGCATCCCTAATTCGATTTTCTAAAAATCTCTCATATGAGAAATGCAATAACTCCGGATCGTTAACGAATACAACGAAAGTAGGCGGCTTAATCGCAACCTGAGTCGTATAATAGATTTTCAAACGGTTGCCATTATGAGTCGGTGTCGGATTCATCGCCACGGCATCCATGACCACTTCATTCAATACATTTGTCTGAACACGGATAGCATGATTCTCACTAGCCTGATCGATGACTGGTATTAAGGTATGTGTCCTTTTTCTAGTTAAGGCAGAAAGATAGATGATTGGCGCATAATCCAAGAATAGGAAATGGGCACGGATCTTTTCTTCAAAATCCTTCATCGTTTTTTCATCTTTCTCGATGGCATCCCACTTATTGACGACGATGATGACCGCTCTACCCGCTTCATGGGCATATCCGGCAATTTTTTTATCCTGCTCACGAATACCTTCTTCAGCGTTCAGGACCACAAGAACAACGTCTGAACGTTCAATTGCCCTTAATGCACGAAGAACGCTATATTTCTCCGTACTTTCATACACTTTCCCTTTTTTCCGCATCCCAGCAGTATCAATAATGACATATTCTTTGCCATTATATTTATAAGGGGAGTCAATCGCGTCGCGAGTCGTTCCTTCAATTTCACTTACAATGACACGATCTTCACCTAACAATGCATTGACCAGTGAAGATTTACCTACATTCGGTCGTCCAATCAAACTGAATTTAATGACATCATCAGCATAATCCTGGCCGCTGAATTTAGGGAAGTGTTTGGCCGCTTCATCCAGTAGGTCACCAAGACCGAGTCCATGAGACCCGGAGATCGGAAATGGATCGCCAAAACCTAACGCATAGAAATCATAGATTTGATCTCTCATTTCTGGGTTATCAACTTTATTTACCGCAAGGACAACTGGCTTTCTCGATTTAAAGAGAATCTTAGCGACCTCTTCATCTGCAGACGTTACCCCTTCACGACCATTCGTCATAAAAATTATCACATCGGCTTCATCGATGGCAATTTCAGCCTGCTGGCGAATTTGTTCTAGGAACGGCTCGTCACCGATATCAATTCCACCCGTATCAATAATGTTAAAATCATGTGTCAACCATTCACCTGAACTATAAATCCTGTCACGTGTTACTCCAGGAACGTCTTCGACAATCGAAACCCGTTCTCCCACTATTCTATTAAAGATTGTCGATTTTCCCACGTTCGGACGACCGACTATCGCAATTACCGGTTTTGGCATTGCTATTCACCCTTTCTGCTACTATATCTCTGTCAAAGTCACGAAATTCATGAATGCATTTATTAAGGTTGCTTTTTGCATTATTGATTTTCATTATTTCCTTTTAAAGGAAAAGGCTGTATCCATCATCATATAAAGGAAAATTTCATCAGTAAGAGAATTCCCTACTGATGTTCAGTTAAACGTATCAAGTATTTACAGGCAGTTTGTCCACTTTACTCCCCAGTTCCTCAGGTGACGTGAAGCTGAACCCTCAGCATGCTAAAACGTGATTATAAACAGCCCAAAAAAATGAAGAAGCTTTCGGCACACTGCTTCCTTTTAATTTTTTAGAGCATTTTACGATTTATCTACAGAACTCTAACTATCCTATAGTAACAAATTTCTCGCCAATCAACAATGATTGTATGCATAAAAGCCTTCCATTTCCAATTGATTCCATTTAAACCTGCAGCATTTTGGATAAAAACGGATAACACCCCAAATCTTTTTTCCTTAATCTTTCCCAATACTCCTCATTGATTAAAATTCTCTTTTCTTTGTTTTGATAACAATCTCGATTGGGATGATGAATAAATGTATTGGCCAACAAGCTCCAACATTCTCCACAGTATGTTCGTGCCCAATATCAGCACTGCATTATCGTGCCATGCGTATGCAAGGGCCACATAAGACAAAGAGTGATAAACAAGCAATCCAGAATATATGATATCACCCATTATCAAACCGATTAAAAGGACGAACAATCGATGTTTCCAATTTTTAAAAAGTAATAGGATAAGATAATTCAGGAAAATACACAAAAGATAAGAGGGTTTCATGATGAGCCATATCGGATCAAGTAAAGAAAAAAGTTGAAAACTGGCATAGGCGAGAGTGATAATAAGACTTCCGCAGATCAGTTCCATCACCTTGATGATTGATTGTTTCCTAATATACACACATAGTATAAAGAAAAGATATGGACCGCTCAAATGCATGGAAAATAAGGAAACCTCCAGTTTATACCCCGTTAATACCATTACGGCTAATAGATGAAAAAGAAAATCAAAACGAAATGGAACCGTTTTTGGAATAAAATACATGACAATGACCCAAACTATCCATGACATCCAATAAAACAAAATTCCATCCATGCATGCATCCCCCTTTTAGGAACATTATGGCTTGTTTATTCAAAGAATAAACGTAAAGGCGGGGATTTAAATGAGGAACTGCAATATTCATCCATAAAACCGTCCCCCTATCATTTTAAAAAGGAGGTGTAAACATGGGCAAAGATCGACAAGAAAAGAAATTGAAAGAAAGTAAACGGGTGGAGTCCGATAGGGACCAATCCTTGGGTCATAAAGGGGCAACAAGAATGGAAAGTCCCGAAGAGGCACGAAAAAGGAATAGCTAAGTTATCCCGAACAAAAAGAAGCATCTCAATCGTTTCAATTGAGATGCTTCTTTTTGTGGAATTCATTTAGCATATGCCGAACAATTTATGCCTCTTTGAGATAACCAATGATAGGTGTTGCCTTTGATGACTATTTTCGCGTTCCTTAATTCTGAGATATTACCGCACCCTAGTGCAGTCATGATGATCTTTAAATCTTCATGTATGTAGTTTATTTCTTTAATCAATTGTACCAGGCCAAACTCTTTATGCAGCTTGAGGAAATGTCCGGCTAACCCGACACCTTTCGCTCCTAAGGCCAGGCTTTTTGTAATTTCCAAAGGGCTTTGAATGCCCCCCGATCCAATAACTGAAAGCTGAGGTGAAACATTAACGGCTTCGACTATCGAAGCAGCTGTCGGTATGCCCCATTCATTAAAATATCCGAGTATTTTCGCTCGTCTTTCATTTTCGATTTTAGCAAAATTCGTTCCGCCAAACCCGCCTACATCAATGATCGATACACCAACGGAATGTAATTGCTGCACCGTTTCCTTACTCATCCCAAATCCAACCTCTTTTACGATGACAGGAATTCCGATACTTCTGTTGATTTTCTCTATTCTCGAAAGGGTACCCGCAAAATTCCTATCTCCTTCAGGCATCGTCAATTCCTGAATGACGTTAAGATGAATCTGCAGGGCATTTGCCCCGATCATTTCGCTGGCTCGCTTTGCCTGTTCGACTGTTGCTTCACCGCCAAGATTACCAATCAGCACCCCATCAGGATTTTCCTGTCTTACCACTTTAAAGGAGTCTTGCTGACTAGAATCCTTGATGGCTGCCATTTGTGATCCAACCGCCATAGCGATTCCTGTTTCCCGGGCAGCAACGGCCAGGTCACCATTCAATTTTTCAGTTTCAGGGCCTCCGCCACCGGTCATGGCATTTATAAAAATTGGCGAACTTAATTCAAGTCCGCCAACTTCCGCTGATAGGTTCACATTATCCAAGGAAATTCCTGGTAAGCTTTGGTGAATAAACGAAATATCCTCTAGCCCGGTTTTATGCTGCTGACCTGTTTTTAACGCAAATTCTATATGATCTAATTTTCGTTGTTCTCTCTGCAAGGCCCTCACCATTATTATCTTATTTTAGTTTTTTCAATTGATCACCAATCATTTCACCTAGCTGAAAGCCCTTCGATTCTTCAGGAAGCTCATAATCCGATGTGTTGTATTTGGATTGAGGTTCTTCAAGTTCTTTAATGCTCAATGATAGACGTTGATCCGTTTCATTGACATCCAGGACCTTCACTTCGACAGACTGGCCTTCTTTAAGAATTTCTTGTGGTGTTGCAATATGCTTGTGCGAGATCTGTGAAATATGGACAAGACCTTCTACCCCTGGGAAAATCTCAACGAATGCACCAAAAGAAACAAGGCGTTTAACGATACCATCTTGTGTAGAGCCCTTTGCCGCTTTTTCTGCAATTCCTGACCATGGTCCCGGAAGAGTATCCTTTATGGAAAGTGAAATCCTTTCATTATCTCGATCAATGGATAGAACTTTCACCTGTACATTATCCCCTTCGGAAACCACATCGGATGCCTTTTCGACATGCTGATGGGATAGCTGGGAAATGTGGACAAGACCATCTACGCCGCCAATATCCACGAATGCACCAAAATCGGTAATCCTTTGGACCACACCTTCAAGCACCTGCCCGCTTTCGATCTTATCCAAAACGTTTGCTTTTTGTTTTTCCTTTTGGTCTTGGACGACTGCCCGATGTGAGAGGATTAAGCGATTCTTGTCTTTCTCAAGCTCAACGATCTTGAATGTTAAGGTTTTGTTTTTGTAATCAGAAAAGTCTTCAACGAAATAGTCTTCTACTAGAGAAGCTGGAACAAAACCACGTACGCCTAGATCTACAACAAGCCCGCCTTTGACGACATCTTTAACTTCAGCCTCAAATACGTCCCCGTTTTCAAATTTCAATTCCAGGTCATCCCATGCTTTCAGAGCGTCAATCTTACGTTTAGATAGAATGAGAGCTTCTTCTTCTACTTTAATGATTTCCAGCTCCAATACATCACCTACCGAAACGGCATCTGACGCCTTTTCGACATGAAGGCTCGATAACTCACTGATAGGAATGATTCCATCTGTCTTGCTGTTTTCACAATCGACAATGACCTGTTTTTCTTCTACCTTTGAAACGGTACCTTTAACTTGATCCCCAACTTTGTAATTGTTCACTTCTACCTGGTTCATATCTTCTGTCATTACTAACTCCTCCTTAACCCATGACTGATCAGCAAACTTCCTCTTCATCGGCCACATATTTTATTTAAAGTGGTTCAATAAAAACACTTTCCTAATAAAGATAAAAACAGTTTTTTTTAGAGTAATAAGGTTATATTCCTTTTCATCCCCAATAAGGAACAATACCCTTATTTTATAAATTCTAACAAAATCAGAAAATTGTCAAGTATCAAGAACTATTTATGCTCGGAAATCAATTTTCCAATTTGTTCCATGATGATTTTAGTAGCTTCATCAGCTGATATTTTCCGTTCCCGATATTCGGTAAAATTTATAGGAGGTCCGTAAACCACCTTCAAAGGACGCAAAAGTTTATATGGGCCGATAATCGCACATGGTATGATCACGGCATCAGATCGCAGTGCGAAAAATCCGGCGCCAGCCAAACCTTCTCCCAATTCACCTGTCTTACTCCTGGTTCCCTCGGGAAACAGCCCAATAGCCTTGCCCTCTTTCAATAGCTTTAAACCTTTTCTAAGGGATTCCCGATCGCTATTGCCCCGCTTCACGGGAAATGCATTTACTCTGGGTAATATATCCTTTAAAATAGGTGCTTGAAACAACTCTTCTTTCGCCATGAAATGGATGTCCCTTGGAGATGTCATGCCAACTACAGGCGGATCAAAATTATCAATGTGATTGGCACAAATCAATACTCCGCCCTCTTTAGGGATATGTTCCTTTCCAAGCGTCTTAACCCTATACGCTGGCATTAAAACGCCTTTTACGACGTTTTTGCCAAATGTGTAAAAATCCAATTTCATCTTTTCCTCTCTTCTATTAAAGACATGATACTTTCTGCCACTTCTTGAATCGATAATGAAGTCGTATCAATTTCGATGGCATCCACTGCCTTTTTCAGGGGCGATACCTCGCGTTCCGAGTCCAGCTTGTCCCTTGTTGCAATTTCTTCCCTTAACTTTTCGATATCGGATGGGAAACCTTTCAATATATTTTCCTGATGTCTCCGCTGTGCCCTTTCATCTACAGAGGCGACTAGAAATACTTTTACTTCGGCGTTGGGAAGAACGTGCGTTCCGATATCCCTACCATCCATGACAACTCCGCCATTTTCACCAAAGATTTGCTGCCTGCAAACCATTTCTTCCCGGATGCTCCGGTGCTTTGCCACCTCCGAAACAGAACCAGTCACTTCATTGTTTCTGATTTGGGCTGTCACGTCCACATTATCCACGAACACCAACTGCCCATTTTCACTTGGTCTTAATTCGATATCTGTATTGATGAGAACTTCGGATAGTGCTTGTTCATCATTCAGTCGAATCTGTTGGTTAATGGCCTTATAAGTAAGGGCCCTGTACATTGCACCTGTATCCACATATATGTAATTGAACTTTTCTGCAACAATTTTAGCAACCGTGCTTTTTCCAGCAGCAGCTGGTCCATCGATTGCAACTGATAATTTTTTTTCCATAAATCCTCCCAAGAATCCTACAATCATGCTGATTATTTAGTACCCTTATATTTTATCACATCTAGCGGGAAAATCATTAATAAAAGGGAAGTGTACGTTCAAAATCACCTAGTTCATCTCTCGATCATACATCCATCAATCATTTCCCTTTATCGAAAATCTTCATACAAAAAAAGCGGATCACCGCTTTTACTTTGAGGTCCCATTGAATGTTTCAATGATTTTCGTATAATTATTGCTAGTGACACCTTCATACCTCGAAAGCTTGGTCAAATCAAAGATTTGATCCTCCCTGCTCAAAAGGAACTGGAAAAAAAATAAGCAGGCCAATTGGATGATTATCACTTTAATTAATAGTCTTTCAAATGTTTTCATAAGCCGCACCTTCCATACTGTTTATATTAGCAGTATGGATGGAATAGCTGTTTTTCATTCAATCATGTCAAACTTACAAGCCTTTTTTCTTTAAATCGACCTGCTTTTCAAAAATGAATCTCATTAGTGTCTGTACTTCATTTTTAGTCAATCCAAGAAATTGACGTACAGTAGCTTATCTCCATGCTCTTTCTCCGTTACACTAAACGTAAATAATGGATCTCCCCGATTTTAGTGTAAGCGCCATCCACAGGTATCATTGCGAAACCGATTGTATATGAGCCCCTTTTTAAAGCCTTTAGAAGCTCTGCTACTGATATCCACCATTGCGAAAGGGAGTACACCCGGAATGTTCTGGATATATGCCGTATCAAGGGTTACAACCATTCGCACGTATTTGAACATATCAGGAAACAACATAACATTACCAATGAATTTTCCCATATAAAAAAGGGAAAGTGACTTGGCACATTTCCCTAAATGCATGAAACATCCTGACAGTTTAAATTAAATTCTCGTATACGGGTTCGGAGTTCTTTAATTTTTCCACCTTTTCTTCTTGACCAGTATCTGCATTAATGAAAATACGGTAGGTATCCTCTTTAATCGTGCCGAGAAATTCATAACAAAGTACTTCTTCACCAATATCATTGATGATTAACGCCTTTCCTTCTTCCATTACTTTCACATTCAAGTTGATTTTGTCCTTAGCTTCTTTCTCGGATATTTTCGGATTTCCTATTTCCCTGGTTTTATGTGATTTTAAATACTCGTCAGCTGAAAATCCTATAACGGATCCGTCATCCAATGCGATTTTGACCTTGACTGAATCAGGATAAATCTTGACTCCATTTTCAGATGATACGAAATTAAGTAAAGCGATATTATCGTACTGAGCACTTTCAAATAATTCAAGTGAACTGAAATCATGTTCCTTTAAAAAATCTATGGCTTTTGTATTGGCTTGATTCAAATCAAGATTTGTTTTGTTCACGTCCCTATTATTGATATACCAAATAGGGTAACCGCCTTTTTTTGTTAAATCCATATTTAATTCGGTACCGGAGTCCTTATCGAGGATGCTCACACTATAAAATCCATAATCGGAACCTTTGCCGTTTTCTTCAACATTCACCTTCAAATTTTTGCTTTTTGAATGAGCATAGCTTTTTGCTGTCGCAATCGCTTCTTGTTTTGTAATGGTTGCACCTTGCAAATTTTTGAAGTTTTCATCCCTCTGTGGTGCAGTAGTAAACGTCGGATTCATCTCATTTGTTTCCCCATATCCAGAAACTTTTTTCTCTACAGTTTTTAATCCGTCTATGATCGTGTTATCTGAATTTTCTTTTCCAGATGCAAGAGCCATTTCGACATCCATCCATCTTAAATTGTTTTTAAGGACTAGATACTGGACTTTTCTTAACTCGTCCTGGATGTCCCCTGCCTGCGTGTACAAGGATTGCAAAGTCGAATATTCCTGATCATTCAATGGTTCTTTTTCAAGGTCACGTACAGCTGTTTTATAACTGAAGTCCGCAATTTTTGATAAAAATTCTTCTGTCTTATTAAAAGGAAGCAAGGTCAATGGCAATTGCCCTACATCACTTTGGGCTTCGGAAGTGATACGCCAAACATCTGTTAAAGCTGGACTTAATGAATATCTTGAATTCATCGCCAAAGTACCGCCGACCTTATCGTGCAATAAATCTACTTGGTAGCTTAAATCATGAAAGGCTCGCTGATACGTATTTTCCGCGTTAATTAATATAGCATTTTTTTCCTTATGTTCTTGATAGCCCCAGAATGCAGTTCCTGCAACAACTACAACAAGCAGGGCAATCACTATATTCCTGATCATTTTCCTTCACCTCTTTACTTACAAAAGATATGTTTTCCGATTCTTTTAATTTGTTGTCTTGACCAGATCCATTTACTTGTTGCCGTATCGGGATTAAAGTAATATTCTGCATTACTGCTTGGATCCCAACCATTGATGGCATCCACCACGGCTTCTTTTGCCCTTTCGTTTGGAGTCAGCCAAATCTGACCATCCGCAACAGCTGTAAAGGCCCCAGGTTCAAAAATTACTCCTGAAATCGTATTCGGGAAAGCTGCACTTTCCACCCTATTCAGTATTACTGCTGCAACAGCAACCTGACCTGTATATGGCTCCCCTCGTGCCTCTCCATAAACGGCATTGGCCATCAGCTGTATATCGTTTTGAGAATATCCTCCCGGAAGATTGGCTGATGTCGCCGTTTTGGAAGGGGCATTTCCGGAAGCATTGCCTCCACCTGACTTGGATCCATTTGCATTTCTTTTCACTTTCACCTGTTTTTCAATGGGGACCCCCCCATAATAGGTGAACTCGTTCCCTTTATTGATCTGTTCGTGAACAAATTTTTTATTGAAGTTAGAGGCATTGGTCAACTTCTGTTTTGTTGTAGTTCCTGCTAAACCATCGATAGGAAGCCCGAAATCTTGTTGAAAGTTTCGA
Source organism: Peribacillus sp. SIMBA_075 (assembly GCF_046534585.1). Classification (NCBI taxonomy): domain Bacteria; kingdom Bacillati; phylum Bacillota; class Bacilli; order Caryophanales; family Bacillaceae; genus Peribacillus; species Peribacillus sp. SIMBA_075. The sequence goes on along the minus strand of NZ_JAWRYN010000002.1, from coordinate 192,126 downwards.
AGTGCCCAATAAGTTCCCCACCCATAGGCTCCATCAATCTTTCCATTATAGTAACCGATGTTTTGTAATCGTGCCTGCATTTCAATTACATCATCACCAACCGCACCTTTTTGAATGACTTGGCTCGAAAAGGCATTTGTTCTTGTTTCCGGGTAAATTCCGAAACAAATAGTTATACACGAAAACAGCAATAGCCATTTCCATTTTGACGAAATTCCTTTCATCAAAAACACTCCTCTTTTTCTTGAATTAATGTAATACTATTTTCTTCTTAACTGGCTTTTTTATTCCATACCATAAAAAAACGGAGCGGGCAAAATATGCCAGCACTCCGTTTTGGAAGTATTTATCATTTGCTAATAAAATGTTTTTGAGAAAGTTTTTCTGCGTGAAAGTCAGACAACAAACGTGCTTTTTTTACTTTTTTCATACCTAACCACCATAGGCAAATCATAAATGGCATAATGAAGTATACCCAAAATTTTTGGGAAACTAAAATATAGTCATAAACCCCATGTAAAGCGATTGGGATGACCAATGCCAATAATAAATAGAACCTATTATTCGAAGCTGAAAATTTCGCCTTGCCCAAATAATACCCCATGAGCACACCGAACAAAGCATGACTGGATACAGGGAGAACCGCCCTGAGAAAAGCATGTTCCACCCCGTTGGCCAGCAGGTATAAAATATTCTCCATCGTAGCGAATCCAAGGGAGACTGCAGCGCCGTACACGATCCCATCATATGGCTCATCGAATGCTACGTGCTGATAAATAACATAAATGAGAATGAACCACTTGAAGAATTCCTCAAGCAGTGCAGCCCATAAAAATGCATTAGCTAAGTCGGTATTCAAGATATGTTCCGTTTCGAGCACATACTGTATGAACATTATCGGCAAAACCAGAAAGACACCGAATAAAAATGTTTTGACCACAACCGATATAGGCTCGGTTTCATATTGATCTTTCAAATAGAAATAGCTAAGTAGCGCCAACCCTGGCGCAATAGCCGCTGACAACATGACCAGCATTAGCTGACCCTCTTTTCCTCTTCTTTTCCTTAATCGTACCACGGAATGAAGAAAAACTGAATCCAAGAATCAAGTCTTCCAGCATTTATTTACTTAAAGAAAGTTTCATCTACAGAGTTTTCGCTTGCCAGCACGACAGCTAACTTAATTCTAGCCTTTTTGCTGTCATAATCAGCACCTAATATCACACCGCGCTGTTTTAAATCAAATGCGCTGCCTACATAATCATATGCCGGGTAAACTTTACCTTCTTCGGCACTTGTTGTCATGACGACCGTAATGCCATTATCGATTACATTTTGTATGGAAGTTACCATTTCAGGGGTGCCTTGTCCCCTTCCTACACCCTCGAGCACGATGCCTTTTGCACCATTTGCAACCGCTGCCTCAATAAAGATGCCATCAGCACCTGTGTGGCACTTGATGATATCCACTCTGGGAATGCAATTCTGAATCTCGTAATACTCCCTATGTAAGGGTTTTTGATAAATGCTTACGACATCATTATCAATAATCCCCAAATATCCATATCCAAAGGATTCGAATCCCTGCAAATTGGAAGCATGGACTTTTTTAACATACTTTGCTGAATAGATCCGCTCATTAAAAACGACAACTACGCCAACATCCCTAAGCAAATCACTCGCAGCGCATAATATTGAATTCCTTAGATTGGAATATACATCGGTTCCCACGTCATGGGGAGACCGCTGGGAGCCGGTTAATACAATTGGACGTTGATCTTTATTCGTGACATCAAGGAAGTAAGCCGTTTCCTCTAGTGTATCCGTACCGTGGGTCACAACGATTCCCGTAACTTCCGGATCTTCCAATTCCTTATGAATGGCTAATTTAAGCTGTTGCATTTTCTCAAAGGACATGGACATGCTTGAAATCTGGAAAACATCCACCACTTTAACCTCGATATCGTTGGGTAGTTCGCAAAGTGATGCCAACTCCTGGCCAGTCAATGCACCTGAGGCCAACATACCATTAATTGTTTCTTTACTGGCAATAGTCCCGCCTGTCGTTATCAATGTTATTTTATCCATATTTCCACATCCTCCTTTTTCATTCCATTCACTTTTCTTTAACAGCCAAATGATAGGCAATCAAACCACCATGGAACCTGCCATTTTCAATGAAGATTTCGTTCGCATTATTTCCAGCTGCCAGAACTCCTGCAATATAAAGGCCTTTAACGTTCGTTTCCATCGTTTCCTCGTTATATTCGGGCCTTCCAGTCTCCTTATCAATATTTATGCCCATTGAAGCTAAAAAGGTATGATCAGGATGGTAGCCAGTCATGGCAAACACAAAATCATTTTTAACAACTTTTTCCTCTTCACCTACATGATATATGACGCTATCTTCAGTTATCTTATCAACATTCGCATTAAACTCCATCTTGATCGTGCCATTGCGGACTAATGATTCAAATTCCGGGAGAATCCATGGTTTGACTTTTGAAGAGTAATCCGATCCTCTATAAAGGACTGTAACTCTTGCGCCTGATTTGACCAATTCCAGTGCCGCATCCACACTTGAGTTTTTACCACCGATGACTGCAACATCACAATTAAAGTAGGGGTGGCCCTCCTTGAAGTAATGAAACACTTTAGGAAGCTGTTCGCCTGGAATGCACATATAGTTAGGATGATCATAATATCCGGTCGATACGATCACATGTAGAGCAGTATAGTCACCTTTTGATGTCTTGACCAAAAATTTTCCATCTTTACGTTTTTCCACTTTTTCTACTTTTTCAAATTTATTGATCCGCAATTCTTTCCTTCTGACCACTTCCCTATAATAGGCTAGAGCCTGATTACGGACCGGTTTACGATTTTCGATAATAAAAGCGGTATCACCAATCTCCAGTTTTTCACTTGAACTGAAAAATGTTTGGTGAGTTGGATACCGATAAATGGAATCCACCACATTACCTTTTTCAATGATCAGGGACTGTATTCCCACTTCTTTAAGAGCGATAGCAGCAGCCAATCCACAAGGCCCCCCGCCTATGATAATGACTTCTTCAACATTCATCTATACTCCACTGCCTTTCCATTCACTATATAATTCGTTCGTCTAAAAATAAAAACTCCTATCAATACATGATAGGAGTTTTTACAAATCATTTCAATGATAAAGCAATGAACATGATTTTAATTATAATCAATACATGATCTGAATCTTTTAGATCCAACCACGGAAGCGTGAAGCTTCAGCCATTTTTCTTACACCGATCATATAAGCCGCAAGACGCATATCAACACGTCTGGATTGTGCAAGTTCATATATATTATTAAAAGATTTGACAAGGATTTTTTCCAGCTTTTCGTCCACTTCTTCTTCAGACCAGTAATATCCTTGATTATTTTGTACCCATTCGAAGTAGGAAACCGTTACTCCACCAGCAGAAGCAAGAACATCAGGAACAAGAAGGATTCCACGATCCGTTAGGATTTGTGTCGCTTCAATTGTTGTAGGTCCGTTTGCTGCCTCGACAACGATCGATGCTTTGATATCAGCAGCATTTTCTTCAGTGATTTGGTTTTCAATTGCAGCCGGAACTAAAATATCACAATCTAATTCAAGCAGTTCCTTATTTGAAATTGTGCTTTTAAACAATTTCGTAACGGTTCCGAAACTATCTCTCCGATCGAGAAGATAATCGATATCCAAGCCTTCAGGATCATGAAGAGCACCATATGCATCTGAAATCCCAATAACTTTAGCACCTGCATCATGCATGAATTTAGCTAAGAAACTACCTGCGTTACCAAAACCTTGAATGACGACACGTGCACCTTTAATATCAATGCCGCGTTTCTTGGCAGCTTCATTGATACAAATCGTTACACCCTTGGCAGTGGCTGATTCACGGCCATGAGAACCGCCAAGTACAAGCGGTTTACCCGTAATGAATCCTGGTGAGTTGAATTCATCCATACGGCTGTATTCATCCATCATCCAAGCCATGATCTGAGAATTTGTAAATACATCAGGTGCCGGGATATCTTTAGTCGGCCCAACGATTTGGCTAATTGCGCGAACATAGCCACGGCTTAGCCTTTCCAGTTCACGGAAGGACATATTACGAGGATCACAAACGATACCGCCTTTACCCCCGCCATATGGTAAATCAACGATTCCGCATTTCAAACTCATCCAAATGGATAATGCTTTCACTTCACGTTCCGTTACATTTGGGTGAAAACGGATACCACCTTTTGTAGGCCCAACAGCATCGTTATGCTGTGCACGGTAACCAGTGAAAATTTTAACTGACCCATCATCCATGCGGATTGGCATCTTCACCGTTAATAAACGCAATGGTTCCTTCAAAAGCTCATAAACTTCTTCCGGGTAACCCAGCTTATCTAAAGCTTTATGTATTACTGTTTGGGTAGACCTCAGTACGTCGTGTTTTTCCTCTTCATTTACATGGCTATTGCCTTTTGCCGATTCCATTAAAAGTACCTCCTAGAAAATCTCATCCATATATCAAATTATAATCTTCAAATAGTCCTCTTCATGTGCTAGTATACACCTTCGTTATATTTATGCAAGAGTTAAAATGGGAATTTAAAAGTTGGAAATATTCTAAAAATGAAAACGTTATCATATCAACTGTTTTCTTACCCTTCTACCATATATTTTCTTCGGCAGGAAAGGTGAGACAAGTAAGGCAACCCGCATTGATTTTCCATTATGTGGCTGCCTTGTCTCTTTCGGTTTACATCTAACTAAAGTGTGAGATCAAAACATGTATCGCTTCATTTTCGATTATACATGTTCCATATTCATTGATGCGGTATAGTGTAAGTGTTGATGCATGGCCATACTCAGCCGCTAAAGAGATGATCGTATCATATGTCGCGTCTATAATATTTTCGATAAGTAAATAGTATCTTCCCTCATAATGATAAAGATTACTCTTTATCAAACCTTGAAAAGACAATCTTTGAGATAATTGGACGATATCTTCAAAATCATCGAAAACATATAGAATATGGGGATGGTCATCAATTTTCACCTGTAAATCCAAAAATTCCTCTTCGTCTGTCAATAACTCCTCTTCTTCCTTCGTTACAATGATTATTAACCCTTGAGCAGGCAGGGAAAAAATTTCGATTGCAATGGAACCACTCATTTTAAAGCTGAGTTCTTCGCACGCTTCTTCGACCATATCCTGAAATAACTTGTGGACCTTTAAGGAATTCCCTAAAATATCTTCTTTTGTTATACCTCTATCAATCAAATCATCAAGGGTCAAAAAAATCTTGATTTTATTATTAGTTAATCGCTCCAGCTTCATAAAAAAATGCCCCCTGGTTACCATCTTCATACATCATATGAAGCCTTGGTCTTAGAGTGCATATCCATTATTTCTCCAAAGCCTGCCGCTAACCCTTCAGCCATTCCTCCCATTCCGATTGTGAATCACCCATTAAAACTCCGCTGAAGGAAGTACGGATTTCTTCGGATACAAGGCTCAGCGCCGCACCCCCAAGACCCACCTTCAAATCCGGAAAATCCTTTATTAAGGCTTCAACCAGCCTGAATGTTCCATCGAGATTCTCTTTCAGTGAACATGACATGAATAAGTATGAGGGCCTTATGATGTTTAAAACAGTAAAAAGATCCTTATCGACGATGGATTCTCCCAAATAAATGGTTTCATATCCTTTCCGTTTCAAAAAAACGGTAAAGACCAACAGTCCGAATTCATGTTTTTCACCAGGGGCACAAACGGTAAGGGCTTTCGGAAGAAAACCGTTAGTCGGAATCGTATGCATGACTGAACTGATCCTGGATTTTAGGATGTTCGAAGCAAAGTGTTCATGGGCGGAAGTAATTTCTCCCCTTTCCCACTTATCCCCTACCTGAACCAATATGGAACCGAGTATATCAACTATGGTATGTTCGAGTGTATACATACTGAATGCTTGGCTTATCAGCATGTGTGCTTTATTTTCATTGAAATTCAATAGGGCCTCGATTAATTGATCCGATAACTTAATCGTTTGTTCGTCCTTACGGGTCATTTCAGGAACTTCAGTCGCTGGAGTGCCAGTACTTTCAAGAAGTGAAACGGCCTGGCTGATTGTGAAACCTTGCTCTGTTTTATTGATGAGCCATTTTAGGATTTGCAAATGTTTTTCTGTATACAGCCGGTGCCCTGATTCATTCCTGACAGGTTCGATAAATTTATAGCGCCTTTCCCATGCCCTCAAGGTTCCCGGCTGAATGTCTAGCAGTTTTGAAACTGCCTTTATATTATATTTACCTTCTTGCATGGTTTTACAAGGCCTCCAATAACTGTACGTTCATTTGTTGAAATTATAGTTGATTATTTTAAGTCTGTAAAACCCAGATATGCTAGATTAAAAGCAGCTTAATAGGTCTTCACCACCGGAACGCCCACCTCCGTGCTCGTCCCCCTTTTCAGGTTGAATAGATGCGTTTCCGGCTTAGCCTCAAGCCTTAAAGGGACTGTGCTTGTCCCATAACCATTACTCGTCATAAACAAACACTCCCCCTCCTTTTTAATGCTGCCTATCTTATAGGGCCCTAATCCGAATAGGCGGATCTGTCCGCCATGGGTGTGACCGGACAGGACGAGACCTATCTGGTGTTCCGGAATCAATTGTTTCATTATCAAAGGGTTATGACTCACCAAAATCCGAAAAGTCTCATTCCCGCAATCCGACAGAGCAAGGTCAAGCCTATCTCGTTCCTCCGTTATATCATCAATGCCCAGAAGAGCGATTTTCCTGCCATTTTGAGACTCAAAAGAAACAGCTGTATTATCAAGCATTTTTACTCCATGCTTCAGAAGAGTTGCATCAAGCTCATGGAAATCCCCTTCATAATCATTATTTCCCCAAACAAAATAAAGGGGACCAAGTTCTTTTAATTTTAATATATTTTTTTCCACACGTTCTATGGGGACCCCTCTTTCCCTTATGTCCCCGCCTATGATTACCAAATCTGCCTTGTCACGGGCACCCTCAATTAATTTATCCGATATGATCCGTCGATGAAGATCGGATATGAAGAAAATCCGCATATCGCCAAACCCTTCAGGAAAGTCTTTGAAATATAAATCTTGAAAAATCAGCCTATCTTGCTTAGCCGTACGCCACATATAAATGATCGTGGCAACTATCAGTAAAATGATGACTAATAGTAATCCAGATACCAATAACATCCTTCGTTAAACCTTCTTTCCATCCTAATCCCAAGAGTTACCTTCATATAACCATAAAACAAAATTACTCGCAATCAAATATGATTTTTAACGTGATCATTCATTTATTTTCATGATATAAGTTAATATCATAATTTTTTTTCATCATTTCAAATACTTTATGTCGATTTTTCCATTCTTCCTCTTTTTCCCATAATTGCTTGCTTTTATTAATAATTTCGCAGCGAAGAAGCTGAAACTCCTTTTCTGCTTTATCAAGCTTTTTTTTAATTAATACCATATATCCATATAGGCCAATGGTGGCCGCCAAAAAAAGGAAATGGCTAAAATGGTCGACGAAAACACTAAACATACTAAAAAAGGAATAGGAATAAGGTACAACGATATAAAAATAAAGATACACCAAAAAAAGGGCAGCAACAATCATGGTTGCCCACAAGCTTTGAAGATGCTTCTTTTTAAGAGCCTCGAACTTTTTTTTTCGACCCACAACATTCTGAAGCATTTGTTTTGTTGCTTGATCGGTTTTTTCATCCAATAAAATGATTGTCGATTCCATCGCATTTCCTCCTCTACTCTTACAAATCATGATATGAAGCTGTCCAGGAAAAAATGATAAAGTACCTGTCAAGTTTACATCCTAAAAACAAGCCAAACATTTAACAAAAACACCCTGCCTCTAAAGACAGGGTGCCATCATTATTTCTTGATCGGTATTTTTAACACCTGACCCTTGGAGATTTCATTGCCATTCAGCCCATTCCACTCCCTGATAAGGGCAATGCCTTCCTGTGATTTGTAGTAGTTCATGGAGATGCGGAATAATGTTTCCTCACCTTGTACAGTATGTAAGAGAACCTTGTAATCATCTTTATTCGGTTTCGCGTCTTGAACGCGTTCGGCTGTCACTTTCTTTTCGGCTGCTTCCCTCTTTGCTTTTTCATCAGCTATTTGCTGTGCTTTTGCTTTTTCGTCAGCTATTTGCTGTGCTTTTGCCTTTTCTTCTGCTACTTGCTGTGCTTTTGCCTTTTCTTCTGCCTTTTTCTTTGCTTGCTCCTCTTTTGCGGCTTTCCGCTTCTCTTCTTCCTCTGCTTTAGCTTTAGCTTCAGCTTCTTCTTTTTCTTTCTCCGCTTCAGCCTTTGCCGACGCTTTCTCTTTCTTTTCCTTTAAATCAGCTGCAGTTGCTGTAGTTGGAATCGTTTCTTTATCCTCGTCTCCCTTATTTTCATCAATGACGACTTGGTCACTTTTTGTATCATGTACAGGTCTATGCTGAAGATATGTATAAAGGCTGTAAAACCCAATTGGAAGCAAAATAAAAAATAACGCTAATAATTGTATCATTGGAAACTTAATCTTCACTTTACTTTTTTTCTTTTTATTTTGGTGGACTTTACTGCGCTTGGGCAATGATGACTTAGCCTTCTGACGTTCAATTCGCGAACGAAGTTCACCAGCCTGGTCGTTTTCTTTTTCATTCTTTTGGACTCGGCTCATTCAAGTCACCCCCTTTCTTGCTCAACCCTCTTTGCTTTTTGCTCCTGATTAGAACACCAAGGATAAAGTCAATCAAAAAGTGGGCCGTAATCGTCACGATGATATTATTAGTCATTTCAAATAGAAAACCGATAAAGAAGCTCAAAACCAAAACATTTAAAAATAAAAACCAATTAAAAAGGTAACGATAATGAACGGCTGCAAAAATCAGGCTCGTCCATAGCAATCCCAAATGTGTTTGCAACACTCCACGAAATAATAATTCTTCGCTTATCGCTACCACTAAAGCAACGACAAAAATCATCTGGTATGACAAGTTACTGAAAATGCGTTCGTTAATACCACCATCATCCTGATAGGAAGATGGTGTCACTCTCATCAATAAAATGTCAAATAACAAGACAATGACTCCAGCGGGAATTCCAATCAGCAAAATATTCAGGTCATCAAAGATAAATAAGTCGAAAAAAGCAGAACGGTCCTCAAATAAAATAATACCTAAAAAAGCGGCTAACGTTAAGAGAATAATTTGTGTAAGAAACAAATTATATAGCAACTGCTTGTCTGTTAGTTGTTTAATTAATTCAGCTTGCTTATTTTTCATTCCCATTTTCCTTCTTTAATAAGATTAAAGCCAATTCATTTTTCCACGTGGAAAAGGGATTAACTGGATCAACCTTAACTTCCGGCCATACATCAGCCATTTTTTCGGCATCCATTCCACAGATATCACAGCAAATGGGGTTCACTACTCGCTGCTTTTCTTCAAAGTAGTGCAGTATCCCTATACGGCGACATTCACGTGCATATAACCAATGAAGGAATTTATGCAGCTTTTCTTGATTACCGGATTTCCTCTTTTGGCAATACTCTTTCATTTCTGACATTTGGTCTAAAGGATTTTTAGTTCCATTAATGAGCTGGGTAAAAAAACGAAGATGGATATCGTTCAAAGAAAAAGATTGAGACAGCTGTTCTTTTTCTGATAGGGTGAAATTCGCCAAACCCTTTTGTGAAGCATTAAGGAAAGAACAAACACCCTCGATTTGCATATCCGTAGGTAACTGTTGTTCCATCAAACGCAAGGGAAGCCCTTCATCCCCTTCGCCATATAATAAGACAGCGACACTTTGTTTCCGATCTCGTCCCGCCCTGCCTATCTCCTGAAGATATGCTTCCATCGTGGATGGCATATGAAAATGGATAACGTATCTGACATCCGATTTATTTACACCCATGCCAAAAGCACTTGTTGCACATATAATTTTCAACTGACCAGAAATGAATTGCTGCTGAATGAGCATCCTTTGTTCCTGTTCCATGCCACCGTGATAATAATTGACACTGTCAATCCCGTTTTCCTGTAAAAACCCAGCGACCGATTCCGCAACCTTTTTAGATGAAAAATAAATAATACCGCTCCCTGTCAATTTCCTGACAAGCTCCAGTACACGGGATAGCTTTTCATCGTAACTGATCAGGCGCTCGACAATTATTGCAATATTTTCCCGATCAACAGATGAGACGATTTCTTCGGCTTGACCAATTTCGAGTTTACTTACGATGTCCCTTCGGACTTCAGTGGTTGCAGTTGCTGTCAGGGCAAGCGTCAACGGATTGTTCAACTCACGCCTCACTTCTCCTAAATTCAAATAATCCGGACGGAAATCGTAACCCCATTGTGAGATGCAGTGTGCTTCATCTATGACGAACAAACCGATTTCTATCGATTTCAAGGATTTTAGCACACTCTCAAGACTTAGCATTTCAGGAGATAAAAAGATAAAACGATAACTATGTAATCGATCGAGAGCTTTCCTTTTTTGATTTAGCGTCAAAAAAGAATTGAGGGTCAATACGCTTTTTTCGCCACTCATCTTCAGCTGATCTGCCTGATCCTGCATTAATGATAATAATGGGGAGACAATTAGGACAGTCTTATTTAAAAGGTAAGCCGGCAGCTGATAACACAATGATTTACCGGATCCGGTGGGTAGCATCGCTAATGTATGACGTCCGGACATCAATGATTCGATCACTTCTTTTTGTCCAGGACGAAATTCATCAAATCCAAATTTTTCTTTTAGGACACGTTCTATATTCATCATCCATCACCTATTTTCGCAAGTACAAGCCTGATTTGGAAAAAGCTTATCTGTTTATTATCGACCATCTGCTTGATAGCCTTAAGCTTTTTCGTACCAAGTTCATTAATAGCGGCTGCAATTTCCCTCTCATCGTCGAGAGACACATAATCGGCAATCGGAAAACTTTTATCCGATAGGACAATTTCGACTAGGTGATCCTCAATGGTGTTGACTTTCAATCGGCGGACCTCAGCTATTTCCCCAAGGTTTTTCCCTTCTTGGATGTATCGTAAAGTAGTTTGTGTAGATTGTGTCAAATGAGGATTTTCACCCCTTTGCCAATCATAGATCAACGTTGACAAAAGGGGGTAACCCGTTCCCGTTTCCATTTCAGAAAGCATTTGATGCAACGAGTCAAGGAAAGTAAAGCGGATAAACTCTTCTTCTAGATCTTTCCTTTTTGCAATCTGTTCAAACGTAAGCCCAATCCTGTTTGTCCCAGTTAATTTCATAATGAAAACATCTCGTTTCAAATCACTTTGACTTTCTAAAAGGGATATCAGTTCTTCATATAGATGTTGCGCAATCAACTCTCGGTCCTGACGATTGGCATGTAAAAATTCCTTTACGAAAAATTGGATTTTGGGATTTCTTTGTATCGGATAAAAACGTCTTTCATTGTGGACAATATGGGATATGGTTTGAATGAGTAAGTTTAACCTTCCCCAGAAAATCGGGGTGATATTGTGATACTTCCAACCATTTATAAAATTCGGAAAAGGATTATCATTGAAGTAATCGATTAACATCTCCTCACCTTGCATACTAATTTCAAATGCATCTGATTTATCCGTTGTATTTATGTATTCATGGTCAAGGAACTGTTCAATGTTTTGATTTAACTGCTGACGGGTAAATCGTGGTATTGTCCCAAATATATTCGTCAGCCCGAATAAATGGGCATCCTGGATTGTTTGTGACGACTTCTTCCCCTGAAGCATATGGTATATAGCATAAATGGAACGTTCACCTTGAAATTTTTTTATCGCATATAGAATGATTGCCTGTAGATAATTTTTCATGGGACTCACATCCTTGTTTCATTTATCCAATAAACCTATTGTAACAAAAAACTGCAAAAATCGCCGTTATTATTGATGAAAACAAGGGAAATTATGTGACTAAATGACGCATCATGGAAAGGGCCATGTTAATTATTTCGATGATTTTCGTTGACATCCTGCTACATGATAGTTATTATCAATACAATTTCTATTGAAAAGTTTGGCATTCGGTCTTACAATAAGAAAGAGATAATAATCTGAAATAAAAAGATTATCAGTTGTCTATCAACTTAGGAGGGGTTATATTCATGGCTAAATTTACTATTGTGGATAAAGAAACATGCATCGCTTGTGGCGCTTGCGGAGCAGCAGCACCAGATATATATGATTATGATGACGAAGGGATTGCATTTGTTACCCTTGACGATAACGAGGGAATCGTTGAAATTCCAGATGTACTTATAGATGACATGATGGATGCATTTGAAGGATGTCCAACGGATTCTATTAAAGTTGCTGATGAGGCATTTGACGGGGATGCACTAAAATTCGAATAAAGATACAAGCCATTTTCAATCGAGAATGGCTTTTTTTTTTGGTCAATTTCATTGCATCTTCCCCTGCCAAATTAAACGGACATAAAAAAACAACCGAATTGGATATCGGTTGTTTTTTTATGTTTCTATCGTAAATGCCATTAAGCATTTTTATATAATGTTTGCTTATTGATCCATGCCTGTAATTTAATGAACAACAACATGAATACAGATGTTATAAGCACGCCTTTAATTACATTGAAAGGCAAGATTGCCGTCGTGATTAGCTTTCTTGATTCGGGTGCCGACATTGCATCCCATCCCATAAAGAAGGTATAAGCCGGTAAAAAGACATAATAGTTTAAAACACTCATAAATACTGCCATGGAAACTGTTCCCGCAAGTAAAGCGAACGTCATCCCTTTTTTTGAATTGATTTTCTGAAATACATAATAAGTTGGCAAGACAAACAGTATTCCAGCTATAAAGTTTGCAATATGCCCCACAGGTACAGCTGTCAAGGTCCCTGTCATGACTAAATCCAATAGGTTTTTAAGGAATTCAACTAGAATTCCTGCCATAGGACCAAAAATCAATGCCGCCATCAATGCTGGTATGTCGCTAAAATCAACATTCAGAAAAGGTGGAAATCCTGGAAACGGAAAATTCAAAAGCATCAATAAATAAGAAATGCTTCCCATCATTGCCAGTGTGACCGTTTTTTTCACTTTATTCTTTTTCATAGTTCTCTCTCCTTCTTTTCCGATCTACCTGAAAAGAGGTTAGTGTTCCTTAATGATGTCGATGCTCAATAAAAAAACCTTTAATTCCAATAGAATTAAAGGGATAAATTAAAGGTTACATCAAACAAACGTATCAGCAAATGACTGTTGAAACGCACTCAGGAACCTCCATCTTCTCCCATCCAGACTATACTGTCGGCTTTGGAATCACACCAAATCCTGCCCCGTAAGGCTCGCGGGCTTAGAAGGAGAACTTCCTTCATCACCGCCGGTGGGGAATTGCACCCCGCCCCGAAGATAGACCTATAAAATTTTTAGTTTCCTTTCGTTTCCGAAAGGTGCGTTAAGTAGCTTTGTATCAGCAGTTTATTCGTATAGGCGATTTAATGTGTTTCCACTAATCCCCTTTGAAAACCCGCTTTTCCAACCAAGTTTCCTACCAAAAACCTACCGTCTCTCCACCACTTAATTTATTTGATTTTATCATGCACATTTAAAAAAGCAAGAAATAAATTTCCGTCTTTAACCTTTTTTCATTTGCTCCAAACCAATCCGCTAAGACTTACTTACTTTATCTTTGGTCCAGTAATCCACTTTGGGCTTACCAGTGGTTTTGAGCTTTTATCCAACAGGAAAAAAGGATTCTTTATAAGTAGTTCTTTTTAAATGAAGTTTGCACAAGGTTATATATTTTTTATTTTCCCATCAGCCAGGCCTTTATCTTGAAGTGTTTTTTATGGGACTCATCGAGATGGAAAAGATTTATTTTTTGAAGAGTTCAGGAATAAAGTGATTTTTAAGATGGCCTTCATACATGGCTAAGCAAATAAAAAACCATTTTTCCACCTATGTTAAAGCGCATCTAAACCTTGACACAAAAAAAAGTAACTATTTTCGGACAAAAATAGTTACTCATTAAATGGGATCCATAAAAAGCAAAGAGTTCTTCTCCATTTAATTTATGCAAATGCTGCAAAATGAAGTTCCAAAACTTTTTAACCAATTAAAATCCCTGGGCAGATTGCCCCTTTAGCTTATATTCTTTTTGAAGAAAATTGAGCGTGCGGAAGATAGCTTATTTAAAGGAACAATTTTTGCAAAATACTTTAATCTCGATTTTCTTATTGGTATTCTTATGCCCTCTTTGGAAAATGTGAGAATACAATGAGCTTTGAATTACCGGAATTAGACAGGAGAGAAACATAGAAGGCGGTGGGAGAAATATAGATTATATAAATACTTATTATATGAAGAAAGAGAAACTTCAGTAACAGCAAGCTCAGACTTCTGGGTAACCTGGCCAGTATTCAGCTGAATCGTCAGAAGAGCAGGGGTAATGGTACTTGTCTACTCGAGAAGATAAGGAAGGACCGAAAAGTATTTTTTCTGTTACATACAGTTAGGATGAATATCTATCGTCATGGTGAATGTCCATTTATAGATTAAAAGGTTTAAAACAATAATTGGATACAAAATGATGATTCGGAATAATGTAAATAATTTTTCTTTTTTAGCAATCGATGAGGAAGTCAATATTATGGCGGCCTTCCACACACGATCAGGATGATAATTATTGTTTTAAGCGCTTACATCCATTTAAGTCAAATTGACATAATTACCATTTCAATTGTAAAATTAACTGAAATTTAAGATAATTATTCTCCCCTAGGAAGGTGTTTAGCATGTATCGGATTTTAGTGGCAGATGCCATCAAACCAGAAGGACTCGGACCGCTATCAGAGGCATCCCATATTCTTCTTATTCAGAAGACAGTAGAGGAAGCGGCAAATGAACTTGATCGGATTGATGCAATACTTGTAAGAAGTGCAACGAAGGTAACGGAAGATTTAATGAACCGTATGCCGCAGTTGAAAATCATAGCACGCGCTGGTGTCGGCGTCGATAACATAGACATCCCCGCAGCGACAAAACGCGGAATTGTCGTGGTTAATGCACCCGACGGAAATACCATTTCAACAGCAGAACATACATTTGCGATGATGGCTTCCATGATGCGACATATTCCGCAAGCTTATGCTTCATTAAAGAATGGGGAGTGGAAACGTTCTTCATATACAGGAACGGAACTTCGCGGCAAAACATTGGGTATAGTCGGCTTTGGACGTATCGGAGGGGAAATTGCCAAACGTGCTAAAGTATTTGGTATGGATGTCATTGTCTACGATCCGTTCCTTACTGCCGATCGTGCAAAGAAAATGTCCGTTACATCCCTGCCCTTAGATGAATTGCTTCCTAAAGCAGACATCATTACTGTGCATACTCCCCTAACGAATGAAACTAGAGGATTGATCAATAAAGAAAAACTGCTTACCTGTAAAAAAGGCATATATGTACTGAACTGCGCCCGTGGCGGTATTCTGGATGAAGATGACTTATATGAAGCGATAGTTGAAGGACATGTTGCCGGAGCGGCACTGGACGTTTTCGTCGAAGAACCTCCACTTGGCCATAAACTGCTTGAACTGGATAGCGTCATAGCTACACCTCATCTAGGTGCATCTACGAAAGAGGCCCAATTAAATGTGGCCGTACAGGTTGCCCAAGAAGTATTGACCTATTTCGAAGGAAATCCAGTCTCAAGTTCCATCAACCTTCCAGCCATTTCTAAAGAAGTCTTTGAAAAGGTACAACCATTCTATCAACTTGTTCAGCAAATGGGATCCATTGCTTCCCAGTGCATGAAAGAAGGAATTCAGGAAATCTCCGTTACGTATGCTGGAGAATCATTGGACTTCGATACAGCGATTCTGACAAAAAGTCTGATCTCAGGTTTCTTCAAATCAAGAGTTGATGCAGCCGTCAATGAAGTGAATGCCCTGCTGATCGCAAAAGAGCGTGGCATCACAGTTGGTGAAAAAGTCTCTACGGATTCTTTAGGGTACTCTAACTTGATCAGCCTTAAAGTAAAAGGTGACAACCGTGAATTAACAATCAGTGGAACTTATATCGAAAATTACGGTTCTCGAATTGTTAGTTTGAATGATTTCAAAATCGACTTTCATCCGGAATCGAATTTACTTTATATCCAGCATACCGATAAACCTGGTGTTATTGGTAACGTAGGTAAGATCCTTGGTGACCACGGAGTGAATATCGCCACAATGCAGGTAGGTCGTAAAAAGGCTGGCGGGGAAGCCATCATGGTTCTGAGCTTTGATGAACCCTTAGAGGACAACATGAAACAATTTTTAATGGAAATAGATGATATTACGTTCATGGCCCGTATTTCATTATAAGAAGAAAAAAAGTGCCCGTCATGCGCGGGCACTTTTCTTTTAGGGTGTTTTAATATGTACGTTCTTCAGCACCATTACATGTACTTCTCCCCATCATTTAGCCTAACTCCCTGCATCAATTGACTTGGTTCGGTGCTTTGGGCACCACTATGGCTTCAGTTAAATTCAGCTTGCCTACCTCTTCAATAGGAGCATTTTCAAATTTCACTTTTTCAAAACCAAAATCCTTAGCAATGAAGAGAATGGCTTCTAAAGCTTGAAGGGATTCCTTGCTATTTTCAATAGCAGCTTGATCTGATAGATTAATGATCACAAGATCTCCTTTTGAACGTATACTTTCCCAATTCAGGTCATCCGGGATTGCAGGTGATATTCCCTCAATGTCCGGCTTCCCTTTTCCAGCTTGAAGCGCCTCTTCGAAGTCCTGATAATCCAGATTGCTTGGAACAAGAAACCTTGGAGAGGATTCATCTCTTTGGTAAAGAAGGTATGTGCGTTTTTTTTGATGAGGAATATCCGCCTCCTTTAAAAATCCTTCATGTGCAAACATTGCACCTTGCTTACCACCTGTAGAAAAAGTCATCTTCTCAATATTATTATAGGAAAGCGTTTCTTCCATCGAGTGGAGAAAAAGTGTATCATCATCCAATAGCCGGCTGTTTTTTCGAAAGTCAATATTAGCAGTGTTCATCTCTTTTCCTTGGCTAATCTTTATATCAAGCGGAAAATAGTCAAATAGCCCATATTGCTCTTCATCGATATTGGACATTTGGTTAACTAACCGATTCAGTGTATTCGATTCGTCATTATGTTTGAGTTTTATTGAGATGGGAACGATGAAATTCATTTGATCATCTGGTATGCCCATGGTAATGAACGAAGCATTTTTCAGGTCGTCTTGATAAATCGCATGTACAAAAGTTTTTTCCTTTTCACCTTTTAATGGTTCTATTTCTGAAACCTCGTCGTTAGATTCAATTTCCACTCGCTTACCCAAAAACTCTTGATTATCCTGTTTATCTTCTGATGTATCTTCTTTGATACCCTGCCGTTCATGTTCTGTCGTTTCCTTATTTTCAGAAATGGAAAATTTCCCATTACTGCCGGTCTCCTCTTGACTTGTAGTTCCTTTTTTCCCAATAATTAATGATGACGCAAAAGCAACCAATAAGAATAAGGAGGTAACACCCGCAATTAGAGGCATCCAGTGTTTCTTTCTCTTTTTATCATGTATTCCCGCAAACACCTCTGCCTTTGTTCGGTCATCTTTTAATTTTGGAAGTTCGCGCAGCATGTCTTCAATTTCGCTTTCTTTCCAACGGGATTTTCTCAATGCGGTGGCCCTCCTTCCCTGATGAATCTTCCATCAATTTTTTGATTGCCTTTAAAGCACGGTGCTGGGTCGTTTTTACCTTACTTTCACTCCAATTTAATACTTCAGCAGTTTCCGTAATGGACATGCTCTGAATATATCGTAAAATGATGACGGATCTTTGATTCGTGGTACACCGGTTTAAGCATTGATAAATATCTTGGATATCATCGTTCATGATAGCCACTTCTTCCGGAATGGGCTGTGTATCTTTAATCAATTGCCTATCCCAATCAAAGTTAGGGAAGATTTTGTCTTTCCACCCTTTTTGTTTCCGAAAAAAATCAATTGTCACATTTCTTGCAATCGAATAAATCCACGTTTTTTCACTGCTTTTTCCTTCGAAGCGTTCATAGGCCTTCAATACCCGGATATAGACCTCCTGAACAAGGTCCTCAGCCGTTTCACGATTTTTAGTCATATAATAAATGAATTGATAAATTTCCTGATGATATTTTTCATAAAGATCGTGGAAAACGGAATCCTTCATTTCCCCACATCCGTTCATAAATATAGTCGTCATTCCTAAATAAAAGTTACATACCTCGGCTTTAATCTTATTATAAAATTCCGTAAATTACCACATATCCGAGGCTTCTCATCTTTCTCCTAAAAAAAACAAAGACAAGTTGGAAATGAATCCAATTGCCTTTGTCTTCACAGTTTTGTATGAAACAAGATTTTTTGGCAAGCTACCCGTCATTCATTCAGCATTTTCCATAATTCGAGGCAGGATAAAACTGAACGTTGTCCCTTTATTAGGTAAACTGTTTACCGAAATGTAGCCGTCATGGGCATTGATTATATTTTTTACGATTGCCAACCCCAATCCGGTACCTGATCTGCCGCGGGTCCTTGCTTTATCCGCTTTATAAAACCTCTCGAATACAAAAGGTAAATCCTCTTCGGGAATACCTGATCCAGAGTCCCTCACATCAATGATCAGACCCCTTCGATCACTAGTCCTCTGTATGACATCAATGTTACCGCCTGAAGGAGTATGACGAATCGCATTATCAATTAAATTAGTCAAAACCTGTTCAATCCGGTCAGGGTCAAATTGCCATTCGATTTCATTGTCTTGAAGACTGGCTGATATTGTGATCCCCTTTTCTTTGGCAAGTCCGGAAAACTTACTTGTTATCCGCTTTAAATAAGGAGATATAGGCACACATTCAAAGCTAAGGTTCATTTTTCCCGATTCCAATTTAGCCAGATCAAGCAGGTCATTGACTAAACGTCCCATTCTCAAAGATTCATCATAGATGATTCGGGCCATTTCCACCTTTTCCTCTTCACTGCTCGCAATGTCATCTACGATCGCTTCACTATATCCTTGCAACATGGAAATTGGCGTTCTTAACTCATGGGAGACATTCGCTATGAAATCCGTCCTAAGTTTGTCCATACGTCTTTCATCACTCATATCCCGTATGATGGCCACCGCTCCCCGGATATTGTCGGCATTTGTATATAGCGGGCTGACAATCAAACCCCAATCACGGCCTTGCAAGGTAATTTCACCGACTCGCTCCTTATCGAAGGACTCTGATTCATCAAAAAGATTCATCAAAACCAAGGGGACATTCACGTTATCCTCCCGGTTAAAGCCTTTCTCAAAGTACCAGGATTGCAGAAACCTTTCCGCTGGCGGATTCGTTTCAAGGATTGTGCCATCTTTATTGAAGGTAATGACCCCATCAGCCATACTGCTAAGAATGCTTGAGAGATGTTCTTTTTCCTGACTAAGTGCATTCATATTGAATTTCAGTTGCTTTCTCATCTGATTAAACGCTATGGCCAACTCACCAATCTCATCTTGTGTCAAGATAGGAACCTTTGTATCAAATTTTCCCCGGGCAATCGCTAGCGCGGCTTCCCTCATCTTCACCAATGGGGCATTGATTCTTGTAGATAAAAAGAAAGCAAAAATCGTTGTCAATATGATGGCGATGCCCGCTGCCAATAAAATGAACTGTGTAGTGGACTTTGTGGTTTCTTCCATGGATTCCAACGATTGAAATAAGAAAACTTCATCCTGTTCCCCATTCAATTCAAGTGGAATCCCTACAACAATTGCGGATAATTCCTCTTTACCCGCATCATCGGATAACGCGATTTCCTTTTTGACTGTCTTTCTATCCGTAAAAACCTTGAGCAATTCGGGATCATTCTTAATGAATTCCGCCGTGATTTCAAACTCCTTTTCTCCTCCGATGGATGAGAATACCATTTTTTCATCGTTAAGAATGATCATTTTCGTTTCGTTGCCTATTAATTCCGAAGCTATTTGTAAAACCTCATTGTTAGATCCTTGATGGTCATTGGTTACCTTAATGATTTGTTCAGCCGTTTTGGTTAAATTATTTTCAATATTTTCAATTTGGAAGTTCTGAAAGAATTCGACCAGCAGAACGGTTAAAACGATTAATACAAACGACACGAGCAATAGGATCGTTGCCCATAGCTTCCCAACAACACTGCCCCATAGCATCAGTCATTAATGACTTCGAACTTGTAACCTACACCCCAAACAGTGACAATCATCTTGGCTGCGTTTTCGGATATGCGGTTTAATTTTTCACGTAAGCGTTTAACATGCGTGTCTACAGTTCGAAGATCTCCAAAGAATTCATAGTGCCACACTTCTTTTAACAATTGCTCTCTATCGAAAACTTTATCGGGGGATTTGGCTAAGAAATATAATAATTCATATTCTTTTGGTGTTAAAGAAACCTCTTTGCTATCAGCAAGTACACGGTGGGCATCATTATCGATCGTTAGATGTGAGAAGACGATTACATCTTTTGCCGTTGTTTCCGTCTGCATGTAACTCGTGCTTGAAGAGCGACGTAATAAAGCTTTTACCCTTAACACGACTTCACGAGGACTGAACGGCTTTACGATATAATCATCGGTACCCACTTCGAACCCTTGAACGCGGTTCACTTCTTCCCCTTTAGCAGTCAGCATGATAATAGGTGTCGTTTTCTTCTCCCTTAATTCACGGCAAACTTCGATTCCATCTTTACCAGGCATCATAATATCCAATAAAATTAAATCATAATCATTATCAAGGGCTTTTGATAAAGCCATATCTCCATTTTCAGCTTCATCGATTATGTATTCTTCCCTTTCCAAATACATCTTTAGCAGCCGGCGGATTCTTTCCTCATCATCCACCACGAGAATTTTTATAGCATTATACATTATGTAATCAGCCTCCTATCATATATTCTACAAAATGAAAACTTCCATGACTAATACTTTTTCCGCACAAAGTACGATAAAGAGCCAATTTTGCATGGCTTCCATGAACCTTTCACCATTTTGTCACAAAAAAAGACTTCGACCGCTCACTAAAAGTTCATGAATGCTATTTCACCGAAATATCCTTATTAAAGGGAGTGACGGAAAAAAGGATCATTCTCCAGAAAAATCGATAAGCCAACTCCTCGACGTTTCTTTCAAAAGACCCCCTTCATCTAAATATTACAATACAGAATCAAGCATATGAATGCAAACCAGCAATAACAAGATTGACGAATATCAAGTTAAACATAATGATGGCAAAACCGATGACGGCAAGCCAAGCTGATTTTTCCCCTTGCCATCCCTTTGACATGCGCAGATGCAAGAAAGCTGCATAAAACAACCAAGTAACCAGTGCCCAGACCTCTTTCGGATCCCAGCCCCAGAATCGTGTCCAGGCCACTTGAGCCCAGATCATTGCAAAAATGAGGGCACCGAGTGTAAAAATCGGAAAACCGATAAGGACCGAACGATAACTAATCTCATCCAATAAATTCAAATTCACATTTTTAACGATCGGTTTAATCAATGCTGCCACTCTTTTGCGAGCAATCAACCTTATTAAACCATACAAGACGAGCCCCATACCGAATGACCAAAGTACAGTATTCAGTTTCTTGGCATTGATCAGTGGAGGCATGTCCACCAGTGGTTCAAATCGATCCGTCTCGATAAGTTTCCCTTCATTGGGACCAACCAATGCCGGTAAGTTGAATTCCTGTTTGACTTCGGCTCCGTGTTTATCGACCCAATCAAAATTCGCCTTATAATCCATCGCAGCAAAAGAAGAAGTGATGATGACGAATCCGATGGTGCAGACTAATGTGAACATGATGCCTTCAAGCCAGAACGTTCTTTTGCTTGATTGTGTCTGATCGACGAATTTGATTAAATAAATGATGGCAGTAACGAAACTTATGGCAAGGATCGACTGTCCTGCCGCTGCAGTCGTTACATGAATATGAAGCCAATCACTTTGCAAAGCAGGAATGAGTGGCGAAATTTCTGTAGGGAACATACTTGCATATGCGATTATCAATAACGCAATCGGTAAAGCGAATAACCCAAGGGCGGGTGTTTTATAAAGGAAATAAATTAATATGAAAGCACCGACCAGCATCATTCCGAAAAAGGTCGTAAATTCAAACAGGTTACTAACCGGGGCATGGCCGGCAGCGATCCATCTAGTGATGAAATACCCAATTTGCGCAGTGAAACCGAGAATGGTAATGAAAATGCCCAGTTTAGCCCATTTATTTTGTTTCTTTTCCTCCGCTCCACTTTTATCCTTTATCGATCCCCCGAATAAAAAGGTAGCGAGCAGATATAATAAGAAAGCTGCATATAAAAAGTTACTGCTTAATTCAGCCATTTAAAACTTCCCCCTTAGTAGAAGATTTCTCCTCCTCAAGTTGATCCGTTGGTTCGCAAAGAGATGTTGATTCTATCGCTTGTTCTATATCTCTTTTAATACCGTGCCAGTTTTTGTTTGTATGGCCGGCCATTAATATTTCATCATCCTTCCTCTTGATCCATATACGCCGGTGATTCCAATAAGAGCCTTGGACAACGCCTATCATGAAAATGATTCCACCTGTGAATAGGACCCAAAGCGTTAAATCCTTCCTTACGGTCAAAGCCGTGACATCTTGGGTTTCCACACCATTAAAAGCCATTTTATAAGTGTTTTCCCCTAAAGGCTCCACAGTCTCTTTAATCGCAACGAAACTGACTTCACCCTCTGGCTTATCCGGAGTATGCATTTTAAAGATAAATGCTGGATTATTCGGAATCTTCGATATCGTTCTAGGTACACCTTTATCATCGAATTCGAAATCAGGGAAGTAACTGATCAAATCAACAGAATATCCTTCCTTCAACTCGTATTTCTTTTGAGGATTATTCAAATCAACCTTTAAGCTGCCATATTTCTCCCCGGTTTTTTTATTTATTAAATTAAAAGCCATCGTACTGAGCTCATCAAGTTTATAATCTACTTGGTAAAGGGCATAATGATCATATTTCAGAGGTTCATTGACTTTGATTTTATAATCTTTTACCTTATCAAGATCCACCTTTTCCCCTGGTATTGAATCTCCCTTGCGCTCATAAAGCGTAACATCAGATTGATAGGTTTTGGCAATCGTACCGGTTTTATCTATTGCAGCACTGTATTGTTCATCTTCTTTATTTCCTTTGTCATACACCTCTAAGGTGAATTCATTATTCTGAAGATAGTATTCACCATTTGTACCCGGGATTTCTTTTCTCTCACCTTCCCGTAGCCAAAGTACTTTGTCGATATACATCCCGGGGACAGAACGCAATAATGCTCCAATTAAGAAAATGATAAGTCCAATATGATTTACATAGGGTCCCCAACGTGAAAAACGCCCCTTTTCGGCAAGTATATGACCGTTTTCCTCGCGAATATGATAACGCTGCCTTTTTAATCTATTCTTTACTTCTTCAAGGTTTATATCTTGGTCTTCAAGCTTTGTCACTCCATAAAGCCTCTGACGCTTCATGAAACCGTCATGACGTGTGACCCCTTGTTTTTTTAACGATCGATATAATGGAAAAAAACGATCGATACTGGCAATCAGGAGTGAGGTGCCCAGCATGCCTATGATAATCAAATACCACCATGAACTATATAAATTATGGAACCCGAGTTCATAATACACCTTCCCGAACCAGCCGTATTCCAGTTCATAATGTTCTGCAGGCGTCGCGGTTGAAGGTATATACATTTCCTGGGGTAAGATCGTCCCGATAGCTGAAGCGACCAAGGCAATGACAATGAGCGTCACCCCTACCTTAACGGAAGAAAAGAAGTTCCATATTTTATCAATGATCGTTTTTTTATATGTTTGTGAACGCCTGGCAGTTCCTTCATATCGCATATCAATAAGCTTGTTTTCTTTTTCGTTACCAAGGACCATCCCGCATTTCCCACAAATCTTTGTGCCAAACGGATTTACATGACCACAATCGCATTTTACTTCTTTCATGTCAAAAACTCCCCAATATTATGGTTTAATTCTCTCCATATGCTTTTGGATGCTCTTTTCTGTCAAAGCTCCGGTGATGATATCTACCACTTTCCCCTCTTTATCGACCAAAAAGGTAACTGGCAAAATATCCACGCGATAGGCATTTTCCACTTCCCTGCCTTTATCGATCATGACTGGAAAGGTAAGATTATGCTTTGTAATAAAATTATTGACAGCATAGTCAGATTCCCCGACATTGACCGCTAATATCTCAACGCCCTGGTCCTTAAAGCTTTTATATTGATTTTCCATATAAGGCATTTCATATTCACACGGCTTACAATATGTACCCCAAAAGTTCAGGAAGACGCCTTGTCCTTTGTATTCAGAAAGTTTATGCTCTTTGCCTTCCATATCAGTCAAAACGAAATTGGGTGCATCTGATCCTTTTCTCAGACTTTCATTCTTATCTTTAGTGAAGTTCGTATAAAGGGCAAACACTAAAGCTGCACCTAAAAGCAGAAGAATGATGGTCCTGCTTATTAGGCGTCGCTTCTTCTTATCCATAGAGATCCTCCTAATGCCACACTAAATTTAACCATACCATTATACCATTCAACACCATGCCCATTTTATTTACATTTCTGAAGGTTTTGTGACATTCATTCCCGATTCATGAAAGAAAAGGTATTTACAGGTTGTTTTCCACCACCCATTCTTCCAGAGGAAAAATGGGGTAGTGGTTTCAACCTATTAATAAAGGAAATATTCTTTTTTACATTCTCCGCTGTTTAGGTTCGGTCGATGCTAAAGTCCTCATTAATTTAACTTCATGTGGAGTCAGCTCCCTGGAATCTCCTGCTGTTAAACCGTCCAAAGTCAAGAAACCATATTGTTCCCTCTTCAATTTTATGACGGGATGGCCGATTGCTTCAAACATCCTGCGGACTTGCCTGTTCCTGCCTTCATGTATTGTGATTTCAACAATGGCCGTTTCCTTTTTTTTGTCGGTAGACAATACCCTAGTCTTGGCTGGAGCAGTCTTGCCATCCTCCAATTTGATACCTTTATCCAACTTTTTCAAGCTTTCACGCAAAGGCATCCCTTTTACTTTTGCAACATACACTTTATCCACTTCATGCTTCGGATGCATTAACGTGTTTGCAAATTCTCCGTCATTGGTTAAAATCAACAAACCTGAAGTATCGTAATCCAAGCGGCCAACTGGATAAATCCGCTCATTGATGTAAGGGAAATAGTCCGTTACGACTTTTCTATTCTTATCATCCGAAACTGCCGAAATGACACCGCGCGGTTTATAGAATAGGAAATAAACAGGAGCTTCTTTTTCAAGCGGGACTTCATTAACCTGAACCTTATCATTAGGACCCACCTTCACGCCTAATTCCTTCACTACTTTACCGTTCACTTTTACCTTGCCTTCTAAAATCAACTCTTCTGCTTTACGGCGGGAAGCCAGTCCAGCATGTGCTATCACCTTTTGTAATCGTTCCATCTATCTTCACCCCATAGTATAATCATTCGTTTGTTATTGTCTATACATACACAATCATACAATTATTACATATGGAGAGGCAAAAACAAAAGGTTTTTCGCGATTAAGAGCTTTTCTTTTATCAATACACTAATAATGAGACTGTTAAATGGTCTGGTTTCCATAATGAGTGTAACATAGCTTATTTTTCCATACAAAAAAATGTTTCTTTTAGATGAAAGTTTGAACCCCATTTAAAATCGATAGCCCATCATAGCCGTTAGTTTAAGAAAAAGACAAAAAAAAAGAAATGGGATGCCCATTTCCTTCCTTTTACTTCATTCCGAAAACTAGTGTGACAACGATAACGGCAGCTATGATTCCGATCAGGTCCGCCAAAAGACCGACCTTAAGGGCATCACCCATTTTTTTGATCCCGACCGCTCCAAAATAAACGGTCAATACGTAGAATGTGGTGTCTGTACTTCCCTGAATCGTGGCAGCCAAGCGTCCAACGAATGAATCCGGTCCATAAACCGATATAAGGTCGCTGGTCATGCCTAAAGCGGCTGTTCCGGATATTGGTCTAATAATCGCAAGGGGTAAAACCTCAGACGGAAAATGAAGAAAGGAAAGCAATGGGTTTAATAATTGTACAATGAAGTCCAATGCCCCTGATGCCCTAAATACCGAAATCGCCACAAGCATGCCTACCAGGAAAGGGATGAGGGAAAAGGACATGTTGATCCCTTCTTTCCCACCCTCGACGAAGGTCTCATAGGTGGGAATCCTTTTCAATGTACCGTACAGTAATATACAGAGGATCAAAATCGGTATCATCCAAATTGATATGGTGGTCATCCAGTGTAACATCCTATTCCCTCCCGCTTCTCTTTCTCCTGTAATAAAAATATCGGTCTATCGCGATTCCTCCAACGGCAGAAATGGCTGTTGCTATTATTGTCGGGAAAACGATGTCTGTCGGGGAGTGGGCATCGTAATTCATGCGGATTGCAATAACAGTCGTCGGAATCAACGTTACACTTGAGGTATTGATCGCTAAAAAAGTGACCATCGAGCGGCTTACCGTTGCTTTTCCTCCATTTAGTTTCTTTAGCTGCTCCATGGCTTTAATACCAAGAGGTGTAGCGGCATTCCCCAAACCGAATGTGTTTGCCATCATGTTCGAAAGGATATATCCCATAGCCGGATGATTAGGCGGCACTTCAGGGAACAGCCATCTCATGAATGGCTTGAACAAATTGGATAGTTTATCAAGCAGTCCCGATTCTTCCGCTATTTTCATCAAACCCAGCCAAAAGACAAGAATGCTCATCAGTCCCAGACAAAGAGTGACCGCTTCCTTTGCACTTACAAAAAGAGCTTTATTTACCTGATCCATGGTCCCATTAATCATGCCAAATACAATACCGATCACAAACATCCCAACCCAAATGTAATTAACCATTTCGTTCGATTCCCAATACCGCTTCAAATACCTCGGCCCATGATGATTGGAACGATTGTTGTTTGAAGCTTTCTTTTGATTCCCCATAAAAAATTGAACGCGTACCTATTTTCTTTCCATCGAGATAGATGGATGCCCTGCCGACCACTTCCGGGATTTTCCTTTTATCTTTCCAATCCTTCTGAGGCTTCAACAATTTCATTTTCACATTGACCAACTTTGTCTCTTCTTTTGTTAGTGGGTACGAAAAATCCTTTTTAATGTAGACATGCCCTTTATATATTTTATTTTCCAAGTTCTTTACCATGCCTTCAGGTAAAATTTCTGTTGGCTTATAATCCTTAAAGGCGGCTTCGTACATTTGAATATGATCATTCCAATCATCCGGACCATTCAATGTCACTGCAATCAGGTCATGCCCGTTTTTTGTTGCCGTCGTGACCAAGGTACGTTTTGCTAGTTTCGTATACCCTGTTTTCCCCCCTGTGCAATACTCATATAATTGTGTAAGTAGGCGATTTTTGTTTTTCCATACATAATCCCATTGTTCTGTGGAATTAGGTGCCCTATGTTCCTTTGTGCCGGCAATCTTTACATACGTTTCATTTTGCATGGCATAACGAGTGAGTATGGCCATATCATATGCGGTTGAATAATGATTTTTCGTATTATCCAAACCATGTGGATTTGAAAAATGAGTATTTTTCATCCCGATTTCTTCCGCCTTTTGATTCATCATCCAGACGAATCCATCCAGGCTTCCGCCAACCTTTTCACTGATTGCGACTGCAGCATCATTGCCTGAACGAAGCATCAAGCCATAAACCAAATCTTCGAGCTTAATTCTTTCACCTTCTTTTAAATAAAGGGATGATCCCTCCGTCCCGAAGGCAGTACTGCTCACCTTCACTTTTTCATCCATTAGTCCCGATTCAATAGCCAAGATAGCCGTCATTATTTTCGTAATGCTTGCTATACGATTCTTTTCATGGGCATTCACTTCATAAATGACCCTTCCGCTATCCTCATCCATTAAAATCGCACTATGGGCACTTACGGAAACCTTTGCTTTGGCGCTTTGTAAGGGTGCCATAAAAGACAACAGGAGAAGGACGATACACAAACTTGATAACCCTTTATATGAAAAACGCATAAGTGCCCCCTCGTCTCTTTACTTGTTTTTGTACAAGTTTATGCAAATGGACAAGGGTTATGAATAAAAAGAATGTAAACCTTCATGATATCTCCATATTTTCAAAGATCATTTCCAATAAATAAAAAAATCGATAGGAGGACAGTCCCCTATCGATTTAGTGTTCTATCATACTAATAATGCAGCGATTTCATCTATTTTCTTAGCGCCGAATACCACTTCTTCATCATTGATGATCATAGCCGGCACGCTCATGACTTTATATTTCTTCTTAATTTCCTGGAAATTGCTTATATCGACCATTTCAGCTTCAACGTTAGGGTTTTCAATCGCTATGCGCTGTGCACCCACTACAACGTCTGGACAGTAGTGACATGCCAACGAAACCATAACCTTAATGTTCGCTTTTTTACTGATTCCCTTAATTGAATTCAATACGGCTGAATCCAATGCCTGACCTGGTCCGGCCAGGTTATAGATAGCCAAGATGAAGGAATTCAGCTCATGGCCGCCTGGTACACCGTGGTATTTGACGCCGCTGTATTCACCTTTTGAATTTAAGAGGGAAACGACTGGGAACTTATCTGCATTGATTTTTGCTTCAATTTCCGTATTTTCCCCCTTGTTGTATAACTCAAGATGAAGATTATCGCCTAATTCCGCAACATCCAACAAGAAGTCTCGCAATTCGACTGATTTTGGCAAACTTTCATCGACGATGGACACCAATGTAACGTCGCTCTCCATCTTGCCGAAGATTCCCTTCAGTTGGCCACGTAACGCATCACTTAATAAAGCGCTCTTTCCTGCTGGGACAGCGGCCTGTTCTTTTTTCGCCGGTTTTTCAACTTCAGGTTCATCTTTAATGCCTAAACGATCTTTTTCTTCAGCAATATATTTGCCGGCATCCGTTGCTGCAATCGCTCCGTCAGATACAGCGGTGATAATCTGGCGCAAAGATTTTGGCCTTAGGTCGCCCGCCGCATATACACCCTTCACATTAGTATTCATATCATCATCCGTGAGAATGTAACCAGCATGGTCCATTTCGATATGGCCAGTGAAAATCTCTGTTTTCGGCTCGTAACCAATGAAAACGAATACTCCAAACGTACTGTCTTCTTCCTTCGCCTTATATTCAAATTCTTCTTTAGTCTCGTTATTGATGAAACGGGCACTTTGAATCATCCCGTCCCCATATACCCCAAGGATCTCCGTATTGAATTTCACTTCAATCTTATCATTTGCCATCACTTTATCAACGATGGACGGGGCACACGAGAAGCTTGATTCCCGGGCGATGATTGTAACTTTTGTAGCAAAGCGTGTCAGGAATATAGCTTCTTCGGCGGCTGCATACCCTGCCCCGATAACGAAAACTTCCAACCCTTCAAAGAACTCGCCATCACAAGTTGAACAATAAGCTACACCGCGTCCAGTGAATTCCTCTTCACCCGGAAAGCCCAATGTTCTTGGAGTAGCACCCGTTGCGATGATGACGGCGCGGGCCTGGTAGTCCCCACCAAGGGTTTTAACGACTTTGATCTCACCGGAGAAATCCACGCCCGTTACATCGGCTTTGGCGAATTCCACGCCAAAATCTTCATTTTGAAGCTTCATTTCTTCAACTAACCTTGGGCCCGAAATATGGCGGATACCAGGATAATTGGCTATTTCCGATGTAGTTGCAGCTTGTCCGCCGCCAGTTCCTTTTTCAAGAATTATTGTCTTTAGTTTAGCTCTTCCTGCATAAACGCCCGCTGAGAGGCCTGCAGGACCGCCGCCAATAATTAATAAATCATATATTTTTTTCATATTTGTTCTCCTTGCTGAAAGAAAATGCGTGCTAAACTGATTATTTTGAAAAACAAAAGGCACTTATTTTAGGTAAGTGCCTTTTGTCATTAGATCTTGTCGGACGAATTGTCCCAGTAATCGTAATCAATTGCTGGATATATCCATTAATCAAAGAAATGGATCATCCCATTAAAAATTAAAGTTTACCTACAAGGTCTAGGCTTGGTTCAAGAGTAGCTTCACCTGGAGTCCATTTTGCAGGGCAAACTTTATCTCCGTGTTCTGCTACGAATTGTGCAGCTTGAACTTTTCTCACAAGTTCTTCTGCATTACGGCCAATCCCTAAGTCATTAACTTCGTATGCTTTAATTTGTCCTTCTGGATTTACGATGAAAGTTCCGCGTAGAGCCAATCCATCCTCTTCGATTAATACACCGAATTGACGGGATAAAACGTTTGCTGGGTCAGCTAACATTGGATATTGAATTTTACCGATTGTATCAGTAGCATCAGCCCAGCCTTTGTGGCTGAAATGAGTATCTGTTGAAACTGAGTAAACTTCACAACCAATTTCCTTGAATGTTTCATAATTATCTTGAAGATCAGCTAATTCAGTTGGACATACGAATGAGAAGTCAGCTGGATAGAAAAAGAATACTGCCCATTTTCCTTTAACATCTTCAAGTGTAACTTCTTTGAATTCTCCTGCATGGTAAGCTTGTACTTTAAAATCTTCAACTTGTTTATTGATCAATGACATAATAAATTCCTCCAATAGCTATTTTTTTATATGCTCCTATTTATAGTAATTATTAAATAGAAATTAGTCAATAAATATACCTTAATAATTTTCAAGTTCACAAATTAGTCACAGTTTTTATATTGATATAAATTAATTATTTTAAAAAACCCATGTCACTTCAAAATCGCCTCTTTAACACATTTTAAATGTTATTTTAAGGTTAAAAACAAGACACATGCTCATTATTTCAGAAATTGATATCATCCCCTTTCCAATCAAATAAAAATGTTCAAATGAGAATCAATGGCCGTTTCAAATAAAATTGTCAGTCATCCCTTTATATCATTGCCATATTTTCCCTAAAAGATTCTTAATACAGGATTTTCTGACAAAAAAAAACGAACCATCACGGCTCGTCTGCGAATTGGTTTTCCTTAGACATTTCTTTATTTTATCAATTATTGTTTTTTCCAAATAAGCTTCTTCGCTTCTGTGAACCTTACCGCTGTTTGCGGCCAGTTTACAACGTCCCACCATTTGTCCACATACCCTGCCCGATTATTTTTATATTGCAGGTAATAAGCATGTTCCCATACATCAAGAACAAGGATTGGGATCGTATCCCACTGGGTCAACACCATATGCAATTCCGATTGAAGTATTTCTAGCCGCCGCGCACGTGGAACCCAGACTAAAATCGCCCAGCCAACACCTACTACCTGTTTGGCCGCTTCACTAAAATGACTTTTAAACGCTGCAAAGCTTCCAAAATCCTTCTCAATCTGTTTAAGTAAATCTCCCTTTGGCTGTCCGCCTCCTCCTGGAATCATCACTTCCCAAAACAGCGTATGGAGATAATGGCCTGACCCATGAAAAGCTGCTTCCTTTTCCCAATGCTTCAACAAGGAAAAATCTTTCGTCTCCCTCGCTTTTTGCATCATCAATTCCGCTTTATTCAGCCCATCGACATATGCTTGATGATGCTTATCATGGTGCAGAAACATTATTTCCCTTGAAATCGTCGGTTCCAACGCTTCATAGGCATAAGGTAATGGCGGAAGTGTATGCCTCCCAATCGGCACTGATTGCCTTTCCTGTATACTGAATTCTCTAGCGAGTTCTTCAATTTCTTGGTATACCCGTGCCATCTCTTCCTCAATCAGGACCATATCCTCATCATCCATTTCTTCCTCATTCAAACCTTTTGTCAACTGGGAAAGTCGTTCAATGTTTGACAACAATTGCGAATCGGTGATATCGATCTTCTCAAGATATTCCATGACTCCATCAACCCATTCACTTACGTCTTTTGCATACTCTTCTACATCAGACATCTTCGAACCTCCTCTTAACCTTCATGCACTTTTAATCATCAAAGTATTTTATGTTTCGATTAAGCGGAGATTCCATTTATAGCTAAAAAAACAGCTAGGCCTGTTAAGCCTAGCTGCTTCTCTATCTTGACTGTAACATTTTCGTCCGGTAATCCGTTTCATAAAACTCCAATTCTTCACGCATGGTCTGGAATCCACTTTCCACGGCCTTCAGAATGGAGATTATGCTGTCAGGTACACTTTGGTGAAATTTAATCGAGTTTTTTCCTGTATAGGCAGATCTGCTGTCCTCAAACCACCGATCTGATTTTGGGGAAAAGTATTCTTCGATACATTGATGATAAACTCTATAAAGCGTCTTTTCAGCTGCAGCTTTATTGAAAACATCATTTTTCAGAACGATTTGGCAAGCCTCCAAGCCCTCTTCACAACTTACAAGCATTCTTCTTAAACTAGAAAGGATCCCTTTATAATAGGTTTCATCCCCGCTTTTTTCCTCTTGCAGCTTAGAATAGGTCGTCTCATTTATAAATTCTTCTAGTTGAGCCACTGTCGTTTCTAAAAACCCTTTTACATCCTCAAGCTGAGATTTTACCAATGTATTCCCCAACCGTGAACCCTCCTCAAAATGATTAAGATTGAATATAATAGTCAACATGTGATTCTATATCATATGGTTTAGCTTGGTCAATAGATATAAACACTTTCTCCAATTTTTCAAAATCTATATTTTCGAAATAACCAGCCAGCTCTTTTTCTGCATTTATATATATACGTTTTCGGTTAACCAGGCTCGGGTCTTTGAGCAGACAGACCATGGCAATGATATCGGCCATATAAATATCCCGGTTAGGGCTTTTGAATAGAGGATTGGCGGGATATGGGGTCCAAAGAGTGACCATCTCATCAAAATAGCGAAGATACAGTACATTCAGCGTCTTTTCTTCTCCATCCTTTATGTATTGTATAACGGATCGATTAAAGAAGTCCTCAGGTGAATTTGACTTTTCCTTTTCAAGCCCAAATCCATTGCATGCCACAATTCGCACCCGCAATCCCCCCGCATTCATTTTTTTCTATATTATCACAATTCAGGAAAAAATGTTATTCGATTGTTTGCTGAAATTTTTCAAAAAACAGATCGGCTTCACCATTTTCAAAGCTATCATCCGAATTATCCGCGAGCGGCGGTAATTCATCTATGGAATTCAGGCCGAAGTAATCCAAAAACTCTTTTGTTGTCCCATATAAATAAGCCCGGCCGGATCCTTCAGCACGTCCTACCTCTTTTATTAAGACTTTCGTGACAAGTGTATGGATGGGGCGTTCCGTTTTGACCCCGCGAATTTCATCAATTTCAGCTCTAGTAATCGGCTGCTTATAGGCAATGATGGCGAGTGTTTCCAAAGCTGCCTGTGACAAACCTTGTGTGCTTGTCGTTTCCACCAGTCTTTTCAGGTAATCCGAGTGTGCTTTTTTTGTCGTCATTTGATAAACACCCGCTATTTCAATCACCTGAATCCCGCGTACATCCGATATATATTCTTCCTTTAAACTTTCAACGATGTCTCTTGCTTGATATTCCGTAATTTCAAGGACAGAGGCAATTTGTTTGACGGAGAGTCCTTCATCTCCTGTTGCAAACAATAATGCCTCAAGAATCCCTTTCCAATTAATAACTTCCAACTTGCTCTACACCTTCCTTAGCAGCAATCATGATTTCCGAAAAATTATCTTCCTGTTCAACGATGATTTCATTTAGTTTCATTAATTCCAGTACTGCCATAAAAGTGATGACGATATGCTCTTTAACCGGAAGCGAAAACAGTTCAAAAAAACTTTTCTTCCCTTTAATTGATTGTAACTCAATCATGATTTCATCCATTCGTTTTTCTATCGATATCTCTTGTTTCGTTACTTTCGTGTAAAGCGGCTTTTGTATTTTTTGCCTTCGGAGCAGTTTTTGCAGAGCTCCGAGCATATCGTATAGACTTATATTCAACTCTTGTTTATCACTTTCCGCTTCTTTAACATATACAGATAAATCACTTGGGGGTTTAGTGAACATCAGGCTGCGTTCTTCTTCCATCCCTTTAAACTCTTCAGCTGCATACTTATACTTTTTATATTCTAATAGTTTCTCCACAAGCTCATCCCGTGGGTCTTCTTCAAATATTTCTCCATCTTCATCAATCAATTGTTCATCTTCATGCTTTGGAAGCAGCATTTTACTCTTGATGGCAAGCAGTGTTGCAGCCATCACCAAATATTCGCTGGCCACATCCAATTCCAGGTGCTGCATCGTATGGATGTATCCTAGGTATTGATCTGTAATATCAGCCATCGGAATATCGTAGATGTCTATTTCAAGGCGATTAATCAAATGCAGGAGTAAATCCATCGGACCTTCGAAAGCGTCAATTTTTATATTATAACCCATTAAATTACCCCATTTAAATCTAATTGGCCGATAATAGGCCTATTTCTTTTACTAATCAAGTATAGTGGATTGCCGCCCTTTATCCAATAATAATAATTTAGGACCTTAGAAAAGTTCTTAAAAGGGATTTGTGAAATTGGGTCAATGCCCAATCACATTCTCAAATCCTACATAGTCTAGAAATGTAAGAACAGCAGAACAAAGGAGGTACTTATTATGGGTGCAGGTGGTTTTGGGCACGGCGGCGGTTTCGCGTTTATTGTAGTATTGTTCATTTTATTAATTATCGTCGGTGCTAGTTGGTGTTAATTGACTTATGAGTCAAGCTGATTGCCTTGCAATCGGCTTTCTTTATTTTCCAAGAAAAAATTCTATGCTAAACTTAGGGTGGATACATGGCGGATATCTAGCTATGGAAAATGGCTTTTAGCCTTACCTTGGATGATTTCATCAAACAAAAGGGGTGCTCGTATTGAATTACGCGGAAGACTACCTTTCTTTCCTTGTCCATTTCCATGGAACAAGGGATTACTTCGAATGTCATGAAATTCTTGAAGAATATTGGAAGGAAACCGCTCCAAAAGAACGTGACTCCCACTGGGTCGGGCTCATCCAAATTGCGGTTGCCCTATACCATGATCGCAGGGAAAACAAAAAAGGGGCTGCAAGGACACTTGCTAAAGCCCTTGCAAATCTCCACTCTAAACAAGCCGAGCTCCTGAAATTGGGGCTCGATCCAGAAAAACTGTTCAAATTGCTCGAGGACACACATGAACGGATGCTATCCCAAAAGCCATATGAAAGCATTAATCTTCCGATAGCGGATCAAGGGTTGATCGAAAAATGCCAATCCATGTGTTTGCAGGAAGGGTACATATGGGGCGAAGGTAGCGACATGGCTAATTTATCAATTGTTGATAAACATTTATTGCGCGACCGTTCGGATGTCATTTCTGAAAGGGCTCGGCAGCTATCCCTTCGAAAAACAGGAATGGAGGACCGCCCTTAAAGGTGATCCTCCATTCCCACTTTCATATTAGACTTCTTCACACCTGTCAAGAAAGCTTTCCGTAAACTCATTTGCTTTTAGTTCTTTATCAGGATATTGCTCCTTGATGGCCCTTACCATCGTTTTACCGATACCTTGCTTCCGAAAGGATGGATTTACAGATATATGCTGTATCTCAATGTGGGTTGGAGAGATTTCTATTCCGATCAAGCCCGTAATCTCTTCATCTTTCCATAAGAACAGCTGTAGGTTTTCATCCGTTTCATAATTCTTCATCGTATTCCGAAGCGTTTTTATCTCTTTTTCATTTGGCATGAAAGATAATAATCCCATGGCAAACTTCTCATAACTTTTCTTATACTTAATCAACATAATATCCCTCGTTACTAAATAACGTTTTTATTATCTACCTGTTTCTAATTAATTCGCTTAGAATAATAAGCTCACATATAACATTTCCATCATACATAAAAAATTCGTTCGTTTCAACATCACTTTCAGCACTTGATTTATCGATGTGCTATGTGCTAAGCGATAAACAGCCAATATATGATTCCCCACATCAAAGCGATAATAAGCATCATAAGTAAAAGAGTTTTATTGCTTTTCCTCATCCCATACTCCTTTTATGAATGGTCCAAATATTTAAATAACGAATTCATTCTACTATAACTTAACACAATCTGACAAATATCCTTGCAATCTTGCTTCGATTTTACTACATTGGTAAAGTGGCCTTAGATTCATAGAGTGCATAATAGGTATAAAAGACAAGATGCAATCACTTCCTCCTTTGAAAGAGCTATAGCTATTTTGTGCTATATAAATATTTTTCAGGAAAATATGTATCCTTTTTATCCTTTGTTTCGTCAAATACTATGAATCTTTATTTAAAACGCCGCTCTTTTAATGAAAGATCTCAATTCAGCAGGAAAAGTTAAGGAGGATTATCATGAAAAAAACGAATAAATGGGTCTTTTTAACCATTTTTTTATGTCTATTATTGCCATATAAAGCTTTTGCAGATGCAGCTGTTGGTGAAATGACCGTCACACTAGGAGAAAATTTGACAAATGAACAAAAAAATATGGTTTTGTCTGAAATGAAAGCCCCTAATAATGTTGAGGTTCTAACGGTTACAAATGCGGAGGAACATGAATACTTAGGAGACTATATCGCCAGCCGGCTGATTGGTACAAAAGCTATTTCATCCTCTGCCATTACTTTGGAGGAAAAAGGCACTGGACTTAAACTGGAGTCGAAAAACATTAACTGGGTCACAGACGAAATGTATATCAACGCATTGGCAACTGCTGGAGTAAAAGATGCTACCGTTTATGTCACCGCACCTATACCCGTTTCCGGTACAGCAGCTTTGACAGGGGTCATTAAAGCCTATGAAATCTCTTCAGACAAGAAGATTCCGGAAGATGTGAAGCAGGCAGCGAATGAAGAAATGGTAAAAACAGCTAAATTGGGTGATGAAATCGGTACAGAGGAAGCCTCTGCACTGGTAACGAAAATCAAAGAAGAAATGGCTGAAAATCCTCCGGCCAACACTGAAGAGGTCCGCGATGTTGTCGAGTCTTCAGCAAAAGAACTGGGAATTGCCTTAAATGATAATCAAGTTCAAAGTTTAATTGATTTATTCAATAAACTAAAAGAATTGAATATTGATTGGAACTCTGTCGGGGATCAGCTTACTGCCGCCAAAGATAAGCTTTCCAATTTTCTTGAGTCCGAAGAGGGTCAATCATTCTTAGATAAATTGAAAGAAGTCTTCAGCAGTTTAATAGACGCGATCAAATCTTTTTTCAGCTGATTTGAATAAAAAAAGGATGGCCGATGCCATCCTTTTTTTATTCTTTATTGACGACGGCCGCTTCATGAAGGGCCAAATCCAAATGGATAAGATCTTCATACGTCTCACGTTTGATGACCAATCGGGCTTCTCCTTTTTCGGCAAAGACGACAGCCGGTCTCGGAATCCGATTGTAATTATTCGACATGGAATATCCATATGCCCCTGTACAAAAGACTGCCAAGACATCACCGCGTCCGGCTTTTGGCAATGGTAAATCCCAAATCAACATATCTCCGCTTTCGCAGCATTTCCCAGCAATGGACACTGTCTCTTCTACAGGGTCAAGTGGGCGGTTTGCAAGAATTGCGTCATACTTCGCTTCATAAAGAGCTGGACGTATGTTATCACTCATGCCCCCGTCAACGGCAATATATTTACGGACATTAGGCACTTCCTTTTCAGAACCGACCTTATACAAGGTCACCCCGGCGTCTCCGACTAATGAACGGCCAGGTTCAATCCAGATTTCAGGCATCACTAAATCAGAGTCAGCAATCAGGTTCTGTACTTCCCTAACGATTTCTTCTACATATTGAGATGCCGGAAGCGGGTCGTCCTCTTGTGTATACCGAATTCCGAATCCCCCTCCGAGATTCAATACCTTTGGTTGAAACCCTATCGAACCATGCCATTCATTTAACTTGCCGATAATTTTTTGGGCAGCCAGAAGGAAACCGGTCGTTTGAAAGATCTGGGAACCGATATGGCAGTGGAGTCCCAGCACTTCCAGAAACTCGCTTTTCAGCGCTTGTCGAAGAGCGCTTTCCGCCTGTCCGTTAATAAGATCAAAACCAAATTTCGAATCCTCTTGCCCTGTCAAGATATAATCATGCGTATGGGCTTCAATTCCTGGTGTTACACGAAGAAGGATTTTCACCTTTTGTTCACGGCTTGTACAAACTTCTTCCAAAAGTGCCAACTCTGAAAAATTATCGACTACTATACAGCCAATTTCATAATCCAAAGCCATATGCAGCTCTTCTTCACTTTTGTTATTTCCATGAAAGTGAATGCGTTCAGTTGGGAAACTTGCCTTAATTGCCGTATACAATTCCCCCGCTGAGACAACATCGAGAGAAAGCCCTTCTTGATCAGCCAACTGAATCATGGCAATCGAAGAGAAAGCCTTACTTGCGTATGCAACTTGGGCTGAGATCCCCAATTCTTCAAAAGTTCTCTTGAACCCTCTTGCCCGTTCACGAATTAGCTCTACATCATAAACATATAATGGAGTGCCAAATTGTTCGATCAGTTCGATCGTGTCCACTCCGCCAATCTCCAGATGTCCACGTTCATTGACACCACTGGTTCCGTACAAATGCATGATAGCCTCACCTTCCTGACTTAAAACTAAAGATTGATAAGAAATGAGGCAGCCTCAAATAAAGCAACCCTCATGCAAGTTAAAAAGAGGTGTCTATATGAACAAGCCTCATCCGAATCAATCGATTATCCCATTGGATATTGTTCTCTATGACTGCTTCGTAGTTCGAAGGGAAAGACAGATTGGTTTAACTTCAAAGAGCCATAAGCGCCCTATCTCTTTGTGAAGCCTTAACTTTACCGCTTTTTCCGAATAAAATTAAATTACCACAACTTTTCGACAACATCAACCTTAAGATTTTCTCGGCTGCCTATATTTATCCTGGGGATGCACAATACTAGGACGCTCCGCAGCTCCTGGATAAGGTCTTCTTAATAGAATATGTGACATTCCCTTTGGCTGAAAGGGGATAAGCGGCCATAAATAAGGTGTATTTAACGTTTTTATACTAGTAAGCAAAATAATGTAGAGTGTGATGCCTATGATTAAGCCAGGCACTTTAAAGATAGCAACCAACACTAGCAATACTAAACGGGAAATTTTATTCGCAACCCCCAATTCTAAACTTGGAGTGACAAAAGTGCCGATTGCCGCTACGGAAGCATAGAGAACCACTTCAGGAACAAATAGGCCAACATCTATCGCTATCTGTCCAATCAAAACTGCCGCAACCAAGCCCATTGCCGTAGAAAGCGGGGTCGGGGTATGAACGGCTGCCATCCTTAAGAATTCTATTCCTATATCGGAAATGAAGATTTGGACCAAAGTTGGTATATGCGTTTTATCATTTGGTCCGATAAACTCTAACTTATCCGGTAAAAGCGATGGTTCCAAAGCAAACAATAACCATATCGGCAACAAATATAACGAAACGAATATCCCTAGAAAACGTGTCCAGCGCACCAACGTTCCAACAGCAGGTGCCTGCCGATACTCCTCAGCATGCTGCATGTGATGGAAAAGAGTGGACGGAGTAATGATGACACTCGGTGACGTATCCACATAAATCAGGACATGACCCTCAAGTAAATGTGTTGCCGCTACATCAGCCCGTTCCGTATACCTTACAAGCGGGTATGGGTTATATCCTTGCTTGACGATGAACTCTTCGATCGTTTTATCAGCCATCGTTATGCCATCAACCTCAATGCTATTCAATTCCTTACGAACGATATCTATTAAATCAGGATCGGCAATATCTTCTATGTAGCCGATGGATATATCCGTTTTCGAACGCTCCCCTACGTGCAGCATTTCAAATCGTAATTTTTCATCCCGGATTCTTCTTCTTGTTATCGCTGTATTAATGATGATGTTTTCGACAAAACCATCCCTGGATCCACGGACGACTTTTTCCGTATCGGGTTCAACTGGCTGTCTTCCGGGATAACTCCTGACATCAACAACCAATCCTATTGGTTTGCCATCGACAACGATGACTATTAATCCTGATAATACCTTATCAACCAGCTCATCCATCGTCGTTAATTCTTCAACCGATTGGTGTACGAGCAAGCCTTTGATTACATCAAAAACTTTTCCACTCATGATATCAGAATTCTTATTATGGATTAGCGAGTCCAGAATTCCAATGATGTACTCGGTATCCGTCAGGCCGTTTATATAGTAAAGATGAACATCTTTTCTTAAGACCTTTACCCTTCTTACTCCTAAATCGAAGCTGACGCCCAGACCTACTTTCTCTTTCATATACGCGTCAACTTCCGTTACCCTATTCGGAATCGGTTTCATGTTTCGAGGTTTTTCTGAAGTCATCATGACCACTCCTTTCCAATATGATTTCGACCGCTAACTTCGTGATCGGTGCTCCTCTTTTAAAATCATCCTGATGGGACATTTTTCCGATATCCCCTATCCCTACAACTATGGGAACTTGTAATTGATCGATGCAATACACTGTATCTCCTGTAATCTTGCCCAGTTCAAATTCCTCAGCACCGTATTTATCCACCCCGTTCGGTGTCAAATTACCATCCCGGTCAATACAGATATCCACCTTGGTCCATTCTTCCCTTCTAGTCTTTGAAGCGACCGCTATCACGCCAAGGACATTAATATCAGGATGTCCGGCAACTACCTTCATTGCCTGTTCGCCTGATCCTTCACCGATAAAACCGCTATCATCAAACATGACCAATATGGGATCATACTTTGCCTTTTTTATTAATTCAACAAGCTCCAAGCCAGTATATCGTGATGGATTACCTTGGGACATGGAGATACATCTTCCCCCAATTTCCTTGGCCACAAGCTCGACAGCCCGTTTAGCATACTCATCTCCATCCGTAATCAATATCACTTTTCGTTTGGTCACCATCTTGGGCCTACCTTTCATCATCAGGAATAGTTACCTCATAAACTTATAAATCGCCAAAATAAATCCATTGGAATAATGATCCGACTATTTTCCCCAATACGAGTGCCATTAACAGATAAATGATTTTCTCTTGAATACCGATTCGCTTAGACAGAATCGGAAATACATTCAGGACTTCAGTTAAGGCAGCAGCAAGCATCCCATTAAAGATCCCGTCTGCCAAGCCGATCGGAATTAACAAAAGTTTCGGGAGGGCAAGTTCCGTTTCCTGTAATCCGAACCATGTTCCTGCGACAACGCCGGCAATGATGGCCCCTTCGTAGAAATGAATCATTTTCATTGTTTTTGTCAGCTGAGTCAGTCTCGGAATCACACCAAGTACAGTTAAAAACGCTACAAAACCGGCACCTGTCGCGAAACCTCCAGCTAAACCGACAAAGATTCCGAAGATAATTTTACCTGTCATCAAGATGGCGCACGTTCTCCCTATTTTCATTCATGGTTACATAATTGTCCAAATCCTGCTGATAGTTGAACATTTCAACCTCGAGCGGACTAGGTTCCTCATTGAAGCGTTTTTTAAAAAAGTGATTAAAAAATAAGATCATGCCTATACCAAGGCCGAAACTATATGGGATTTGGATCAGCAACGGCTTTTCTTCCACTTTTCCCGTTATAATAGTAAAGATTTTTTGGTGTACTTCCCCCATACTTACATCCACATGAAAATTCATGATAGTCATCCCGCCGCCGACAAACAACAGGAACCAGACTAAGGCGAAAGTTAGGAATGACATTTTCTTTTTCGAGAGAATGACTTCGATGATCGTTTGGGAGGGCCCGAATGTCTCCACTTCAATAGTTGGATCCATTTTGCGAATGGCCATGATAACTTGAGCCAAATCAATGACAATAATATTCTTATCTTCCTTCTTGACCGTTAATAATATGATGTCCTCGATTATTTGAATCACTTCTTCAGGTCCGATTATCCTTGCAATATCTTTTATCCTCACCGTTTGATTTCCATTTACTTGTACACGGTTCCTCATCCTGATATATACAACTGCCACTTCCATCACATCCCGACCTTTTATTTCCTTATGCTAGTAGTATGGATTGGAAACAGATTGAAAATGCAGGAAGTGACCCATGTCCAGATATTACTAATTGATAACAAAAAAAAGACACGCTGCAACGACAGCGTGTCTTTTTGATTTTCATTCATAAATTAATGAGTGGGGAAGAAAATCAGCTGAACCAAAAATATCAATCCAAAAATATAAATGAGCGGATGTACCGTTTTTCCTTTTCCGCTGAATACCTTCATAAGTGGATATGTTATGAATCCGATCGCAATCCCTGTAGATATGCTTGAAGTAAGCGGCATCGTTAAAATAATCGCAAATGCCGGAAATGCTTCATCGAAAATTTTCCAATTGACTTTAGCCAGGCCTTCCATCATAAAACATCCTACGATGATCAATACGGGAGCTGTGATTGCTTGAACTGAAGAAATTGCCGATATTAATGGAGAAAAGAAAATCGATACAGCGAATAGGATTGCCACAACAGTAGCAGTTAACCCAGTACGTCCGCCTGCGGCCACTCCTGTGCTCGATTCAACGTAAGCTGTTGAAGGACTTGTTCCAAACATCGAGCCGACAGTCGTCGCAATCGCATCACCTAAAAATGCTTTCTTTGCACGAGGGATTTTCCCATCCTTCGTTAATCCTGCCTGTTCCGTCACGCCAATCAAGGTACCTGTCGTATCAAAGATCGTCACAAGTAAAAAGGCGAACACAACTGAATATAAAGAATGCGTGAAGACCCCGGCAATATCGATATCGAAAAATACCGGTGTTGGAGGTACAGATAAGACTCCATCAAAGTTGAGCAAACCGATAAAGTAGCCAATGATTGCCGTAATGATCATACCAATAAAAATTGCCCCTTTAATATTACGGGCCATAAAAATCAAGGTAATGAATAAGCCTGCTAACGCTAAAACGGTTCCAGGCTGATGCAAATCGCCAAGAGTCACCATCGTTGATTCATTAGGTACAACGATTCCAGCGTTTTTCAATCCGATGAACGCAATGAATAAACCAATTCCGGATGTGATTCCATATTTTAATGAGTTAGGAATCGCATCAATTATCATTTTACGCAAGCTTGTCACGCTAATTAATAGAAATAGCAAACCTGCTATGAAAACCGTACCGAATACGGTCTGATATGAGAGGCCCTGAGCCCCCACTACGCTGGCGAAATAAGCATTCAAACCCATCCCTGGCGCTATTGCAATCGGGTATTTTGCTACCAGCCCCATGATAAGGGTACCCATCACCGCTGATATGACTGTTGCCATGAAAACCTGTTCAAATGGAATTCCGATTGAAGACAATAAAGCCGGATTCACAATAAGGATATAAACCATAGTTAAAAATGTCGTAACACCCGCCATGACTTCTGTACGGACATCCGTCCCATTTTCTTTCAGGGAGAAAAACTTTTCCATAAACATATTTAGACCTCCAGATCTAAAGGAAACACCGACAACCGTTTGCACGTAAAGACAAGGTGTCCTAAAATTGTACTGCATCAACGCTTTTCCTTATCAATTATTCGTTGAAAGAAAGATAAAAAGGCGAATGAAAAACGCGACCTTTACTATAATATTCGTTTTTAATTCTAAATTCAACTAAAAAATGAATCCACTCATATTTTCATTTTTATCTACCCGGATCACTGAGGGAATTATTATTACTTTTTCCTAAAAACAAGATTTATCTCCAGCAAAAAAAAAACCACATGAATCACTGATTCATGTGGTTTTTCATTTGCTGAAGAATCTTCTTTTCCAGCCTTGACACCTGAACTTGGGAAATACCAAGCCTTGCCGCTACTTCCGATTGCGTCTGATCTTTATAATACCTCAGGAAAACAATCAGCCTTTCGCGCTCATTCAATTCATGTATGGCTTCTTTCAAAGCGATTTGATCAAACCAAGATGTTTCGTTATGATCGGCAATCTGGTCAAGAAGAGTAATGGGATCTCCATCATTTTCGTAAACCGTTTCATGGATGGATGAAGGGCTTCTGCTAGCTTCTTGGGCCATGATGATCTCCTCTGGCGACAGCTCAAGGTGTTCCGCCAATTCATTGACAGTCGGAACGCGGCCATACGTCTTTGAAAGCTCCTCCTTGGCCCTGCGAATTTTATTCGCCATTTCCTTTAAAGACCGGCTTACCTTAACCGTTCCGTCATCACGGATAAAACGTTGGATTTCACCAATGATCATTGGTACAGCATACGTTGAGAATTTCACTTCAAA
Source organism: Peribacillus sp. SIMBA_075 (assembly GCF_046534585.1). Lineage (NCBI taxonomy): Bacteria > Bacillati > Bacillota > Bacilli > Caryophanales > Bacillaceae > Peribacillus > Peribacillus sp. SIMBA_075. The sequence continues at coordinate 147,704 of NZ_JAWRYN010000002.1, read as the reverse complement.
CGATAAGTCAAATTTATCCACGGACTTCAACAAGCCAATACAGCCTATTTGATAAAGGTCGTCCGGTTCATAACCTCGATTGAGGAATCTTTGCACGACTGACCATACAAGCCTAAGATTGCTATTGACAATCAGGTTCCTTGCATCTTGGTCACCGCTCTGGCTGCGTTGGATTAAATTCCGTAATTCCTCATCTTTTAAATGGGGCTGTCCTTTCTTGCTCTTCTGGTTTTTAACCTCCACATCCATATGCAAGTCTCCCTTAATTGCACAAAGCTCTACTTGTAGTTAAGTGCTTTTTTAATCGAATGATCGTACCTTCGCCCTTATGGGAAATTATATTGATTTCATCCATGAAGTTTTCCATGATGGTAAATCCCATACCGGAACGTTCAAGTTCGGGTTTTGTCGTAAATAACGGCTGTTTAGCCTCCTCGACGTCCTCAATGCCCAGTCCTTCATCACGGATGGTCAATTCCACAGTATCGCCTTCGATGACCACTGAAATGTAGACCCAGCCTTCCGGGTCACTCTCATACCCATGGATAATCGAATTCGTAACGGCCTCTGACACGACAGTCTTGATCTCTGTCAATTCATCCATCGTCGGGTCCAATTGGGCAATGAAAGCCGCAACAGTTACCCTTGCAAAAGATTCATTTTGGCTTAGTGCAGAAAATTTTGTTTCCATTTTATTTTTCATCTTAGGCAACCCCCAGTCTTTGCAAAGCGTTTTTTTCGGATAGTTCCATTTTAACAATTTTAAACAACCCTGACATCTCAAATAACCGCTTTACCGCTGGAGAAATTGCACAGACCACCATTTCACCTTGCTTTTTGTTTACCTGCTTATACCGCCCTAAAATAACTCCGAGCCCTGAACTGTCCATAAAATGCAATTCTTCCATGTTAAGGATAATATGCTTGATGTTATGCTTTTGAATAGCTGCCTCTGCCTGGTTTTTCAATTTTTCTGCTGTATGATGATCTAAATCACCTTTGAGACGAATGCACAATACGCGGTTTTTCGCCTCCATATTAATCGTAAGACTCACTATATACAGCCTCCTTCACTGTCTTATAAGGAGTCAAATTCTCTTTTTCACCTGCCAATTCCTTCTTACAGGCAAAACTAGTGGTGTTTCGCCTAAATTAGTAAGATTAACAGGCATTGCGACAATTTATTCTATTTGGCTTGGGTAAACATGCCGAAAGCCCTTTTATACAATTGCCACCAACTGGCATTTTCAACAGTTTCCTTTGCGACAATCGGAGATTCGACATAAACCTTACCCTTTTTCTTCAATTCAAGCGTTCCAATTTGATCACCTTTTTTAATGGGGGCATTCAAATCTTTTTCAATAGTGATTTTTTTTGTAAAATCCTTTGCCGTTCCGTTTTTGGCTGTCAAGACTGAAATAGGTTCACTTGTCACTCCCACCACGGATTTCTTGTGGCCTTTACTTACCTTTGCTTCACCTAACACCTCGCCGCGTTTGTAAATCGGATATGTGATGTATTGTGAAAATGCATAATCTAACATCTTGGTGACCTGAGCGTTTCGTTCCTTTGGAGAAACGGCTCCGAAAACGACGGCAATGACACGCATATTCCCTTTTTTTGCTGTTGCTGTCAAACAATACTTCGCTTCATTTGTGAATCCTGTCTTCAGTCCATCCACTCCAGGGTAAAATTTCACTAATCTGTTCGTGTTGACAAGCCAAAATTTCTTTTCGGTATTTTCACGGAGATAATCTTCATATGTACCCGTGAACCTTGTAATCGTATCGTATTTCAATAGTTCCTTCGCCATGATCGACATATCATGGGCCGAACTGTAATGATCTTTAACAGGAAGGCCTGTTGCGTTTTGGAACTTTGTATTTTTCAACCCGAGGTCTTTCGCCTTTTTGTTCATTTTCCTAACAAACTCTTCTTCCGAACCAGCTAGACGTTCAGCCATCGCGACCGATGCATCATTCGCCGAACCAATCGAGATGCCCTTAAGCATTTGTTCTGTAGTCATCTCTTCACCGGGCTCGAGGAAGATCTGGGAACCGCCCATCGATGCCGCATACTCACTAGTCCTGATTTTCTCCTTCATGCTAAGTTCGCCTTTATCGACCGCTTCCATGATTAGCAGCATCGTCATGATTTTTGTCATGCTTGCCGGTGAAAGGCGAACATCTGCATTTTTGTCATATAGAACAGTACCTGTATCCCGTTCAATCAAAATAGCGGATTTAGCATTTGCCGCCAGCTCGACACCTTTTTCTTCAGCTGCTTCTGTATGCGGGATGCTAAAACCCATTGCTACTAATACGGTTAAAAATAGAGAAAGAATCCGCTTCATCTCCATACCCTCCAATCTTTATATGATTTATTTTTTCCATCAAACCCATTTTTATACAAATAAAGATGAATTTAAGATCATATAATGGATATCAAGTAATAAATTAACAAAAAAAATAAAAGAGGCTGCGCATGGGCATCCTCTTTTAAACATTCATTGGGACAGACAAAAAGACCGCTCTAAATAATGAGCGGCCTTTTTTTGAAAAAATTTATTCCATAATCTCTTTATAGATCAAAGTAGGTTTTTCTACTTTCTCTTTTGAAATCGCAATGCTTTCATATAATTTTTCCTTTACCTTTGAAACATCTTCAAAATTACTGTAAATCGTCACAAGGGATTCACCTTTTACAACGGTTTCTCCGATTTTTTTACGGAGTACCAGCCCGACTGCCAAATCTATCTCTGATTCTTTTGTCGCCCGGCCTGCTCCTAAAAGCATAGCTGCCGTTCCTACTTCATCAGCGATGATTTCCGATACATACCCGTCCACTTTCGCTTCCAGCTCGAAAGTATGAGCAGCCTGCGGAAGTTTTTCCGGCTGATCTACAACCGAACCATCGCCTCCTTGCGCTTCTAGGAAGACCTTGAATGAGTTAAGTGCAGAACCATCTTTAATCGCATTTTCAAGCAGGGTTCTTGCTTCTTCCAGCGAGCTTGCCTTTTTGGCAAGGTATACCATATGGCTTCCTAGCGTTAAAGAAAGTTCCGTTAAATCTTCCGGCCCTTCCCCTTTAAGCGTATCGATGGCTTCTTTCACCTCTAAAGCATTTCCGATTGCGTAACCCAGCGGTTGGCTCATATCAGAAATGACAGCCATCGTATTTCGTCCCACATTGTTCCCAATGCTCACCATCGCGTGCGCTAACTCTTCGGAATCTTCGAGAGTTTTCATGAAAGCGCCTGCTCCCGTTTTAACATCGAGTACAATCGCATCTGCACCAGCAGCGATTTTCTTACTCATGATCGAGCCGGCAATCAAGCCGATACTATTAACGGTAGCCGTAACATCGCGCAATGCATATAACTTTTTGTCCGCTGGGGTCAGGTTGCCACTTTGCCCAATGACAGCTATCTTATTTTTATTTACAAGTCGAATGAACTCGTCATTTTCTATTTCGACATGAAAGCCTTTTACAGATTCCAACTTATCGATCGTACCGCCTGTATGTCCGAGGCCGCGTCCTGACATCTTTGCCACCGGAACACCTACAGCAGCAACCAATGGTCCAAGTACTAGTGTTGTGGTATCACCCACACCGCCTGTTGAATGTTTATCGACCTTAATTCCTTCAATCATCGATAAATCAATTTGATCGCCCGACTCGACCATTGCCATGGTTAGATCAGCACGTTCCTGCTCATTCATCCCTTTGAAATAAACAGCCATCGACCAAGCACTCATTTGATAATCCGGAATCGATCCATCGGTAAACCCTTTGATAATGAACTGTATTTCTTCAGTAGAAAGAGCCTTTCCATCACGCTTTTTCTCGATTAAATCTACCATTCTCATATTAGAATCCCCACTTTTTAAAGACACCGCTTCTAAAAAGGTGTACTTGTATTTTTTTGGAACGTTTTATATGTCTTTAACGATGTGCTTAACAAATTCCAGAAAACTGCTTTTCACTTTTTCCGTTGTTTCAATTACCTCTACATGCGACAAAGGCTGATCCAGAATGCCTGCGGCCATATTGGTAAGGCATGATATTCCTAGCACCTTCATACCGCTATGTCTAGCTACGATAACTTCAGGAACTGTTGACATTCCAACTGCATCCCCGCCAAGGATCCTTGCCATTTTCACTTCGGCAGGTGTCTCATAAGTCGGTCCTGAATTCCCGATATATACACCTTCTTTAATATCCAACCCGAGTGTTGATGCTATTTTTTTAGCTTGTGTCCGAAGGCCTTTATTATAAGCCTCTGACATATCAGGGAATCTAGGGCCGAAACGTTCTTCATTAGGACCAATCAATGGGTTTGCCCCCATTAAATTAATATGATCCGTAATGAGCATCAAGTCACCAGGTGCGTAGCTTTCATTAACGCTTCCCGCAGCATTCGTTACAATTAACTGCTCAACTCCAAGAAGTTTCATTACACGTACTGGAAATGTGACTTTCTCCATGGAGTATCCTTCATAAAAGTGAAAACGCCCCTGCATTGCTACAACTTTTTTGCCACTTAATTGACCAATGACAAGCTGTCCGGCGTGTCCTTCAACAGTCGATACCGGAAATTCCGGTATTTCGTGGTATGGGATCGTTATGGGATTTTCAATTTCATCTGCCAATACTCCAAGTCCAGAACCAAGAATCAGTCCTATCTCCGGGGAGCCTTCAATCTTATTTTTTATAAATGACGCAGCTGTCTCTATTTTATTAAACATCTTTTTAATCTCCCCTTATTTTATATCGCCCAATATATTTTTCCCAAAGGCAGGCATTTTGACATCAAAATTGGCAGCGACCGTCGCCCCTATATCAGCAAATGTATCTCTAATTGGGAGCTCGGCACCTTCTGTAAATTGTTTGGAATAGACTAATAATGGTACATACTCACGTGTGTGATCGGTTCCTTCATGTACCGGATCATTCCCGTGATCGGCAGTGATGATCAATAAATCATCCTCTTTCAGTTTTTCAAGGACTTCCGGCATCCGAGCATCGAATTCTTCCAATGCCTTTCCGTATCCCTCTGGATCGCGGCGGTGGCCGTATAAAGCATCGAAGTCGACTAGGTTCAGGAAACTTAACCCTTTGAAGTCCTGTTCTATCGTTTGGATTAATTTATCCATTCCATCCATATTAGATACGGTCCTTAATGATTCAGTGACGCCTTCACCATCAAAGATATCCGAGATCTTCCCGATTGCGAGAACATCATATCCAGAATCCTTCAATTCGTCCATTACTGTCCGGTTAAAAGGCTTCAATGCATAATCATGACGGTTAGGCGTTCTTTTGAAGCTGCCTGGTTCACCCGTGAAAGGTCTGGCAATCACTCGCCCAACCTTGAACTCATCAGCCATTGTCACCTCACGAGCAATTTCACAAATCTTGTATAATTCGTCTATCGGAACGATATCTTCATGTGCAGCAATCTGTAAAACGGAATCAGCTGATGTATATACGATCAACGCACCCGTTTTCATATGTTCCTCACCAAGTCTTTCAATGATTTCCGTTCCGCTTGCCGGGACGTTCCCAATTATTCCACGTCCCATTTTCGTCTCAAGTTCATTGACTAATAATTCCGGAAAACCATCGGGAAATACACGGAATGGGGTGGATATATTCAACCCCATTATTTCCCAATGTCCAGTCATCGTATCTTTTCCTGTAGAGGCTTCTTTCATTTTCGTATAGTATGCGAGAGGTTGCTGAGCCTTATCAATCCCTTTTATTTCACGGATATTTCCTAAACCCAATTTTGCGAGAGTCGGCATTTTCAATCCATTCATTTTTTCAGCGATATGGCCGAGTGTATCCGCCCCTTTATCACCGAATAAATCGGCATCAGGTGCTTCGCCAATTCCAACTGAATCCATAACCACAACAAATATACGTTTAAACGCTGAATTTCCTTTCATGAGTCATTCCTCCTAAAATAGTAAATCACTTTTTATACTCCCTATAATACCCTTATTCTGCTCAGATACTCTTCAATTAAATGAAATCACGAGAACGTCAGAAGTCTGACCTCTCTACATTGTAAACGATTACCCTTGATTGAGACAAATAATATATTTCGAAATGAAACAAAGTGCCATCAGATGGCGCGAGAATCGTCTGCATCCATTTTGCAGCCCGGTCCATAAAAAAAAGGCTGCTCCCTTTAACTGTCTCGCAGTTAAATTCACAACCTTTCTATCATTCTACTATTTTTTTAAGCTCGCGGATGGAATTTTGAATAGACATCCTTGATCCGTACGTTCGTAATATGTGTATAAATTTGAGTTGTCGAAATATCCGCATGACCCAGCATTTCTTGGACGGCACGTAAATCAGCCCCATTCATCAATAGATGTGTCGCGAAAGAATGACGCAGTGTATGTGGTGTAATTTCTTTTTCTATTTGTGCCGATTTTACAAGTTTTTTTAGAATTTTCCAAAATCCCTGTCTTGTCAGCCTGTTGCCATGATGATTCAAAAAAAGTGAATCCGTCCTGTGCTTGGGGCTGGCCAATCTCCCTCGAGCCCCTTCCATGTAATGTTCAATGGCACTCAATGCCGTTTGCCCAATCGGAATGATCCTCTCTTTTTTTCCTTTCCCTACGCAACGGACAAACCCCATCGATCCATGGACATCCCCCACATCCATGGATATCAATTCACTGACACGCATACCTGTCGCATACATCAGTTCCAGCATCGCCTTATCGCGCAATCCGAATTCATCCAATATCTTCGGGGCTTCCAATAATGCTTCAACCTCTTCCATGCTTAATACTTTTGGAAGGCTTCGTTCCGGCTTTGGCGTTTCTATATGTATGGACGGATCCTGATCGGTTACCTTTTCCCTTAGAAGAAATTGATGAAAAGATCGAATGGAGGCAATATGGCGCGCTACCGTCTTCGATGATTTCCCTTGATCCTTCAAATGGACGAGAAAATGCAAGATGTTCACCCGCCGTGAATCATTCCAGTCGTTAATGGTTTCAACATCTTTCAGATAGCTCCAATATGATCTTAAGTCGCGCTCATAGGAAACGAGCGTATTCTTGGCAAGTCCTTTTTCAATGGTTAAAAAATGAATGAAATCCCTAATTTGATTCTCCATATTCATTACTCCCCGTTTAAATAAAACAACATTAAGCGTTCAAGCCATGCATCATCACCCGTATCAACTGCCTTTGATACTTTTACAGCCATACCTTTGGGCTCATCATAACGATGATAGCTTTGATATTCCTGATTCAACCATACCATTCCTATATAAAAAAGAACAGTGAAGCTAACAAAGAGAATCATCACTTTAGCCGTATGCAAAACAAGCGATAAGGATGTTTTCATCATCTTTCCCCTCCCATTCGATCCTTTGTATCAATCTATGCCCAACAGGACAAGTTTTATACGTGTTTCGGCAAGGAGAAAGCAAAAACAGCCTTTACGTGAAAAAAATCATTCTTCATCCTGATATTTTTCTTGAGATGCCTCGCAATAGGTTTTTAGCCTTTTAAAAATGCAAAAAACCTTCTCCATCAAATGGAAAAGGTCCGACTTCATTCACCTTTATTTTCTTCTTTGCCATGACATCGATGGCAAATGCCATGAAAGGTTAATCTATGGTCTTTTATCTTGAAGTTCCAGTCGCGTTCCACAATGTCTTCTACGTCTTCAAGCAGGTCTTCTTGGATCTCATCTACCGCGCCACATTCCACACAAACAAGATGATGGTGGAAATGCGCAGCTCCTTCTTGTCTTAAATCATAACGGGAAACCCCGTCTCCAAAGTTAATTTTATCTACTATCTTCAATTCAGTCAGCAACTCTAGCGTACGGTAAACTGTTGCCAATCCAATTTCCGGCGACTTTTCTTTAACAAGGAGGTAAACGTCTTCTGCGCTTAAATGATCCTCTTCATGCTCAAGTAAAACGCGGACGGTCGCTTCTCGCTGAGGCGTTAATTTGTAGCTGGACGAGTGCAACTGCTTTTTTATCCTATCAATTCTATTTTCTATTTCCATACCTAATATTCCCTCCCGCGCCGCTATCTTATCCATTATATCAAAAGAGGGAAAACTGTCAAAATAGATTTCTTGTTAATGATAAAAAAAGTTACGGGAAGGGCAATTTTCCATCAATTACCCAATAAGCTTACGACATTTTTCATTAAAGAAGGGGATAGGTACGCTTCAAATGCAGCAGCTGTTATCAAAAATAACCCCGACAAAACCAACGAGAAAATATACCTTGATATTATCGGCTTAAGCGGCTCACGGACCTGCTTAAGGAAAATCCGGCTGATCATTTTCATTGATAGTGAGACGGCAAGGACGGTTATCACGATGAATATCGGGACTATGAATATATTTTGGGGCAGAATGGCGACGAACGATAATAAGAACCCACTCCATCCCATTTGATTGACTAAAAAGCCGACTGTGAATCCAACAACCATTCCTTTTATAAATAACAAAACCAAGATGACCGGCAAACCTATGACCGATATTCCGAGAATCCAGATGACGCCGATATATTTTATATTATGCATAATACTTTGGCTGAACATATCATGCGAAGATGCAAATTCACCTTTGGAAACTTGTCCGAAAAATTGCGATAAATAATAGAACAAGTCCTCCTTTTGGGTAAAACTCAAACTATTCACCAGTACTGCCCCAAAAATGACACCCATCAAAAAAAGCACGGTGATAAAGACATATAATGAGGAATGTTCGTTAATATGTTTCATTACGGCATTTTGTACGACAGATTTTTTTTTCATCTTTCATCCTCCCAACTCCGCTTACTAGAATCTATGTTTTCACTCTCTCATTTATGCTAAGAAAACTTTCCCATCAGCAGAACACCTTTAACTGTATTTGTGTTATAATTTTCCATATTAATTATATGGAGGCAGGATATGAAAGCTATATTAATGGATTTCCCAGAGAAGATTGAAACCCCTCGATTATATCTAAGGCCTTGTCAGCCTGGTGATGGCATTGACGTTTACGAAGCCATTGTCCATTCTAAATATGAATTGAAACAGTGGCTGCCCTTTGCCCATCAGGATGCCTCTTCGGAAACTTTAGAACGGAATGTTCTGAAGGCTTTTGCGGACTTTATTTTAAAAGAGGATATTAGACTTCATATTTATAGGAAAGAAGACGACCAATTCATCGGCTCCACTGGTCTGCATCGAATTAACTGGGATATCCCTAAATTTGAAATTGGCTATTGGATTGATACGAGGTACAGTAAACAAGGGTACATAACGGAAGCGATAGAGAAGTTAACCAAATTCGCTTTTTACCATTATGGTGCTAAGCGGGTCGAAATCCGCTGTGACCCTAAGAATATTGCCAGCAGACGGATTCCCGAGAAGCTAGGGTATACCTTTGAAGGAACTTTGCGGTATGACTGTCTTAGTGCAGATGGCAAGGAATTGCGGGACACCTCAATTTATGCAAAAACAACATACTAAAAAAAGTCCTGACAGTTAACCATCTCATCTGTCAGGACTTTTTTTCAGGTTAGCTTTCCTTTTTGACCTTTCCATACTTGCCTCCGCCCCCCACTTCAAAAGAAAGCGTCCCTTTCCTTGCAGAATCGATGTAGCCCGCCAATTTTTCAGGAACGATTTCCATGAGCTGCTCAAGCGTAACTTCATGAAGGATATTCATCTCGGTTCCAAATGCCACCAGCAGTTTTTCCATGGATTTAGGTCCAAGGCCTGGGATGAAATCAAGTGGTACTTGGTGGATATATGGCGGTCTTTCCCTCCCATATCTTCCGTTCATTTTGGAAATGGAGAGTTCTTTGATCCGGGATGACACCCCTTTTATAATGGACTTATTACCACACTCAGGACATTTTTCACTATCCCCCAATACCTGGTGTAAACACCCTGAACATACGGTTTGATGATACTTTCCCAATAAGGGGTTCAAACCATAATTGACGGTTACTTTTCGATTTTCTTTTTCTTGAAGTGCTTTTGCCAACTCATTGAAACTTGGTTCTTCAAGCTGGATTTTTTGATATTCACGAGCGATTTTCCCAAGCGAATGCGCATCAGAATTTGTCACGAATACATAGGATTCCAACTCTTCGATATCCTTGACCATTTCTGTATCTGAACTTAAACCAAGTTCGATGGCATCAATTAGCTCCGGGTCTAATACTTCAGTGAGACTGGATCGCACCCCTTTCCCGTATAAGCTTTTAAATGGGGTGAAAACATGTGCCGGGATAAACAGGCCACCCAATGACTTCACCATCTTTTGTAACGTTCTTCCATCACAATAAATCCTTTGCGAGCTTAATGTGATATTTTTAACATGGCCGCTCATCCATGATGAGAATTCCTTCATCACTTTTAAAGTGGGAAAATAGGCGAGGACATGGATTGGTCCATTACAATTCTGATCATAAATTTCTATCTCCGAGCCTGGAATGATGGTTGTATTCTTGTATTGAAGACCGCCTTCAATCTTTTCCGTGATTTCGCCATCCTGAATTCCCGCTTCGATCTCTTCGATAATTTCAGGAGAATGGCAATCGATTATCCCGATTAGATCAAGGCCCTTCCTTTCACTTGCCACTTGCAGCACATTGCTGAAGGTTAACGTTTTAGCACCTGTTATTTTCACGGCCCTTCCGCTTCTCGTTCTGCCAATATGGATATGGAGATCAGCGTAAAACTCTTTCATTTATGATGTCGCCTTTTTCAACATCAGATACTGAACGGCATATGCCGTTTTGGCATCCTGGATCTTTCCTTCAGCCATATAAGTTTGGGCTTCCTCCAACGTGAGTTCCATCATCTCGACAAATTCATCTTCATCCAGCGGGGCCGCATTTTCTTTCTTTTTCAAATTGTGGGCCACATACAGGTGAACCAATTCATCGGCGAAACCTGGGGATGTATAGAAGGATATGATGTGCTCCATTTTTTCGCATTCATAACCTGTCTCCTCTTCAAGCTCCCGTTTTGCCGATAGGACCGGTTCTTCGCCTTTTTCCAGCTTTCCTGCAGGGATTTCCACCAAACTTCTCTCCAGCGCTTTACGGTACTGTTCAACCATGATGATTTTATTTTCTGCCGTAAGAGCTATGATGGCAACTGCTCCCGGATGTTTCACTATTTCACGTTTACCCGTTTTCCCATCAGGAAGCTCTACATCATCCACTTGCAGGCTGATTACCTTTCCTGTGAAGATTTTTTCCGAAGACAGCGTTTTTTCTTCAAATTTTTTCATCCTGACCACTCCTTGTTCTAATTTCAGCATGATTCCTCATACATTTTACCATAATAGAGAGGGAGGGCGATTTAATGAAGGTTTACGTATTGGAAAAAAGCGTTACTTTATCCGGAAAGAGTTGGGAAATCATTCAAAAACTAAAACAATTGCAAAATCAATATGTCTATATCAATGATTGGATTGCCGACATACACCATCAGGTGCCACCCACTCCTTTAAAACGGATTAAGTGAATTCTTTGAGTGGAATGGATTTCTCCTTTACAATGAATGTAAAGGGAGTGGATACCATGAAAAAACGCAAACTAGGGAATTCAGAAATGCTAGTATCTGAAATCGGGCTCGGATGCATGTCATTGGGGACTGTTGAAAATCAGGCATCCGAAATCATACAGGCCGCTTTAGATGAAGGAATCAATTATTTTGATACTGCTGACTTATATGATTTCGGTATGAATGAAGAAATCGTCGGAAAGAATTTAAAATCGGTCCGCGATAAGGTATACATAGCCACCAAGGTTGGAAACCGTTGGAATGAAAATAAGGATGCCTGGAGCTGGGATCCATCTGGCGCTCATATTAAAACGGCAGTAAAAGATAGCTTAAAACGATTGGGCACTGATTATATCGACCTTTATCAGTTACATGGAGGCACCACTTCAGACAATATCGAAGAAACGGCAGAAGCATTTGAAGAGCTAAAAAAAGAAGGATATATCCGATATTATGGAATTTCCTCAATTCGTCCGAATGTAATCAAGGAATTCACTGAAAAGTCTGAGCTTGATTCCGTTATGATGCAGTATAATCTACTCGATCGCCGCCCAGAAGAGTGGATATCCCTTTTGGCCAACAATCAGATAAGCATCATCGCCCGCGGGCCGCTTGCTAAAGGGCTGCTTAGTGAGAAAATGCTTGAAAAGGCAAACGAGGATGGATACCTTGACTATAGCTATCACGAACTTAAAGATTTGCTTCCGCAAATAAAGGACAAACTTTCTGATAGGAAGCTTTATGAAACGGCACTTCAATATGTTTTGTCCCATCAAAGCGTCGCTACCGTTGTACCAGGCGCAAGCTCGGTACAGCAACTCCGTGAAAACTGCCAGGCCGCTAACAGCTCCTCACTGTCCAAAACCGAGCTTGATATCCTGAAGCAGTTGACCAAAGCGAACAAATATGAAAGTCACCGGGAATAAAAAATGATGAACTGAACTGATTGTTTCAAAGGACGTTTTGTAGGCTGCCTTGCCTCGTTTAACCAACGGGAGGGGCAGCCTATTTCCGTTCCATCGTTTTATCGTTTACTTCGCCATACTGATTCTGTACCGTTTTCAAGTTTCCCATCATTCTAATCCGATCTGAGTGGGTTCGCTCACGGGAATGCGCTCCTTCGTCATGCAGGATTGCATCTCGCTGAAGCAAGCTCTGGGAAGTGGAAAGGCCAAATTGTTCTTTCCAAACGTGGAAGATCACGCCTGCGGCGTTACCTCTTCCTTGCGACCATGAGTCTGGTGGTGAAGAAGATTAAGAAAATGAAATCCATCATGAAACTTTGTGGAAAACTCGCCCGTGTCCTAGTAGGGATTGCTCGTAATGGCTCTGTCTATAAACCGGACATGGTATTCCCTCTTGAACAACTAACAGCGTAAATTTACATTCACATACGAAGTACTGGATATATAGAACAAAAGGGCAATGACCCGTTCCGTTAGCAAAACCAGCCTCCACCCCTTGGATATGCATGACGAAGGAATGAAAGGGCATAGGATTATGACCCGTTGAGACATGGGAGGGAAAGCCTCCAGGGGCAGCGTGGAGAATGCATGCAGTATATGTAAGAATATGGGGTTTTCGATAGATCCCCTATTTCAATCTGCCCTCAGAGTATCAAAACGGTCCTATCTCTTTCGTTCATCTAAAGCAACCTATACTATGTGGTTTGAAATCCTGCGAATAAGCGAGTATTCGAGAGCATTGTCTATTAATGTAATTTAAATAACGCATCCTTCAATATCCCCCTTGAATTTCCTATTATTCTTTTTCGCTCTTTACTTCATACAATTATCCAACTAGATTTTTCGTATTCGTGTCTTCCTCCACTGTGGAACCTTGTTTTCTTGTTATGGCACTGACAACTAACGTTACAACAATATTGATAATTAATACGGCTAATCCGATATCTAAATCCTTGATTACTTGTGGAAGGGAGGGGAAAAATGTTGCAAGTGACGTTTCTGTAATAGTTAAATATACGACGATCATAATACTGACAATCATTCCGGAAAAAGCCCCCTGAACGGTAACAGGATTCCTTTTCCAAAGACTAAAAATCAGTGCAGGAGATAACTGTGCCATAAAACTATAAGACAAGAGATATAGCGTAAGAATGTTGTTTCCGCCATTGAATGTAAAGTAAAGTGCCACCAAAGCAATGACAGGCACCAACATTTTGCTCAACTTTACCAACTGTTGATCAGTTGTGTTTGGTTTCCATACTTTATAGATGTTTTTAGAAAGAATCGTTGCAGTTGCCGTCAATATTAATGAACTTGGGATAAGAGCGGCCATTGCTCCAGCTGCCCCAATCACACCAACAAACCAAGGATCAAAAGACATTTTAGCCATTTTAAACACGGCTAAATCTGCATCTGTACCATTTAAATCTGGAACTTGAATAATAGCGGAAAAGCCGATAAGCAAGGAAAAAACAATAATGATCTGATAAATGGGCATTACCCCCGCATTCACACGCAGTGATTTAGCACTTTTAGCCGAGAACACCCCCGCTAGCATATGTGGAAACATGTAAAAGCCTAGTGCAGTCATGATCGTTGCAGAAACAAACCATGATATACTCAACCCTTGTTCAGGGAATAGTAAAAATTCACTTTTTTCCGTATTGATTGCTTCAAACATCGGACGTATTCCGTCGTAATAATGAAAAGGAAAATAAAATCCCATAAAGACGATCACAGCCAGGATCAGAATATCTTTAATAATCGCTGTCCATGCGGCCCCATGCATCCCTGATATCGTTACATAAATTGTGACGGCAATCACCCCTACCACTATCGCCATGTTGGGAGAAATCGAACCATAGGATGCTTGGGATACAATAATTCCTAACCCTTTTAACTGCATCACCAAATACGGGATAATGGCAATAACACTTATTATTGCTACTAGAACCCCGAGAGCCGGGCTATTATACTTTTTTTCATAGAAGTCTGATTGGGAGAGGACATTATTTTTCTTCGCAAACTTCCAAATGGGTGGCAACAACCAGTAAGCGATTACAAAATAGAAGCAATTAAAAGCGTATAGGGCTGTGGGCATACCAGATCTATAGACACCACCACTTGCTCCTAGAAAAGTATAAGTAGTAAACATCTCACCCGCTAGCAAAAAGAACAGCAATATACTTCCAAAACCCCGTCCCCCGACAGACCACTGTTCCATATTCATTTCTTTCCCTTTACCAGCCTGTAGTCCTAACCATATACACAAAACTAGGAAAAAGAGTATTACTAGAAGGGCTGCATTCATAATTCTTCTTCCTCCTTATTTGAGGGATCCAGTTTATTAGCAATGATCAAAAACAAAGATGTCAGACAAACCCAGCATATAGCCCAAAAAAGGACAAATGGCAATCCAAGTACATAGGGTTCCACTCGATTAACCACAATAAGTGAACCCAAGGCAGGTATAATAGTTAATATAAAAATCTTCTTTTTCATCTTCCATCTCCTCATTTAGAATACGTACATGTATATATGGTTGTTGTATCTTACAATTCAAAACAGGTTAGTGGATGTATGGATGGGAAATGGCCCTATAATAATCTGAATATTCAATCGGTATTAAGTGCAATGATTAAATAGAAATATCACGACCGAGAAGAATTGGGAGAGCAGGCATTAATGTTATGTGCCTATTAAGTTTCTTTATTTCATTCCCCTAAAAGTTCTTCAGATGATCCTGAAAATCTATTATACTGTTTTATTGGGTTGCCCATTTGTTAGGATAGTAGCATCGATATTCTTTCTGGTAAATTTAAAATAGTAAAAGACATAACAAGCTACAACGAAGCCGAATCCTATATACAGTGATGTCTGTTGTTTCGGATCGAAAGCGGTAAACACGACTATACCTACGCACATGATGAGGCAACCAATTGGAACTAGAGGGAAGAAAGGAACCTTAAATTTTAAATCCTCCAACTTTCCACCAGACGCAATATACTGTTTGCGGAATTTATACTGTGCTAACGCAATCGCCATCCACGTAACCAACCCTCCAACACCACTGATAGCAAGCAGCACTACAAATAATGTTTCCTCTGCCATGACACTAGTAAGCAAGGACAGCAAGGCAAAGACGAGAGTCACGAGTAAGGCGTTCATAGGTATTCCGCGTGTGTTTACCTTTCCGAATAATCGTGGAGCCTGCCCGCTTTGTGAAAGTGAGAAAAGGATTCTCGTACAAGCAAACAAACCTGTATTTCCCACGGAAAGAATTGCTGTTAAAATAACGAAGTTCATAATATCAGCTGCATAAGGAATACCGATCATATCGAATACAGTTACAAACGGGCTTTCGAGTATACCCGCTTTTTTCCACGGAACAATTGCTGATAAGACAAAAGTTGCTAGTACATAGAAAATTAAAATACGGATGACGATACTCCGGATTGCTCTTGGGATACTCTTTTCGGGATCCTCTGTCTCACCTGCTGCAACTCCCAAAATTTCCGAACCCATAAACGCATAGACGACTGTCATCATCGATATAAACACACCAATGAATCCCGTTGGAAATAATCCGTCACCAATAAAGTTTGAAAATAGCGGGGCAGATTGTCCCTTTATAGGAACCAATCCGAACACCGCTGCTCCGCCAATCACGATAAAAAAGAGTACAGCAATTACTTTAATTGCAGAGAACCAATATTCCGTCTCCGCAAAGCTTCTTGTTGTCAAAGCGTTTATACCGAATAAAAGCAAGGCGAAAACTGTACACCACACCCATACTGGTACATTTGGAAACCATCTGGCCATCAGTAAACTAGCCGCAATAAACTCTAGCCCTACGTAAATAGCCCAGCTCAACCAGTAAGTCCAGCCGATCATAAACCCAGAGGCGGGGCCGATAAAGCGCTCTGCATGGGCTTGAAATGAACCCGAGACCGGCATCACTACGGATAGTTCTCCGAGACAAACCATGACCATGTACATAAGTAAGCCCCCGACCAAATAGGCAGTAATGGCCCCTACAGGTCCGGCTTCACCGATTGCATACCCGGACCCTAGGAAAAGACCAGTTCCAATGACTCCACCTATGGAAAGCATAAATAAATGTCTACTTTTCATCGAACGTTTTAATTCTTTTGGTTGACTCCCTTGTACCGACTTCATCCAATCCCCACCGTTTCTTCTATCAGAATGAAATATTTAGGAGAAATTATTATCCGTTTTATTAACTGCTTATCGAGTAGCTACCTTTTTGGACGGATCCTCAAACTCTAATAAATCGCTGACTTCCGGTTTGAAAATTTCATTAGCAACGTCTCGCTGATACCTGTTTTGTTTCTTTGCTTCCGAAAATAGTTGATAGGTATTTTTTCGGCATAGCTTTTCAATATCATCAATCACAGCCTGCGGATCCGGTTTGACCAGTCCAAAAATAACTGCGTCATAAAATCTTATGGCACCTAGGTTCGCAACAAAATCATTGACGATGTCAATTCCCATTTGTTTGATGATTTCGTCTCCTTCGGAAGAGATCGGAATATTAGCAGCTTCAACAATCAAGCTTCCTTTTACGGTACCAGCATTAGAATGGTTAATAACGTCCTCTAATGCACATGGGATAAGAATATCGCAGTCCACATTAAGCCAGTCCGAGTTGGGCCTTACAGTATAGTTCGGTTCAAAATAGTCTTGATCCATTTCTCCGTATACATTCTTATGGTCAATGAGCTTTTGAACATCTAATCCTTCTTCACATGTGACTAACAAGTTCGCATCCGAAATTCCGACGACTTTATAACCTAATTGAGACAATTTCAATGCGCAACTTGCACCTACACAACCGAAGCCTTGGATGACAACCCTCGCACCGTCTTTACCATTTTTAAATTTCCAAGCTTCATCTGCCGAAAATGCAACACCATATCCTGTGACAACATCATTTAAAAGCAATCCGTCAATTCTTGTTTTCATTAGCTCATCAAAATCCTTTATCCCTTGAAGGACAGCAGGATCTTGTTTCATTGACTTCGTCAGAGGGATATCTATGCCGAATTCGTTAAAGACTTTAAGTACATCTTCATATTTAGTACCTAGATCACTTCCCAAAGATACGCCGATATCAATATAAGGCATCATTGCAATTAAAAATCTTCTTAATACGGCATATGCATCCGGAGCTTTGTAATCATAAGAAATACCTGCTTTACATCCGCCAGTCGTTCCGCTGTCACAAGCTACATACTTATAAGCCATGGCCTCGGCCAATCTTTTAACCTCTTCTTTTGTAACTGACGGATGCATTCTCGTACCGCCGCCTGTATAGCCTTTCATGAAGTTATGAACAACAAGCCAACCTTGTGCATCTGTTTTCGTATCATTCCACTCTACAACTAAATATGGTTTAGACATTCCAATACCCCCTAAAGATTTAGTCTTTCACTGCTTCTATTACTATCGTAAAACCTACACGCAAGCCTCATGTAGACACTTGCTTTAAGATAAAATTTCGAGATTGCTATTCTAAACAAACAAGAGACCCGGAATATCCACCGGTTTCGATGTCCAAAAATGCACTTCTTAATATGTCTTAAATCGTTCATACTCACTATGAAAATGTTGTTAATTAATAAGATATCATGGAACTTAAGCTGAAGTTTGCAATCATAATGATTGTATTTTTTAGAATCCAGGCAGCAAATTCATGTATCACCCCCTCTATATGTAAATTCATAGCGGCTCTTCTTTCGCTTCTAAAAAACTTCATGTTTTGATCGGGTACGACTCCCTCATATTTTTTTAGCAAACCATGGTCGCGCCCACATTTTCACATAGAGATTCTTCACCCTGTCCTTTTTAAGCGCTTTCAAAAAGAAGGAAGTCCATCGATTAGTCTTGCCGCCATCTCATTCCCCAAAAAAACTCCCTCTTATAGTTTAGATACTTGCAAAATTCATCCAAACTTTTTTGTATACAAAACCGGATACCGATAAGGTTTATAAAAGTGAAAGTGAGTGCAATTGTGTTCATAGAGTGCCTGCAAACTCACCCGCACGTGTTCAATCCAAAAGAAAAGATGAATTACCTGGCCTCGAAAAAAACTATTTCAGTACTAATCCTTGGGAGTTCCATAATAACGTTGAAACTTCCACAATGGCCTCTTCCATTTAAAAGTAAGGTGACGTCTCAGCTATTTTTGGGATTATCGATTATTATAGTAAACCCCAACATTAAAGTCTCTTGTATGAAAAACTTGCAGAAGATTCCCTGCAAGCTTTTCGTTAATCTTCTATTCAAACCAATGAATCGGCTTCGGAGATAGATTAATGTTAATCTGTTTCGTTTCCTGGTATTCACCCAAACCATACGTACCAAGGCTTCTGCCGATCCCACTTTGTTTATAGCCGCCCCATGGGGCTTGAATATTCGTAAGGTGGTAGGCGTTCACCCATGTGATGCCAGCCCGGACTTTTTTGATAACACGCAAGGCTTTGTTTTGATCTGTAGAGAATACAGCACCCGCAAGTCCAAATTCTGTGTCATTGGCAATCTTGATTGCCTCTTCTTCATTTTTGAATTTCTGAATGGTGACTACAGGACCGAAGATTTCTTCTCTGACAATCCGCATATCACTTGTTACATGAGTGAAGACGGTAGGTTCAATGAAAAATCCTTTTTCTAAACCGTCTTTCTTGATTCGATTGCCGCCCAGAGCAAGGTTTGCACCTTCTACTTTTCCAATCCGAATGTAGTCTAGTATGCTCTCGAAGTGCTTTTCGCTGACAATGGCTCCCATCTGGGATTGCTTGTCATTTCCGGGACCAACTCTTATCCCTTTTGCTTTTTCTACATACTTTTCCACAAATTCATCATAAATCCCCTCTTGGACAAGAATGCGGCTTCCCGAAGAGCAAACTTGCCCAGAACCCATGAAAATGCCAAATAAGGAGTAATCGACGGCTGTTTCCAAATCTGCATCATCAAAGATAATGTTCGGAGATTTTCCTCCCAGCTCAAGGGACACTTTTTTCATATTGCCTGTTGCGGCCTGCATGATATGGCGACCGACCCCTGTGCTTCCAGTAAAGGAAACAACGTCCACATCATCGCTTTCAGCAATCGTCTGGCCAACAACCGATCCAGATCCCATAAGGAGGTTAGCTACTCCCTTTGGTAAATCGGACTCATCAATCAGCTCAAACACTTTTACCGCTGTCATCGGAGTAATTTCTGCCGGTTTTAAAAGAATGCTATTACCTGCTGCCAAAGCTGGAGCAATCTTCCAAACACTCATCAATAAAGGGAAATTCCAAGGAACAATCAATCCCGCAACACCTATCGGTTCCTTTACGATCAATGTCTGCATATCCCCGGAGGTTTCATACGTTTGGCCATTAGGCGTATTAAGTAGACCTGCATAATAACGAAATGTACTAGCGGCCTCTTCAGCATCCGACCGTGCTTCTCTTCTCGTTTTTCCGTTATTTTGTACTTCCAACTCTGTTAACTCATCAATGTTTTCCTGCAATTTATCAGCAATCTGAAGTAAAACCGCCGCTCTTTCTTGCGGAGAACGGTCAGACCAGACACCACTTTCAAATGTTCTCTTCGCTATTTTGATTGTTTCTTCTGTTTCTTCTTTTGTTGCTTTCGCGGCTCTAGCAATGACTTCCTGTGTAGCAGGATTAATGATATTAAGTTTTTCCGGGTCACTTGATTCTACCCATTGCCCATTTATATATTGTTTCAATTCTTTTGTCATAACTTTGCTTCCTCCCCACTTGTCAGCTTCCAGTCTAGCAAATGCGAAATCAAGACTGTGTTGCTGATGATGACAGTCATACACCCTTGATTTGCAGCACTTAAATAATTCAATCCTGCGATTCCGAGCAACAAATTCAATCTGGCCAATTATATCCACACTCTACAACATAGCCGCATTCCGGAAAGTGATCCATTTACAGTGCTTTAACAATTCACACCACTGTTTTCTACAGTTTTTTCAATGATAATTTATGCAAATTTCATGCCAACTTCATTCTTCAATAAAAGCTGATAATGATAAGCTTTCATTCATAAGGTTGAGTACGCTCATACTCAAAGAGGCTCTTTTAAACTCACCTGGTAGTAATCGATGACTTTGGTTGGCTTATTGCAATCAAATGTAAGCGCTCTATTAAAATAATAAACACTACACAATCTTTTGATAGGCTTGCTGGAGATAGCTATTCTTATCACGATCAAAAGCGAAAAAACTATTTACTCTTTTTAAATTCTTTCTTAATATTTTCCAATAAGTCTTTATCTGTAAAAACATCGTATCCCGTATAAGCTAATGCTAGTGCACCATTAACAAGTGCTCGACTGCCTTCTTCTGATACTGTTCTATCAGCAAATTCCTGGGTATGTAATACTAACTCTGTATCATTCAATCCAATAAATGGATGAATTGCTGGTACGACACGACTTACATTTCCCATATCAATAGATGCATTACTATGTTCAGCAGTTAGAACCGGTTGAACGATGATTTCTTGTAAATTTTTAGTGAAAGCTTGGGATAGATATTGATTTGTAACCATATTATCGTAGCTTATTTGATAATTTGATATTTCAAGCTCAGAACCTGTCATAAGGGCAGCACCATTTGCGATATTTTTTATTTTTTTTACAATTTCATCTAATGTGGAACGTTGTTTTGCTCTAATATAAAATTGAGCGACTGCTAAATATGGAACAATATTCGCGGCTTGACCACCCTCAGAAATAATCCCGTGCACACGAACATCTGTCGGCAAATGCTCTCGAAGTGCATTTATACCATTAAAAAGTTGGATAACACTATCCAGTGCATTAATTCCATGTTCAGGAGCCGTTGCTGCATGTGATGCTTTTCCTTTATATTTGAATTGAAGTGCATCTACCGCCAAAGTTGTTCCACTTTCAACGGATACATTATTAGGATGGAGAATCATCGCAACATCTACACTTTCGAATACTCCTTCTTGACTCATCGGAACTTTGGCACCATTCGTTTCCTCTGCCGGAGTACCTAATACGACAACACTTCCTCCTACTTCACTTATCAGCTTGCTAAGAATAATACCAGCGCCCACACTCATCGTGCCGATCAAATTATGTCCGCACCCATGGCCAATTTCAGGCAAAGCATCATATTCTGCTAAAAAGGCTATTGTAGGACCATCTTTTTCACCTTTAAATTCAGCTTTAAAAGAAGTTGGACGGTCAACCAATCCTGTTTCAATCCGAAAATCGTGTTCAGACAATAAGTTTGTCAGTAGTTGCATTGATTCAAATTCCTTGTCACCGAGTTCAGGGTTTCTGTACATCTGATCACTGATTTCCCATAATTTTGACTTTATTTTATCTAATTCATGTTTAAGTGTATCTTTCACTATTAACATCACCTTCCTTATATTTCAGATTATGTTTTCTAAATATATTGTTTGTTACAAGAATACTCCCGCTTCCTAAAATGGTCCATAATTGATCAATTGGGCTATTATTAAGAAAATTACTCCGACACTCACTATGAGAAGGAAATAAGGAAAAACCCATCTAATCCATGTTACATACGGAATACCCGCAATAGTTAAGACACCCAATAGTAATCCTCCTGTAGGTAAGGTGATATTTGACACTACATCCTCCATTCGGAAAGCGAGTACTGTTGTTTGTCTCGTTAATCCCACCATATCTCCCACTGACCTGACAATTGGCATAGTTAAAGCTGCTTGCCCACTGCCAGAAGGAACTAAAAAGTTAAGAGATAACTGAACAAAGAATAACCCGATTGCATTCAACGCTGGCGGGAGGATTCCAGGTAATCCCATCCATAGAAAAAGAGCGAGTTCCGCAATTCCTTGAGCAACTCCTACATTATATGGGTTGGTAATACCTGTTAGGAACCCAGCCATCGCTCCAAGATATACCATTGCATAACCAGTCATTGCATCGTAACCAAGCGCAATTGCCATCGGAATCATAATTCCAATATGGTAAATTGATGGCCATATTACTTCATATGGCCATCCAATCTATCTAACTTTTAATAGACACATAGGCTCTGGTTAATCAGCTAAAACTTATCCGTGATTGGGACGGAAAGATGCGATGTATTCCTCCGAATCTTTGTATTCCAATACTCCTACTGCTTCTACATCTACTACAACCATATAAGGTTTCTTGCTTGCGATTGCATTCGCTAACCCTTCCTTGAACTCATCGACCGAGCGTACTTTCTCTGATTCGAAGCCCATAGATTTTGCCATCATGACGAAGTCTGGGTTTTTCAAGTCTACAGCTGTACGTCTGCCATAAGCTGCTTCTTGGTAGTATCTTAAGATTCCATATCCGCCATCGTCGAATAATAGAACGATAATCGGCGTATCTTCTTGAATCGCAGTGATCATCTCACCAGCATTCACCATGAATCCGCCGTCTCCTGCAATAAGAACGACAGGCTTTTCTGGTTGACCAATTTGGGCACCGATTGCCATTGGCAAGCCTTGTCCGATACCTCCGCCGGTCATGTAGAGGTAATTTCTTGGTTCATAAATGTCGAACAATTTATTTCCCCAAGTGTATCCAGGAATGGTTAC
Source organism: Peribacillus sp. SIMBA_075 (assembly GCF_046534585.1). NCBI lineage: Bacteria > Bacillati > Bacillota > Bacilli > Caryophanales > Bacillaceae > Peribacillus > Peribacillus sp. SIMBA_075. The sequence continues at coordinate 124,542 of NZ_JAWRYN010000002.1, read as the reverse complement.
GTCAGTCACCAAGATCGTATTCTCAGGCAGCTGTTCACGCATGATATCTGCAACTTCTCCGTAAGGCCCAATTTGGCTACGAAGGTCATCACGAACTGCTTGACGGGCAGACTTCACTTCATCTACAAAAGCTGCATCTGGATTAATCTCCTTATTTTTTAAAGCACTGTTAATCTCGTGTAAAACTGCTTTGGCATCTCCTACCAGTGTATACAATGTATCAAAATTGCGGTTAAATGCATTTGGATTCAAATCGATATTAATGTGATTTTCAGGTACTGGGAGCGTCCAGCTATACGTTTCACTACCGCGGAAACGGACCCCGATACTAATGAGTAAATCTGATTTTTTCAATAGTTCCTCCATTTGAGGTGTAACCGCAAAGTTGCCGATGCAAAGCGGATGATTTTCAGGGATAGACCCTTTTCCGGATTCACTTGTAACGACAGCAGGCTGAATTAGATCTACCAACGCTTGGAGTTCCTCGGATGCTCCCGAAGCAATAACTCCATTTCCTGCCCAGATGACCGGTCTTTTTGCAGTGGCAATTTTTTCAACCACATCAGTTGGAATGTTGATTTTCACTTCTGGATTTTGAACGGTTTCCACATCGATTAATTGATTTTGCGGAATAATTTGCGCTTGGAAATTTGTTGGAATGGAAATAGTTACCGGCCCTGTAGGAACAGACAGTGCCTCTTTGATCGCTTTGCGCATAAAGGGTGTGATTTGCTTTGGACGCTTCAACAAATAAGCTGTTTTGTTCGCGCCCTCCATCATTTTTAACTGGTCTTTAGCTTCGTGGATATAACGTTGATCCGTTCCAATATAATTAGAATCCGCTTCCCCCGTAATGTGCAATAACGGAGTCCCGGAGTTCCATGTTTCTGTCAATGAACCTGCACCGTTCCCTGCCCCAGCACCAGTACTTGTTAATACAACGCCCAATTTCCCTGTAGCACGCGCATAGGCATCAGCCATGTTGACCGCTCCACTTTCACCGCGGGAAGTGACCATGCGGATGCTTCCTTCACGCAGCATCGCGTCATAAATCGGCATATTGTGGATACTAACGATCCCGTATACTACGTCCACTTCTGCTTGTACAAGCTCTTTTACGATTGCATCTGCAACTGTGAATTCTGTTTGATTGTTCATGGTAATATCCTCCCAAAATGTCTAATAGTATTTCTAAGAAGCTTACTCCGTTAGTTTAAAGGAAAATCCAATCCGGTTACTCCATCCTGAATTCTCCGGTTTAAATAACAAATCCCCACTGTCTTACGGAGATTTCCCTTAAAGCCTTCTCTTTCAATCCCTGAAACAAATGGTCCTCTTCCTGACTCCTTCAACTTTTTCATTTTTTTTGTACTAAACTTACGTCATATGTAATGACAAAGTTAATGACCAAAATGACTAAACCTGTATCGAAGTCCTTGATTTATGCCCAAAGCTTCTAAATAATGTGACCATTGTCGTATCAGTAACGATGAGCACCCCTGAAGGCATTCTTGCCATTCGGAGTGCTTAAGCTTTGTGCCCCTGGTACCTGAAGACGGATAATCACTTATTCCTGAGATTTTTTGCTTTCTTTAAAAAAGAAGGAGTTCCGCTATCTAGTTCCTTCTTTCACTCACCATTGATGGCGTTTTCATAAAGGCCGTGGAAAAATTTGATTGCATACTCAGTCGGAGAATACACTCCGTATTTGAAGGCATTCGTGTGGAAACCTTTTTGCAATAACTCCACAAGGTCGAAATCTTCTTTTCTGACCTGATCCACGAATCGAATCAGTTCTTTCTGCTCCTCATTAATTTCATCTGATTTAAAGTAGTAGCTATAGATAGCCAGCGATTTATCCGGAGTCAGCGGCAAAATTTGGCTTGTCGTCATATTTCCGGCTTCTCCAGGATAGATGCTCACCATCAAGTTCGGCCATACCCAATAGAAATTGGCGTGCTCCTCTTGATCTTCATTTGTTTTGTTGGTCAGTTTGGAATATTGACATGAAAAATTGTCATACAAATCAATGTGGTAATTTTTCATATCGAAGGTTTTTGAAAACTCAGGGTGTGCAATCGTACAATGGTCACACTCCAGGTAGTTATCAACAACCGCTTTCCAGTTGGCATCAATGACTCTTTGTGTTACGCGAACTTTTTTCAAGGAATCCAAGAACGTGTATTTTTCCAAGTTGGCCATCAATTCTCCATATGTTTCCGCCATCGGCCTTGCCTCTGGGTTCAAATTTATGAAGATCAATGACTGGAATACTTCAAGCTTCACTTGTGTCATGCAGCTATGGTTGCCTAATTCATTTGTATCAAAGTTTGGTGCCCTATTCAATTTTCCGTTCAATTGAAATGTCCAGCCGTGATAAGAACACATGAAAACCTTTTTATTCCCTTGTTCACTTTTTTCCACTTTCGATCCTCTATGAGGACAAATATTGTAAAAAGCATTCAATTCATTATTTTTATCTCTGCTGATGATTAATGGCTGATCTGCTATATCAAAAGTGAAGAAGTCTCCAACTTTTTCCACTTGGCTTGTATGTCCGGCTAAAATCCAGTTGTTTTGGAAGATTTTTTTCTTTTCCTCTTCAAATATTTGCGGGTTCACATAATTACCGTATGGAAGAGTGTGTTCCAAGGTCTGATTTGTTGGTAACTTTTTCATTTTTTCCATTCCCCCTTCTATCATTCAAATCCCTGAAAATGTTTTCTCCTAAAATTCATTGCAAATTTCATGCCAACTACTTTTTTATATAAAAGCCGATATTGACGAGGTTTTAAAAAATGAAAGCGAGTTCATTAGCGTTCAGAGTGTGTACCTAAACTCACTCACTGGCACTAAACTGCTTCGTCTTTTAAAGAAGCTGCAAAACGGTTCTTCTTCCACTTTGATTGAGTTTGTAGGGCAGCCATCGCAGGCATCCTCCAATCATCAACAAGATCTTCCGAGACTGGCATGGTTCCTTCATTAAAATTCAAAAGGCTAAAAGAAATTCCTCTTTCATCATAATCAAGGATATCAGGAGCCACTGCCCCGCAGGCTCCGCATCCAATGCAAGTATCCCGGTCTACTTTTACATATAATGCCATCGATAGCCCCTCCTGTTAAAAATTACTTTAAACTAATGATTTTTCTTTCTTCGTTTCTTTTTCTTCCATTAATGTTGTACTGTGCACCGTATGCAATTTAGTTTTCGGATCCAAATACACTTTTGCGTTGCTGACAGCAATTGGTGCTTCGCCAAAACCGGTCGCTATCAATTTCACTTTTCCTTCATATGTGCAAATGTCACCAACTGCATAAATACCTTCTATGTTCGTTTCCATTTTGGAATTCACTGCAATCGAGTTTTTCTCGAATTCCAATCCCCAATCTTTAATTGGTCCAAGTGAAGAAATAAAGCCGTAATTTACGAGTACATCGTCAACATCCATTTCGATTGTTTCGTCATATTTCGCATGTTTGACTATCACTTTTTCTACTTCCTCATCTCCGACAAGTTCAACCGGAACATATGGAGTCAATATCTCCACCTTCGACCGATTTAATAAATCTACACTGTGCTCATGGGCACGGAATTGATCTCTGCGGTGAACGATGGTTACTTTTTCTGTGATCGGCTCCAACATCAACACCCAGTCAACTGCCGAATCTCCTCCGCCAAACACGGACACTTTTTTGCCTTCAAACTGCGCTAAGTTTTGAACGGAATAATGTAGATTCGTTTCTTCGAATTTGTCTTCCCCTTCAAGCTTCAGCTTGCGTGGTTGGAAAGCACCGTTTCCTGCGGTAATAATGATTGTTTTCGAATAGTGAACTTCCTTATCTGTTTCAATGGTGAAAATGCCTTCTTTATCTTTTTCCACATGCTCAACCGATTGTCCGAGACAGGTTTGAACTTCGAACTGATTCATTTGTTCAACCAGGTTGTTGATGAGTTCTTGTGCCTTCACTTTTGGGAATCCAGCAACATCATAAATAAACTTCTCGGGATAAAGAGCCGATAATTGCCCACCTAACTGTGGTAAACTCTCAATAATTTTCACGGTTGCTTGGCGCATGCCTGCATAAAAAGCAGTGTATAATCCCGCCGGCCCTCCGCCAATAATGGTAATATCTACAACCTCACGATGGTCTCCCATTTAAGTGCCCTCCTTCATCTATTTACAGTTCAAAATATTTCAACTATTATTAAGTGCAAAGTAATAAGATTCTATCGGCATAACGAATCATTATATGTAAGCGCACACACAACCTCCCACTCTTATTACTGTACTCTATAATACTTGCAATAACCGTGCCAACTTTTAAAGAGCGGCGAAACCACATGTTGATTCACTAAATCGCCCAACATTCATTTTTTTTGAACGTTCTTGTACTCAATTGAGTTCTCTCAAACTCACATTATGTTTTTCAGGAGGTCACAACATGATTCTATCCAACTTTTTAACCAATTTCGATTTGGATATGGAAACGCTTATTAAAATTTTGGATTATTCTTCTGATGAAATTTTTGTTTTGGATAAGAATATGAAAATTATTTATGTAAATGATGCCTGTAAGAAGCATTACGGTTTAAATAAGGAAGAAGTTATAGGGAAATCAAGCTTGGAATTAGTCGATAAAGGCTATTGGTATCCCTCAATTTTTCCCGATATATTGGAAAGAAAAGAGCCGATTATGATTAAACAAACCACTGTCCTCGGTGCAGAGCTGCTCACTTCTGCTATCCCTATTTTAAATGAAAAGAAGGAAGTGGAATTGGTTGTTACAACCGCAAGGGAATTACAAAGCTATAAAATGCTGAAGGTAAAAGAAAAGGATTCAGATCAAAGTAAAGAAACGGAAGACCCATTCGCCAGCATCATCACTAATAATGAAAAAATGAAAAATGTACTGAAGTTTGCCAAGAAGGTAGCGGCTGCAAACTCTACTATATTAATTCTTGGTGAGTCCGGAACAGGTAAAAGCGTTTTGGCCCAATATGTCCACGAAAACGGTAGCAGAAAGAACGGTCCCTTTTTAACAATCAACTGTGCAGCCATTCCAGCCGAATTAATGGAGTCCGAGCTTTTTGGCTATACACCAGGAGCTTTTACCAATGCAAACCGATCCGGAAAAAAAGGGCTACTAGAAAGTGTTGATGGAGGTACACTATTTCTTGATGAAATTGGGGACATGCCTTTATCTCTTCAGGCCAAAATACTGCAAGTCATACAAGAGAAAAAATTCATTCCTATTGGTGGAAATAAAGAAAAGGTGGTGGATATCCGTATTATTGCCGCGACCAATAAAGACTTGAACGAAATGGTGGCAAATAAAACGTTTCGGGAGGATTTATATTACAGGCTGAATGTAGTGGATATCACAATGCTTCCCCTTCGAGAACGACAGGAAGATATCAGCCCACTCACTTATTATTTCTTATATAAATTTAACCGAAAAAATGAAATGAACAAATTAATTTCGAAAGATTGCCTCCAATGGCTGACCTATTATGCCTGGCCCGGAAACGTAAGGCAATTAGAAAACCTCATTGAAAGGCTTGTCATTACAAGCGATGAGGTCATCGGTATCGATGACCTACCCGAAGGAATTTATAACCATAACCAGCAGAAGATTGGAAAAAATGCCTCCACTTCCCTCAATGAGGCTATAGAATTGGCAAAAAAGGAGATGGTTCTTACATCTTACAAACTGAATCGAAGCTCCAGGCGCGTCGCCAAGGATTTACAAATCAGCCAAACACATGCAGCCAAATTGATCAGAGAGTATTGTCAGGACTTGCAAGAGGATTGAACAGCCAGGCAGATGTTACGAAGCTTAGCTTGTTGTCTGGGGTAATGAAATATAAGCTACGGATACGATTCAAAAGCACTCGGCTTCCTTAACTTCGTGGAGATTTAATTTCTAAAACATTTTTATTTATTGGATTTAGTTTCGATGATCCAAATTAAAGACGTCGCAGAAAAATGGGGTTTATCTCGAACAACGATTTATCGGTATTTAGAAAAACAGTAAAATGAAGAAATCCGGTTCTGGTGCAAAAAAACAATAGAGACATAGAAGATACATGGCTTGTTTAATGCCAGATTATGATGCAATTCCAAACAACTTATGTATGAATTTGACTTCATTTTGGACAGACTTCACCCGTTGGTAAAGTTGTCCTTTTTTCATCATATGCATCGCTTCAATGCCACTCAATATAGAAGTGCTGTTTCATACGACTTGAATCCAAACATAGAACGCACACGTTTCTTAATGAAACGATGATTTTGTTTCACTATATTGTTAAGGTACCATATTGGTCTGATTTTAACGCCTTCAGGCATCATCTTTTCCTTTTTAACTGCTCAATGGCTAAAGGATACGCTCGATTTTTATCAACCGTAACGACATGTGGTGTTGTAGAATGACAAACAGCCAAGGCTTTTTTGAAAAAGCGCTTGGCTGCTTTGGTATCTCTTGATTTACTTAAATAAAGGTCAATTGTATTTCCTTCAGAATCCACAGCACGATATAGATACATCCATTGGCCTTAGACTTTGATACGTTTCATCGACTCTCCAGGAGTCATTTGTTGGCTTAAGATGACTCCATACTCTTTCATCTAATTCAGGCCCGTATTGATGAACCCAACACATACTGGTTGTGTGAGCCATGGATAAGCCGTGTTCCTCCATCATTTCCATCAAATCACGAAAACTAAGGCTGTACCGTAGGTACCATCTAACCGTTTCCAAATCACTTTAACTTCATACCAACGTTTTTAACTTTTTCATTGGACATCCCAAAATTAATATTGTACAATTCAGTTGCACACAATTTAAAGGTAAAAAGATAGGAGAAAAAATGATGACAAAAACATTATTTACAACGTCTGTAACAGTTGATGGCGGAAGAGAAGGAACGGCAATTTCTGCTGACGGCAACTTCACGGTTGATATTGCGATGCCTGGAACACCTAGGGCTGAACAGATGCCTGAAGCATCTAATCCGGAACAGCTTTTTGCAGCTGGATATGCTGCATGTTTTGATAGTGCTTTACAATCAGTTGGTAAAATTGAACGCGTTTCTTTCGATTCCAAAGTCACTGCAAGCGTCAGTCTTTTGATGGGTGAGATGCATCAGTACAGCTTGGCTGTAACTTTGGCTGTGAAGGGATCCGGGATTGATAAAGAAACATTTGAGGCCATTGTTCATAAAGCGCATCAAATGTGTCCTTATTCAAAAGCAATCAACGGCAATGTGGACGTCGCCTTTGAAATAGATGTAGATTAAAATCCGACAAAAAGACGCTTGCGGTTACCAAGCGTCTTTTTGCTACAATTCCTGTAATGTTTTCAATAGTTGGATCAGCGAAGCTTTCAAATCTTCAACCACCCTCTTATCCTCACCCGATATAGCCGAAATGCGATCGGGAATGAAACAGGCCTCTTCCTGTAAACCAAGTCCCTTTTCCGTCAACTTAATCATGACAGACCGTTCATCTTCAATGGAACGTTCACGGACAATCAAGCCATTCTGCTCCATTCGTTTCAACATGGGGGTAAGCGTTCCTGAGTCGAGGGCAAGCAGCTCCCCTAGCTTTTTTACTGTAAGTGTATCCTGTTCCCATAGTAGAAGAAGAACGAGATATTGAGGATATGTCACTTCGAGTTTATCAAGCAGAGGTTTATATTTCTTCGTCATTTCCCTTGAACTTGCATAAAGAAGGAAACATAATTGATTTTCCAATATTTTACTTTCCATCACATCACCAGCTAGTAGTAGTCCATCCGATATGAATGCATATCGAACTTACCTTAAATATAATCGTTATGCTTTATAAAATAAAGGAATATCAGTAAGGGGTGTTCCCATATCCTTTTAGAATGGTTCTTCCTGTGGATGGGCTACACTGCCCCCTTTTTTCTTTATTTATAGTTCTTCCAGTTCATATCGCTTTCACCCAATAGCTCCTCGAATGATTTGTTCTTCTCCCGCTGCTTTCTTTCTTCGCGTTTTCTTTCTTCCTCTGCTGCCCTTTTCTCCTGTTCAGCCTCATTCAGTTCCTTTTGCTTTTGACGAAGCTGGGACATGATATCTTGATTGATCATATCACCAAGTTTCAATGATGATGAATCTTTATCTTGGTTTTTGCTTTGATTTTGATTTCGCGGCTGCTTCTTTTTCATCCTTAAAACCTCCTGGCCATTTATTTGAAATTATTATATCACGACTGTCGTTTTCCTCGTTATGGTTTTCAAACAGTGTTTTCCCATTTCCCTCATGGTAAAATAAAGAAAATCAACCGAGGAGGACCCTTCATGAAAAAATGGTGGTTTGCAATAGCTGGAATCCTAACCTATATCATCGGCGTCGGCATTTATTTTTCCAATCGGATCATGTACATGAAAAAGAAGGAAACCGATTATATCCAGAATCGTGAAATCATGGCTAAACGTCTGATCAGGGAGGATTTTGATAATCTGCCTAAAACGGAAATTTGGGTACCCTCACCATCCGGATATTCCTTGAAATGCTTGTTCATCGAACCGCATGAAACCAATAAATGGGTGGTCATTTCTCATGGTGTGACGGAAAACAAAGTCAATTCGATTAAGTACATGAATATTTTTCTTAAGCGCGGCTTCAACGCCATCATTTATGACCACCGGCGGCACGGGGATTCTGGTGGCAAGACGAGCAGTTATGGACATTATGAAAAATTCGACCTGAAGGCCGTAATCGATGAATTGAAAAGACGTAAAGGTTCCGATCTTCATATTGGCATTCATGGAGAATCCATGGGGGCCGTAACCCTGCTTTTATATGCCGGAATGCTTGAAGATGGTGCTGATTTTTACATTGCCGACTGTCCATTTTCAAATTTCGAGGATCAGATCAAACACCAGCTCAAGCTTGAAATCCCATTTCCCTCTTGGACCGTGTTTCCGCTTGGGCGTACGTTCATCAAACTCCGTGATGGATATTGGACAAATGAAGTGTCCCCCATCGATTATATGAAAAACATCCGAAACCCTGTGCTCTTCATCCATAGTGAAAACGACAGCTTCATTCCCGCTTCCATGACAGCGGAATTATATGCAGCAAAAGAGGGCCCAAAGCAGCTGTACATCGCTAAAAAAGGGGCCCACGCTCAATCTTATAATGAAAATCCAAAAGAATATGAAGATCAAATCGATCAGTTTCTCAAATTTGTCTGAACAGAAAAACAGAGGGTATCCACGATTCCCTCTTTTCTAGTTAGATTTTATTAAAATAGCTCATCCTCGGATTTAAGATTTGATTCGGACTTTTTAATTGAAAGCTGTTCGCTTCCGGAACAAAGTCTATTTTCATGACTTCATCCAGAAAAATCATTTTTGATTTCTCAACATATAGGGGAATTCCGTTCGTTTCCGCTTTTTCGGTACCTTCTTCAGGTTCGTTGACCAGCCATAGCGCGGTCACACCACTTACCACGCAGCCACAGCCATCAGTATCATATTTCAACTGTAAATATCCTTCTTTTCCCTGAACCTTATCGGCTATTTTCTCAGCGGCTCTTTCCGTCCATTCAATATACATGATCCATGCCTCCCGATATCTTTGCATTCCCCTATTATAAACGATAAAAATGTTTCTGTTAATGATACTGCTTCCTTCTGCAAGATCGCCCAGATTATCTTTTGCCCCGATGATCCCCTTTCACCAAGAAGAAAATACATTAAAAAGAACCGATATCGTTTCGAATATGAAAGGCTGTCCCTTGGGGAACAGCCCTTCCGCTCATCATTCCATTATCCTTACATCCGCTATATCGGAAAGCTTGATATAGTGAGCCTGCTGAAAGCGATCGACGATATGAAGCTTTTGGGTGAGCTCATTATAATAATGGATCCTGCCGATTAACAGCTGATACCGGTTTCCTTCATAATGAGCGATCGTGACATCCTTTCTTTCCTCCATCGCTTCCCCCATTACCACATTCATTTCTTCCAGTTGCTGCTCATCAAGGATGCGCTTCGTTTCATGGCCATCCTCCACCACCCAATCCCGGAGCATCTTCACATGCTCCGGCAACATCATCGATGTCCATTTGATACGGCCGCGATCACGAATCATTCTTTTCCCTCCCTTCAAAGTCGACCTTACGCCTTATGCCCACCAAGCAGCCTGCTTCGGTAAACGGCTGTACCCGCTTCCGTATACGAAACTGCACGCAATAACGATTTGGGTCCATATTTATGGCGGATTCGATCAACCGTGTAACTCAATTCCCGCTTTTTCCAGCGCGAAGCATCAAATAAAGTCAGCTGCATTTCGTTATCATCCACAATATTCGAGAGTGTGACCGCTATGCTCCGAACCGTTTTTTGCTTATAGTTCTCATGAAAAAGCTCCAGGCAAACTTTATATAACTCCATCGTAATGTTAGTCGGTTCACTAATCGAACGCGAACGATGGAAGCCTCCGCCAAACTCATCCTTGCTGTAACCAATGCTTAAGCTGACCGTCCTTCCTGCCTTGCGGTGGGTGCGTGCCCTTCTTCCAACCTCTTCGCAAATTTCCAGCATGACCTGCTTGACCTCATGCTCCTCCTTATAATCCCTTAGCAGGATTTGACTTTTGCCAAAGCTGACTTGCCCTTCGATGATTGTTGCCCCCATATCCGATAAATCGATTCCCCACGCATGGTGGTAAAGCTGATTGCCCATAATTCCGAACTTCGCTTCAAGTAATTCAAGATCATAATTGGCAAGCTGCCCGACCGTGAATATGCCCATTCCATGAAGGGTTTTTTCTACGCGCCTGCCGATTCCCCACATTTCACGAAGCGGGGCAATCGGCCAAAGTTTGTTCGGCACATCCTCATACTTCCATTCCGCAATCCCTTTATGCTTGGCTTCCAAATCAAGGCAAAGTTTTGCCATAAGCATGTTCGGACCAATTCCAATGGCACAGGGGAGCTGTAATTCCCGTTCGATTTCATCTTTTATCTTTTCAGCTATCACCTGGGCATCTCCCCATAAAGAAGCGGCACCATCGACTTTCACAAAACTTTCGTCCACACTATACACGTGAATCGCTTCTTTGGGCACATAACGGTTGAACAAGCGGGTGATTTCCGTCGAGACCCTTAAATAGGTCGCCATTTTGGGTTCAACGACGACAATCCTTGGATCATTCGGAATCTCAAACCTCCGCGAACCTGTCTTGATGCCAAATTCCTTCTTCATCTTTGGGGAAGCCGCAAGCACAACGCTCCCCGTCCTCTTCAAATCACCAACCACCGCCAGATAACAATCGAGTGGGTCCAGACCAAGCATGACCGCTGAACAGCTTGCATAAAAACTTTTCATATCGATACACATAATTGATTGTTTCGGCATTGACCCATAGTCCATCATTTCTTCACCCTAACAAGAATATACGTTCGCTTTTATTATATTCATAACTTTAACCGAATATACGTTCTTGTTCAATGGAAGTTTTCATACAATTTTCTACTTTTTAATGCAATTTCCTTTAAAAATATAACAAACCCTAAAAATGGATTAAATAACAATTTTAAACTGATTATCCATATAGTTTTTTAAAAACAGATCAATTAGGATCTTGAATAATCTCGAATGAATCAAAAGGCTTAGTTTTTTAAATCCCCCTCACTGCTTTCAACAGTCTTTCGTCCCTTTAATTTCAGTCTTACTACTCATTTTTTGTAATGAAACTGTAACCAAAATTATGTCTAATTGTCATAATGGTATTGTAGGATAATATTGTTAAGAATAAAAGAGAGATAGATAGAGAGGAAATGAACATTATGAAGAAATGGATCGCTTCAGCTGCTGTTGCATCTGCCATGATGCTAACCCCACTGCAAGCCTTTGCAAATATCGGAGATCAAACCCTCAGACCCGGAATGACACATAGCGATGTCAAACAACTACAACAACTTTTAAAAACCAAAGGTTATTTCACATATTCAGGTTCACTGACTACATATTACGGCACGTATTCCACATCTGCAGTAAAAAAATTCCAAAAAGCTAAAGGATTAACTGCCGACGGAATTGCTGGCCGAGGCACATTTAATGCGCTTGGTGTTTATAATGTCAATAATACAAGCCTAATCAGCTATGCAAAAACCTTAATCGGCAAACCCTACAAATGGGGCGGGACAACACCAACTGGATTCGACTGTTCAGGCTACATTTATTATGTATTCCAGAAATCACAAGGAATTACCTTACCACGTACAACATCATTGCTCTATTCAAATACAGGGTTAAAAGTATCTTCACCATCTAAAGGTGATCTTGTATTCTTTGATACTTCTTCTGGAAGAACAGGAGTATCACATGTTGGGATCTATATCGGAAATGGTCAATTCATTAGTGCTACATCTTCAAAAGGAATAGCCATCGCGGATATGGATAATACTTATTGGAAACCAAGATATTTAGGTGCGAAAACTTTATAAAATCCAGGACGTGAGCTCATTCTTGTGAGCGGATTCCCATAAAATAACCGGACAGAATTCATAAATGATTCAGTCCGGTTTTATTCATTTCTTTTATTTTATATATAGTATTTCATCCGTTAAATCCTCAACTGTCACCATGAATGAAAAATCTAAGTTGGAACGATTCATCATTTCGATATTATATACATGTTCTGAGGGCAAATGGCTGACCTCGAGAATCATGAATCGCTGACTTTCCGCTTTGCTGACATGATCGAGGGCAGCAGTGACCGCCCTTTGTTCGGCTAAGCTTTTTGCATCCGTCAAAACAAGAATCAATTCCGCTTCCGCTTTCCCAGGAAATGTTTTCTTGACCCCGCCCCGGTGCCATGGTTTCACTTTCATCCCGATTTCCAGGTCAGCATAATCGAGATCATTCCCATGTTGATCTTGAATATATGTATCATTGGTCACCTTGTAGTACGTCCCTTTAATCAAAATCCGTTTATCGTCAAGATCCGTAATGAAACCTTTTTCCCCCTTATCAATGGCCTCATGCATATTCCTATCAGAAGATTGACAGCTAGCCAGAATAAAGGCAACAATTATATATATATAAAGGTTTACGATCATCTTCATGAAAATCCCTCCTAAAAAATAGACGGTTTTCCCAATGAAACAGTTACCAATTTATTCAAATTTTTTTCAAACAAAGGGGGAATGTCATTAGACATTCCCCTTTTGTTTTATCTATTGCTGACCTTATTCGCCTTGTAGCGCTATAGAAAGTCTGGCCTACTTTTTGAAGAATGCTTTTTTCCCTAAAGATTCGGTTATCTTTGGAAACATGTTATACCATTTCCCAGCTAAATTCATCCAGCCAGGGAGATTGATTTCCCTCTTATTGGTCAGCATCGCTGCTACGATTTTGGTCGCGACATCTTCAGGGTTAAGCATGAATTTTTCAACATTCTTTAAATATGTCCCTGATTCATCCGCAATGTTAAAGAAATTCGTTTCTATGGGCCCAGGATTGACGGTGGTCACAAAAACATGATCTTCCATTAGCTCGAGCCGAAGTGCGTTTGAATAGCCAAGAACTGCGAACTTGGTCGAAGAATACAATGTTGATTTAGGAGTGGCAATTTTACCGGCCTGTGAAGCGATATTGATGATATGCCCCGATTTTCTCCGCTTCATATACGGAAGAACCAGCTTTGTGCAGGCCATTAATCCAATGACGTTAACAGCAAACATTGCTTTCGTTTCATTTAATTCCGTATCCTGGGCTTCTTTAAACGTGCCGAAACCGGCATTATTGACCAATACATCCACTTCACCTATTTGTTCATGGATGTCATTGAATACCCTTGTCACCTGATCAGTATCTGCAACGTCAAGCTTATAGGCATATGCGTCAATCCCATATTGGTTGATTAGTTCATTCTTTAGCTGTTGTAATTTATCCAGGCTTCTGGCCAAGAGGACGAGACGGCCTCCCTGCTTTGCACTTTGGATTGCAACTTCCTTGCCAATCCCTCCGGAAGCACCGGTAATAACAATAACTTTCCCTTGTAACTTATTCAAAAAAGTGAGCCTCCTTGAGAACATTAAGCGATTGAATACAGAATGACCCCTGATTGGATTTCTGTTTCGACTTCACCCAAATCTTCTAAATAATCCAGCTGACCAACCGTTTCCGAAAGTGTCAGGCCCACTTCCTGAAGGTAAACTTTCGGAAAAAGCTGCTGACACACTTCAAAGACCGATAAAGGTTTATCTTGAAGCATGCTTTTCACCTGCATGGCCCGGTTATGCTGCCGCTCGAATCTATATTGAATCAAGTCAGCAACCGCATCTCCTTCCACTTCAGTTCCATGTCCAGAGTATACAGTGGATATGGAAAAATCCAATAATTTCTGAAGTGATGCATTATATTGCAGTAACGGACGAGGCCTCTTACCGCCCAGAAGTAAAGGCGGTTCCATTAAAGGATTAGGTGAAATCTTAGCAAGCAAGTGATCACCCGCGATCATGACACCGTCACTTTCCCTGTAAAAGGATAAATGGCTTTGCGCATGCCCTGGAGTCTCGATCGCTTTCCAGCCTGGAAGACCAGGAAGCTCATCCCCCTCAGCCAAATATCCATGCAGCTTCCGTTGACTAAGGAAGCTGATTTCATCGCGGTTATGGATCAGTTTATTTTTCAGCTCTTCTGCCACTCCAAACTTCGTGGCATAATCAAGAAAAAAACGATTATGGGTTTCAAGGAACTCATCACTGATAGTCAGCCAGCGCTGATTGTTTTTATGTCCATAAACAGGGATATCCTTTTCAAAGAAATCGAGTGCACCTGCATGATCAGGATGATGATGGGTTAAAATGATTTGTTCGATATCAGTCAATTCCAGACCCAAATCACCAAGTCCATTAGTCAAGGCTTCCTTTGATCGTTTTGTTTTAACTCCAGTATCAATTAGCGTTAAAGCATCCCCTTTAACAACATAAACATTTACATCGCCCACTGCAAATGGCGTGGGCAATGCAAGTTTTGCGATATCTCCATTCCAATTCGCCATAATCTTTTCCACCTTAGAAATTATATTTATATAAATCTTTTTATACGCTAGACAGAATTTTTAGTACACTTATCAATAAAATGTAGGTATAATTACCATTTTACATGTATTTTTAATCACTGTCATTATTTTCACATAATTCATGTCTATTTTTTGTCGTCCATGCATATATTATCATTGACAGAGTACTGATATATCCTTCATAATCACAAGTAATTAAAGACGGATGGCTTTGATTAAGGCCAAGTAAATTTATTGATGGCGTAAAGAGAGTGAAGCTCGGAATGTGCTGAAAGGCTTCATCGCCCCCTCATTATTGAACCTACCTTATGAGCCTTCAGGAAAACCTGACGTAATTCCCGCGTTAGAGGAATCAAGTGCAGCTTTTCTGTTTATTTGTTATGGAAAAGTTGAACAAAGGTGGTACCACGGAAGCTAGACCTTTCGTCCTTTATTGGATGAGGGGTCTTTTTGTTTTTAAAAAAAGACCGAAAATTTAAAAGAAAAAGGAGCGAGAAATATGAAAAAAATCGCATTTATCGGGGCTGGATCAATGGCAGAAGCCATCATTTCGGGGCTGGTGACTCAACAGGTAATTGATCCAGCAAATATTTTTGTAACAAATAAATCCAATGATGACCGGTTAAATTATTTAAAGAAAGAATACGGTGTAACTGCCACAAGATCGCTGCAGCAATTAGTACAGAATGCAAACCTTGTCGTACTGGCGGTGAAACCGAAAGATATTTTAGAAACGATGCAATCAATAAAAGAATACATTCGCGAAGAAATGCTGTTCATTTCCGTGGTGGCCGGGGTTCATACAACAAGTTTGGAAGGAGTCGCCAACAAACAGTTCTCAATCGTCCGAGCCATGCCTAATACATCGGCAGCTGTAGGAAAATCAGCAACTGCCCTTGCGGCTAATGGTCACACGAAAGAAGCGCAATTACAAACGGCGATTACCCTTTTTGAAACGGTAGGAACCGTAGCTGTCGTTGGCGAAGCCCAGCTAGATGCGGTAACAGGCTTATCAGGAAGCGGGCCGGCTTATATATATTACTTGGTCGAAGCATTGGAAAAATCAGCAGAAAAAATAGGTCTCGATTCCGAAACAGCGAAGCAATTGATTCTCCAGACACTGATGGGTGCGGCCGATATGTTACAGAAATCACCTAAAACGCCTGCCGTGCTAAGAAAGGAAGTAACTTCACCAGGCGGAACGACTGAAGCAGGTCTGAAAGCACTTCAAGCACATCAAGTGCAAGAAGCATTCATTGCCTGTGTACAAGAGGCGACTGAGCAATCGAGGAGAATGGGCAATCAAATAAGTAAAGAACTTGCCAAGCATGTAGTTTCACAGTAAAAGGCACATGATGATTACCAGCTGTTGCCTAGCCACTCCCGTATAGGCAGTGGCTAGGCAACAGCCCTTTTTATGATCCAACTCCTGAAGGCATAGGGAAGGCCCATGCCTTTTGATTTTCCAGCCCTTCCGCAGTGCGCGTTACTTTATAATGAGCATATCCGTTTCATCAAAACTCCAATCCTTCGAATACGCAACCTCCCAATAGTAACCATCGGGGTCTGAAAAATATCCGCTGTATCCTCCCCAAATAACATCTTGAGGTGATTTCTCGATCGTTCCCCCGGCCTTTTCAGCCTTGTTGATCACTTCATCCACTTCTTCTATTGATTTAGCATTATAAGCGAGCGTAAGCCCCGGGAAACCATGTTTCTTAGGCGGTGCTTTCTCATTAATGTCCTTTGCTAGCTCCTCTAAAGGATACAAAGCAAGTTTCGTTCCTGCATTATTAAAAAAAACGATTGCTGGTTCTTCCTCTTTTATCGATGTGCAAAATCCCAACCCATCCCGATAAAACCTTAAGGATTCATTGATATCCTTAACACCTAAAGTTATAAGGTTAATTCTGTTCATACTATTCCTCCTTTTTTCTTCTTCAAAGGGTAATTCGACATATGAATCATTTTCCCTTTATAGTTTGATTGACCATCAAGCCACACCATCACAAATGCTTCTTCTTAAATCTCCTAACAAGGCATACCATTTGCCAAAACCGGCTCCAAGAGTATTCCTTCTCGGATCGGTCCTCATGCAAATTACGTAGGAAATCCACTTTCTTTGCCGAATGAATACTTGTTTTGTCATCTGTAAAGGAATTGTCTCATACTTATCGAATTCAACAACAAAAGGGGGAATCTCGATGAATACAAGTGCAGTTGCCCGGTTACTGAATGTTTCCCATAGTACGATTCAACGCTGGGTCACCCAATTGAACATGGAGGTAGAACGGAATCAGCTTGGCCACTATCAGTTTTCAGAAGAAGACATTGCATTATTGAGAAAAATCCAAGATCAGCTGAACGAGGGCATCATTCTCCAAAAGGTCAGTATATCAGAGAAAAAGATTAGAAAAGCAACCGGCCAGAAACACTCCGAAACGAATAAAGAACATGATCAACTGATAGAACGAGTCGTCAGGCTTGAAAATGGACTGAAAACAAAAGCGGACGATGTTGTATCCTATCAACTTTTACAGCACAGAAGTGAAATGGAAGAAATGCACAAGCTCGTTAAAAAGCTCGAAGCTCGTATCGAAGCGTTAGAAACACCAATTGTCCAGCCATTTGATTATTTCCTCGCGGCTGAAGAAGCTGCTGCCACTAAAAAGACGAAAAAAAGGCCATTCATAAAAATGATTTTTGGAAATAACAGAAGGAATGATAGTTCATCATGGAGCACAGCAGACAGCGATTAACATCGATTATATTCAAGATCGTTAATGAGCACCCCACCATAACCATTTTTCCTAGCTCAAGTACTTCTTCGGCATTCGTGTAGTAAATAGAGACCTGATCTGATTAATTACCCCAAAAATAAAAAGGCCAGGACCCAAGATTTATCTCACCTGGGTCGGGCCTTTTCATCATCTTAAATCAACACTGCACGGTCATTGAGCATTTTTTCGCCTTTGATGCGCTGGAATTCGTTAAGCAGCTTTTCAACGGTTAGCTTTTGCTTTTCAGCGCCTCTAGCTTCAAAAATGATCTGTCCCTTATCCATCATGATCAAGGAATTTCCAAGATCGATGGCCTGCTGCATATTATGGGTCACCATCAACGTCGTTAACTGGTTCTTTTCAACGATTTCCTTCGTCAGATTTGTCACAAGCTCTGCCCTGGAAGGATCGAGTGCTGCTGTATGTTCATCAAGAAGCAGGATTTTAGGATCGGTGAAGGTCGCCATCAGCAATGAAAGTGCCTGGCGCTCCCCACCTGATAATAACCCCACTTTTGCAGTCATCCGATTTTCCAAGCCTAAATGAAGGGTACCCAAACATTCTTTAAAAAGCTCTTTCCGTTTTTTTGTCACCCCGAAGCCCAAACCTCTTCTGTTGGTTCTGCCATATGCAATCGCCATATTTTCTTCAATCGTCATATGTGGTGCCGTCCCCAGCATCGGATCCTGAAAAACGCGGCCAATCATTTTAGCACGGGCATGTTCCTCAATGGCCGATACGTTTTCCCCATCAATGATGACTTCACCGGCATCAGGGAGAATCTTGCCGGATATCATGTTCATCAGCGTCGATTTACCTGCTCCATTACTCCCGATGACTGTTACAAATTCGCCTTTAGTCATCTGCAGTTCAAGATTCCCAAGGGCTAGCTTTTCATCTGGTGTCCCTTCATTGAAGACCTTATAAATCTGATTTAACTGAAGCATATCCTTCTCCCCCTTTCGATGAAGTACCACCATGGCGCATCTGTATTTCTTTGAGCCGCCTTTTCTTTCGGCTTTTTTCCTTTTGTTTATCGGTAATTTTCGGAATGACAAGTGCCCCGACCACAATAAGTGCCGTAATTAATTTAACATCACCTGTATTAAGGAAATCTACGCGGAGTGCCAAAGTTACGACGATCCGGTAAATGATCGCTCCTCCAATGACCGCAAGTGTCGCACGTGCAATCGTTTTTGAGCCAAATAATGCTTCGCCAATTATAACGGATGCCAATCCGATGACGATGATTCCAATCCCCATGCCAATATCGCTAAACCCGTTATATTGGGCAACCAAGGATCCCGAGAAAGCCACAAGTGCATTTCCGATTGCAAGTCCCAGGATTTTCATGTTTCCTGTATGGGCGGAAAAACTCTTGACCATTGCTTCATTATCACCCGTCGCACGTAAAGCAAGACCGATTTCCGTTTTTAAAAAAGCTGACATTCCAGCTTGAATGATTAAAGCCACAATCAACATAACAATTAGTATGGCCCACGTTTTGGGCAAGCTATCACCGAGGCCCACGATCGTTAAAAGACCATTCAACACATTGTCCACCCCTGTGCCAGCCCAGGCATCCTGAATATTCGTGATGATGGTTGTTTGGGAAAGCAACGGAATGTTGGATGCACCCATGATCCTTAGGTTGATGGAGTAAAGTGCGATCATCATTAAGATACCTGCAAGGAGTGGATTGATTTTCCCTTTCGTATGAAGGAAACCCGTTATTGTGCCAGCAATGAACCCGGCAACCATTGCACTCAACGTGGCTATGATCGGCGAGAAACCGTTAACGATCATAATGGCGGCAACAGAGGCCCCTGTCACAAAACTGCCTTCAACTGTCATATCCGGGAAGTCGAGAATCCTGAATGTTAAATAGACACCGAGTGCCATGATCGCATAAATCATTCCCGACTCAAAAGAGTTGAATAAGGCTGAGAACATATTTTTCTTCCTTCCCCGAACAAAAGCAGAGTTTATTTTACAAACTCAGCATCTGCTTTCCATTCTTCTTTTATTTCAACACCCATATCTTTTGCTGCCTTTTCATTGATGACCAATTTTAGTTTTTGTGGATATTGAACCGGGATATCTCCGGGTTTTTTGCCATCCTTCAGGATTTCAACCGCTTTTTGCCCCGCTTCATAACCAATATCATAGTAACTGAAGCCATAGGCTGCAAAACCACCCGCATTCACGGAATCCAACTCGCCAACAAACAAAGGGATATCTTTATCATCTGCCACAGAAATGACCGATTCCAGTGCCGAAACAACTGTATTATCAGTAAAGATATAGAAAGCATCCGCTTTTCCGATTAATGATTCCGCTGCCTGTTTAACATCTGCAGAAGTTGAGACAGATGCCTCCACAACTTTCAATCCCGCTTTTTTCGCTTCCGCTTTCACATTTTTTATTTGGACGACGGAATTTTGCTCCCCTGTATTATAAACGGTTCCAATTGTCTTGGCGCCAAGTTCATCTGCTAGGAATTTCATTGACTTGGCAATTGCTTCAGGATGGGAATCCGTCGTACCCGTCACATTTCCGCCTGGCTTATCCAAAGATGTAACAAGCTCCGCCGCAACAGGATCGGTAACCGATGTAAAAACGATTGGAATATCCTTGGTCGCATTTAAAGCGCTTAGGGCACTAGGAGTGGAATTCGCAAAAATCAAATCCACTTTATCCCCAACAAAGTTATTGGCGATCGTTTGACTGTTATTTTGGTCACCCTGTGCAATTTGAAGATCATATTTGGCATTGATGTCGCTATCCTTCAATGCCGCCTGGAATCCTTTATATGCCTGATCCAGGGAATCATGCTGTACGAATTGTGATACCCCAATGTTGAAGGTATCCTTTCCGCCTTCATCCTTCGCCGCATCTTTTTCCTTGTCATTTCCACACCCAGCCAATAATAACCCTGCGACCAATGTCATAGCTGCAGTTGAATATAATTTCTTTTTCATATTTTCCCCCGCCTTTTTTCTTATTTAAGACTATGTCTTTCTAACGAAGCCAGCATTTTCGCTTTTATGTCCTAAATTATAATCGTTTAGTCCCAATTATCCAATATATATTTTAACTTTTTAGAATTTTTCGAGTTTTAAATGTAAAACATCAAAAAAAGCTGCTGTGAAAGGTATGATGACTTTCACAGCAGCTTAATGGAATATCAGTGTTCGACTACTTGATTAACAATTTCGGTAACTGTAGCACGATCAATTTTTTCTTTGCCTTCTTTTAAGGCCTTCAATGTGGCTTTTGCCAATTCCAAAGGTATTTTACAGAATTGGATGATCTCTTTCGTTTCAATTTCCCCAATGTACGCATCGGCTAATGCAAGATTATGTTCCGTATGGGCAAGCATCTCATCGAAACCCCAGCCATCCGGATAAAAGTTCACACCACGTTCTGCATCCTCCTCACGGTTACGCAGGATATTGACCGTTTGGAGTCCACGGCCAAATGCGATGGCAAGTTCACGGTCCGTTTCCGTTCCATCGTACCAGTTCCACATATCGGACAGCATGACGCCAACTAAACCCGCAACATAATATGTGTAATCATCGAGCTCTTCTTCATTATGAATTTGCCAGTCCTTAGTAACCCATTTTGCCATGCCTTCGGCCATTTCCTTTGTCGACTCCAAGACTTTGGCTTTTGCACCGGGAGGACAAAATTGAATCCAGTCCGAAAGAAGCAGGGTCACTTCGGGCAGAAAATCCTTATATGGTTCAAATAACGATTGAAGTTCTTCTTCCCTATGATCCGCCCCAAGCAGCTCGCTTAGAGCATGTAACAGGGTAACCTTAGTATCTGCAGGCAGATCGGGGTGGTCTTCGATCTCATCGATGGCGCGCATGCAAAGGTATGCAGCTCCAATTGCCTCCTGTAATCCCTTCGGAAGATAGCTGATTGGAATGAAAAAAGTCCGGCTTGTTTTTAAGAGAAAATCCATTGCTTTAGTATGTAGGCTACTTTGGTCAGTCATATTTACACTCCTTTAAATATCCAATGAACAATTGATTAATTATATCAAACATTCTCTTTGATTTCAGCTACCCTATTCCTTTGAATATAAAGGAACTTTAATGGCCATTAGATCTTCAGCCATGATCGTGTTTGCGAAGATAGCTTCGCTTTCCTTCCTTAACCTCTGTGAATCCTCTGGAGTATACCGTGAGCTGATATGAGTAAGGATTAGATGCTTAGCTCCCGCTTTCAAAGCCGTTTCTGCAGCCTGAACCGTGGTCGAATGATAATAGGCGGATGCCATTTCAGATTCTTCTGCTGAAAATGTAGCTTCATGAACAAGGTAGTCCGCTGAATCAGCAAGAATGAGAGCATTGCTGCACACACGCGTATCACCCAGAATCGTGATGATCCGGCCTTTTTGCGGAGCACTTAGATAATTCTTCCCATTTAAGATACGGCCGTCATCAAGACTGACCGTTTGTCCATTTTTCAATGCTTTAAAAAGCGGACCCGGCTTCACACCTTCTTGAAGCAGCCGATCGACGAGCAAGCTTCCCTGGCGATCCTTTTCTATAATCCGGTAACCGATACTGTAGATGCCATGATCCAGCGCCATGGCCGTCACTGTGAATTGTTCGTCCTCAAATGCTACGCCTTCCTCTATTTCAATGATTTCCAATGGATATTTTAAATGAGTGCCACTCACCTGTAAGCTCGTCTTAATAAATGCATCAATGCCATGCGGACCATATACGGTCAATTTATCCACTCCGCCCTGAAAAGATCTGCTGCTTAAAAACCCAGGTAGTCCGAAGATGTGATCACCATGCAAATGGGTGATGAAAATTTTTTCAATCTTTCGCGGTTTGACTGCCGTTTTTAAAATTTGATGCTGTGTTGCTTCACCACAATCGAATAACCAAACCGTCCCGCGCTCTTCCAATAATTGAAGAGCGATTGATGTCACATTACGCGCTTTAGCCGGAACGCCAGCGCCTGTACCTAAAAAAACAAAATCCACGATACTACCTCCGTTGCAAATACTTTATGACTTAACTATAGCATAATCAAAGGTGCTCTTTCATTTATGCCCCATTAAAACCGAAACAACATTAAACTTTTAATGAAATATGAGAAAAAAAATGCGCAAATTGATTGCTTTGAGGGAAAGCTAAACGTAGAATTAGAAATTGGTACACAATCGGGAATTCCAACTTTATAGACAGATTTAACGGAAAGTTGAGGTTTTAACATGACAGAAAACAATAAACCCACAGCATTGATTATGATTTTTGGTGCTACCGGAGATTTAGCGAAAAGGAAACTGTTTCCTTCCATATATCGACTATTTCAAAAAGAGAAAATCAATAAATTCGCCGTCGTTGGAGTAGCAAGGAGATCATTGACGAACGAAGAGTTTCAAACAAGTGTCAAGGACTCCATACTTAAGTTTGGACATGCGGAAGAAAAGGTAGACGAATTCATTTCCCATTTCCATTATCACTCCCATGACGTAACTAGCTCGGAATCATACCTCCAGTTAAAAGACATTGCCGAAAATTTAGACGGGCAGTACCATTTAGAAGGAAATCGGATCTTCTATTTAGCGATGGCACCTGAGTTTTTCGGAACGATTGCCGAACAGATTAAAGCTCAAGGCCTGACTGATTCGACTGGATATAAGCGCCTGGTCATCGAAAAGCCATTTGGGCACAGTTTCGAAACTGCTCAAAAATTGAATGAGCAGATTCGAACTGCATTCGCTGAAGATGAAATCTACCGTATCGATCATTATTTAGGAAAAGAAATGGTTCAAAATATTGAGGTCATACGTTTTTCAAATGCCCTATTCGAGCCGCTTTGGAATAACAGATATATATCTAACATCCAGGTTACTTCAAGTGAAACGCTTGGTGTTGAAGAACGTGGGCGTTATTATGAAACTAGCGGTGCCCTAAGGGATATGGTCCAAAACCATCTGCTGCAAATGGTTGCCTTGCTTGCCATGGAACCCCCGATCGCTTTGACAACCGAAGAGATCCGAAGCGAAAAAGTGCGGGCATTGCGTTCACTTCGACCTATGAAGGTGGACGAAGTCAATCAATACTTCGTCCGTGGCCAATATGGTGAAGGAACGATAGGCGGTCAAGCGCTTCCGGCATACCGCAATGAACATAACGTAAATCCCGAATCCAACACAGAGACCTATGTTGCGGGTAAATTGATGATAGATAACTTCCGTTGGGCCGGTGTACCTTTTTATATCCGTACCGGTAAGAGAATGGATGTCAAATCAACGAATATCGTTGTACAATTTAAAGATATCCCAATGAATCTATATTATAAAACAGAAGAAACGTTAAACCCAAATCTTCTCGTTATCCATATCCAGCCAGACGAAGGTATCACATTGTACTTAAATGTCAAGAAATCCGGGACGACATCCAATACAAAGCCAATGAAGCTGACCGTCTCGAACAAAGGGATCGAACACATCAATTCCCCCGAGGCATATGAAAAGCTATTGTTTGACAGTATGCGCGGAGATGCTACAAACTTCACTCACTGGGACGAGGTTGCCCTCTCATGGAAGTTCGTCGATACCATTTCCGATGCATGGGAAAATACTAAAGAAGAATCTTTCCCTAATTATGAAGCAGGATCCACAGGTCCACTTGCATCCGATGAACTCCTGGCAGAAGATGGACATATTTGGTGGCAAATCAAGAAAAGCGAAAATAATGATGATTGATAGGATATCAAGAAGGGATGCAGATTTGAATTCTGCATCCCCTTCTTCATTCATGAAACATTCTTCCTGACCAATTTCTCCCGGATAATATGAAACATTTCCTTGGGCTTTGACATTTCTTCATCTCTTTCTAAATTAAGCCAAAATGAAACACCCAGTTCTAAGACAATGAATAATAAAAAAATGGCTACAGCCAACCAGATGATGAACATTAGTCATCCGCTCCTTCTCTCTTATCTGCCTACTGTATCCTATGGTCCGTCCATGGCTTTCAATGTTTATATTTCCTTTTCCGCAGGTGTTTAAACCTAAAAAGATGGATGGATGAATGACATACATCATACTACATTTCCATAAAAAAGGAAATAAACCAACACTATTTACACCTAGTTCATTTTTACCCTTTCCAACCTTTTGGACCCTTTATAGAAAAAGAATGGTAAGGTCTTGCTGAGGTTACACTAGAAAAGGTGCAAGTAATGGCACCACTAACTTCGATGTGGGGGGATTATCGAATGGACATTCGTGAAGGGCTAATTCCAACAGCGTTGGGCACAGCCGTGACAGCTGCTGGTTATGCAATGAAGCAGAACCGGCGCTCAAACAAAATGGTGGCTAATACGGTATTTGGTTTCGGTTTGGCACATATTGTATTAGGGGTCATTGACCTTGTGGAGCATCGGAGATAGTTTTTTTTAAAAAAGCCGGCTTAAAAGGGAATTCCCTTTTAGCCGGCTTGAACTTATTATTTTTCCATCCATTCGGTATGGAATGTTCCTTCTTTATCAATGCGTTGATACGTATGAGCTCCAAAATAGTCACGTTGGGCTTGAATTAGGTTAGCTGGCAGCGTTTCTGTACGATAGCTGTCGAAATAGGCAAGTGCTGATGACAAGCAAGGAACCGGAATTCCGTTCATCACTGCCGTTGACACTACCTCACGTAGAGCTCCTTGATAGCTTTCGGCAATCCCTTGGAAATAAGGATCAAGAAGCAGGTTGTTCAAGTTCGCTTTACGATCGAACGCTTCCTTGATTTTTTGAAGGAATTGTGCGCGAATGATACAGCCGCCACGGAAAATCATCGCGATTTCGCCATATTGCAAGTTCCAGTCATTTTCTTCTGATGCTGCTTTCATTTGTGCAAATCCTTGTGCATATGAACAGATTTTGCTCATATAAAGTGCTTTTCGGATACTTTCAATCAAAGCCTTTTTGTCGCCTGTAAATGATTCGGCTTTTGGACCACGAAGGATTTTACTCGCTTCAACACGCTCGTCCTTGATTGCTGAGATAAACCGGGCGAATACGGATTCCGTAATGATTGGAAGCGGAACACCAAGATCAAGCGCACTTTGACTTGTCCATTTCCCTGTTCCTTTTTGGCCCGCTTTATCTAAAATGATATCGACCATCGGCTTGCCAGTTTCTTCATCATATTTTTTGAAAATATCAGCAGTAATTTCAATTAGATAACTATCAAGTTCCCCTTCATTCCATTCAGTAAAGACTTCATGGAATTCTTCAGCGGACAGCCCAAGAAGATTTTTCAAAAGGAAATAAGATTCTGAAATCAATTGCATGTCCCCGTATTCAATACCATTATGTACCATTTTCACATAATGACCTGCTCCATCCGGTCCGATATACGTACAGCAAGCATCACCATCGACCTTAGCTGAAATATCCTTCAAGATCGGTGCAACCAGTTCATATGCTTCTTTTTGACCCCCAGGCATGATGGATGGACCTGTTAGAGCCCCTTCTTCCCCTCCTGAGACGCCTGTACCGATGAAATGGATGCCAAGCTTGCTTAATTCGTCATTACGGCGCTGAGTGTCCTTGAAGAAGGTATTTCCTCCATCAATAACGATATCCCCTTTTTCAAGTAACGGTTTTAATTGCTCGATTGTCGCATCTGTTGCAGCACCAGCTTTAACCATCAATAAAATTTTGCGTGGTGTTTCCAAAGAATGGACGAATTCCTCAAGCGTGTATGCGGCCGTTACGTTTTTACCTTCCGCTTCCTTCATCATTTCGTCCGTTTTTGCTCCTGAGCGATTATAGACGGAAATTGAATATCCTCTGCTTTCAATATTAAATGCAAGGTTCTTGCCCATTACCGCTAGTCCGATAACGCCAATCTGTTGTTTTGTCATGATCATCTTTCCCTTCTCTATATCTTTACACAGCTTATACGCTATTCTTTTTCAAAAGAAGGATCATTCCTCCTGGATTGCTCAAAGAAATCTTTGCTGAAGCTAGTGTCCGTTCCAATCGAACGGTTCTTCAAGGGTAATCCCTTTTTAATAATATTTTCTCCGTACTTATTTTGCAAGTGTTCCATCGCTTCATACAGAGGTTCTTTTGCTGCATCCTCTTGAAAGGAGAAAATATCCAGCTGTTTGAAGGCTGACTCTTTCTCTATGACATCATAGGCAGTGACACCAAGGAGTCTGATCCCTTCCCCATTCCAATTTTTCATAAAGAGATCTGTAGCTCCATCCAGGATATCCTTTTTTTCAAAAACAGGATTAGGAACCGTCCTGCTTCTCGTTATAGTGCGGCGGTCTTTGTAACGGATCGTCACTCCTATTTTTTGACCAAGCAGGCGTTTATTTTTCAAACGGATGGCTACCCTCTCAGAAAGCTTTTCCAATACACCGATCAATTCTTTTTGATTTGTGGAGTCATGTGGCAGAGTTGTTGAGTTCCCAATGCTTTTATGATCAAAAATCGCTTCGGGATCCACAATCCTGGGGTCAATTCCATTAGCCCTATCTTTCAAACGGATGCCATTGATCCCAAGAAGCTGTTTCAGTTGACTATCATTGGCAATTGCAAGGTCCCTGATCGTCATTATGCCGATGGTTTTAAGCTTTTCCGAGGTCTTATCCCCGATTCCATGCATTTCGTTCACTTGTAAAGGCCAGAGCTTTTCCGAAATATCCCTTTTCCTTAATATGGTGATTCCCATTGGCTTCTTCATATCAGAGGCAGTTTTGGCCAAAAATTTATTAGGGGCAATCCCGATGCTGCAAGGGAGATCCATCGTATTCAAAATTCTTTCCTGAATGCTATTGGCTATATCTAAAGGTGAACCCAATTCGGCGCATTCACTAATATCCAGATACCCCTCATCTATCGAAACCGGTTCAACCATCTCTGTATATTGCCTCAATACATTGAAAATAGCCAGTGATGCCCTTCGATAACGCTCGAAATTCGGTTTCTGAATGACTAATTGAGGACATAGTTTTTTCGCCTGCCAAATCGGCATGGTCGTTTTAACCCCGAACTTCCTCGCCTCATAGCTGCAGGTGACGATTATGCCTCTTCTCTCTTCAACATTGCCTGCAATCGCAAGCGGTTTGCCTTTCAATGAAACATCATATGACATTTCAACTGAAGCATAGAAACTATTCATGTCTACATGGAGAATGACCCTGCCATTTTTGGGATACATGTCCTTCATGTTTGACCGTCACATCCTTGTAAAAATAAAAAACACCGGATAATAGGGCCAATAAAAAACCATTTCTTTTAAGATACCCCTATTTATCTTTGGTAACCACAGTGAAAGATAATGCAAATCCAAGAAAAACAGCCATCATGTCATTGATGACTGTACATAAATTCCAGCAATACTTGAACAAAGATGATACGAGTTTTTAAGGATCAATGATTGTAATCAAACGGCTACCCCATTGGCAACACCCTGCATATATTCAGTTTATTGATTGCCTGGCTGGACTATGTGTCCGGTGGGGAGGACACCCGTCCATTTTGCAATCCACCTCTGTTCATCATTGCCGAGAGCTGATTTACCTGGATATAATACCTCATTCATATATCAGTGGTAATAATTCATTCCTGACATTGCCCATTCCAGCAACAAATCCTTGCTAGGGGGAATCAATTATATGGCATCAGATTTCTCGATGGAAATCACGGATTGAAATCGGTAAAGCACATTCCTCATTTCCAACAAGAAATACGGCCACCTTCTTTAGATTTACTCAGGAAACTCTCTTCCGGATCTATTTTTCGATTTAATTATTCCCCGGATACTTCTTTGATGATACTGACAACCATTTCAGCAAGCTTCGTTAATTCCTCAACGGGTATTCTTTCATTCGTAGTATGGATATCTTCATACCCCACTGCGAGATTGACAGTAGGAATCCCAAAACCTGCAATGACATTGGCATCGCTTCCGCCGCCGCTTTTAACCAACTCGCATGGACGACCGATTTTCTCTGCTGCCTTTCTTGCGACCTCGACTACATGATCGCCAGCCCCATATTTAAAACCAGGATACATGACGTTAACTTCAACTTCAGCCCGTCCGCCCATTTCAATGGCGGCAGTCTCGAATGCCTCTTTCATTCTCGCCACTTGTTTTTCCATTTTTTCAGGAATCAAGGATCTTGCTTCCGCAAGGATTTCAACATGGTCACAAACAATATTGGTTTGCTGTCCACCTTGGAAACGTCCGATGTTGGCTGTCGTTTCCTCGTCGATCCGGCCTAACGGCATTCTTGAGATCGCTTTGGAAGCGATCGTAATTGCCGAAACTCCTTTTTCAGGGGCGACACCAGCGTGAGCAGTCTTGCCTAAAATTATCGCAGACACTTTCGCCTGAGTAGGTGCAGCAACGACGATATTGCCAACTTTCCCATCACTATCAAGAGCAAAACCGAATTTTGCCGTTACAAGTGAGCGATCCAATGCCTTTGCCCCTATCAAGCCAGATTCTTCACCGACTGTTATGATAAATTCGATTGTCCCATGCTCGATATTCTGTTCTTTCAACACTTTAAGCGTTTCTAACATGACCGCTAATCCAGCTTTGTCATCCGCTCCTAAAATGGTCGTTCCGTCTGACACTATGTATCCATCTTTGATGGAAGGCTTGATTCCGTTCCCAGGTACAACCGTATCCATATGGGAGGTGAAATAAATGGTATCTACGCCCTCTTTCATTCCTTTTAAAGTACATACTAAATTGCCTGCACCATGACCCGTAACTGCTGTTGTATCATCTTCAAAAACCTCTACACCCAGTGCCTCGAATTTTTCTTTCAGCACTTTGGCGATGGCTGCTTCATTTTTCGTTTCGGAATCAATCTGGACCAATTCCATAAATTCACTAACTAAACGTTCTTCATTAATCATAAAATAAAACCTCCAAAAAAAGTTTTCCTCTTTAATTATACTTCTAAAAGCGGCGCCCCGGCAAATAATGTGAAATTGAGGAACCGTGCTTAAATGGAATGCTGGTCATCCCCCGTCCAAAGTTCCCCTTAAAAAGGGTGAATGATAACATATAAATGGGTTTACGAATTCTTCCCAGTATGGAAAAGAGCCCAAAATAGATATATTTCGGGCTCCTTGCAGTTGGATCATAACGGGATATTGCCGTGTTTTTTCCATGGACGTTTTTCTTTTTTGTTGCGAAGCATTTCAAGTGATTGAATGATCTTAATCCTTGTTTCCCGGGGATCAATTACATCATCTACCATTCCAAGACTTGCAGCAACATATGGATTAGCGAATTTATCACGGTATTCTTCTATTTTTGCCTCACGAGTCGCTTCAGGGTCTTCACTATTTTGAATTTCACGGGCAAAAATGATATTTGCCGCTCCAGCCGAACCCATTACCGCGATTTCCGCATTTGGCCATGCAAATGTTAGATCAGCACCGATGGATTTACTATTAAGGGCCACATAAGCTCCTCCGTATGCTTTACGCAGGATGATTGTCAATTTTGGTACTGTTGCTTCTGAATAAGCGTATAGCAGCTTTGCACCGTGACGGATTATCCCGCCATGCTCTTGTTTAACGCCCGGGAAGAAGCCTGAAACATCTTCAAACGTAATTAACGGAATGTTAAACGAGTCACAAAAACGGATAAAACGGGCAGCCTTATCAGATGAATCAATATCCAGTCCCCCTGCCAATACTTTTGGCTGGTTACAGACAAGTCCCACTGATTTCCCTTTGATTCGCGCTAAGCCGACCACTATGTTTTTCGCAAAGCCCTCTTGCACTTCCATGAAGGAACCCTCATCGACAATTTGCTCCAATACTTTCCGAACATCATATGGACGGATCCCTTCATAAGGGACTACATCCGTTAAGTCCGGACGGTAGTCATCCCCATCGTCCGTTTCCAAAACCGGCGGCTTCTCTTCATTGTTTTGTGGAAGATAGCTCAGGAGACGTCTAACGTCGGCCAATACTTGTTCTTCTGTCGCTCCCTTGAAATGCGCATTACCGCTTATGGTATTATGTACAGTCGCTCCACCCAATCCTTCAGATGAAATCTTTTCACCCGTAACCGTTTCAATGACTTTAGGTCCTGTTATGAACATTTGGCTCGTTTTTTCAACCATGAAGACAAAGTCGGTTATGGCTGGAGAATAAACGGCTCCGCCTGCACAAGGTCCCATAATAACGGAAATTTGTGGAATGACGCCTGAATAAATGGAGTTCCGATAAAATATTTGTCCATAACCGTCAAGGGAAACAACACCTTCTTGAATACGCGCTCCACCAGAATCGTTCAAACCTATGAAGGGGGCCCCATTTTCCGCCGCCAAATCCATAACATTGGCAATTTTCAGAGCATGCATTTCCCCTAGTGCACCGCCAAATACAGTAAAGTCCTGGGAAAACAGATAAATGTCGCGGCCGTTTACCTTTCCATAACCGGTGACGACCCCTTCTCCCGGTCCTTCTTCCTTTTCCATGCCAAAATTAGTATTACGGTGTTTGATGAAAGGATTAAGTTCAATGAAAGTTCCCGGATCAACTAAAAGCTCGATTCTTTCCCTTGCAGTAAGTTTGCCCTTTTCATGCTGCTTATCGATTCTTTCTTCACCGCCGCCCATTTCCACTTTTCGGCGTCTGTCATATAAGTCATTGATCGTTTCATATATGTCTGTCATTCCTGCTCCTCCTTTGATCCGGCTCGTTCACAAAGCTCAAACAATACACCTGCAGTAGACTTGGGATGAACGAAAGCAACATCTGCTTTGTGTGCTCCCTTTCTTGATGAATCATCAATCATGCGCAATCCTGATTCTTTAATTTCTTTAATTCGATCTTCGATACTATCGACACCAAGGGCCACATGATGAATCCCTTCACCGCGTTTATCAATGAATTTGGCGATTGGACTTGAAGGTGACAACGCTTCCAATAACTCCAAACGGGTATTGCCTGCCAAGATAAAGGCCACTTTTACGCCTTGGCTCTCCACTGTCTCTATTCCTTCAAGTTCCAAGTTCAGCGTTTCCGTGTAAAGTGGTAAGGTTTCATCAAGTGACTTGACGGCAATACCAATATGATCGATATTTTTAATCATCATTCATCCCCCCATGTTATGTATTATGGATGACTCTATTAAAATACTATTAATCTTCCATTGAAGCCTTTCAAGATTCGGAATAATATGAACATTGTACTTTTACTTGTTTCTACTAAACGTTCAAGTTAAAATAAAACCAATTAAACTGTTTGAGGGAGAGAGAGCATATGGGAAATAAAAAAATAAGAAAGATCGTCGTGTATTTAATGCTTATCTCGATGTTGTTGACGACCTTATTATCAGGTATCGCATTTCTTTTATAATAAATATCGGAATGAGAGGGAAGCAAAGACTTCCCTCTCTTTTTTATTTTATCGCTCCGTTTTTCTTTGCCAAAGTTTTGAAATCATCGTTCGACTTGGTGATTAACACCTTTGTGCCGATAGGGACTTTTTCATACAAACGCTCTACATCGGCTTTATGCATCCGTACACAGCCATTTGAAATGAATTTACCGACTGACGACGGTTGATTCGTACCATGTATCCCGTAAATCCTGCCATCGGTATTTCGTGCATCAAATCCAATCCACCTCGATCCCAAAGGGTTCCTGGGATCGCCGCCCGGAATATTCTTTTTTCGATAATAGGGATTGACCGCTTTTATTTTAACCGTGAAAATCCCTTCAGGTGTCAATTCCTGACTCTTCCCAGTGCCGACCGGCAGAATCTCCTTGACCTCGTTATCATCAATGAACGCCAATTTATTGTTGGCTTTATTGATGATGATAAAAGGATCTCCCGGCTTAACCGATTGAGGTTGAGCTTGTACCTGTAGCGGCCACAAAGATAGCATAAGCAACAAAGAAAGGATCCATTTCATTTATATCAATTCCTTTACTCTTTTGCTTAGTTTAAGCCATGTGCCTCTTTTTCATTCGGTTATTGGCCAGCTTGGGTAACCCCTTGAAGGAATGCTTCAACAATAAATAGCGTTCCATTTCCTTCATGAGCTGCAGTAATGCGGCCCTTGATTCAAACTCTTCCCGTGTCTGTGGAAGTGCCATTCCCCTAAAATGCAGCTCCATTTCTTCAAGCTTTTTCAGATAAAGAATGGCCGTATTTTGTGGATGGACGTTTTCTGCCAGGTCCTCAATAAAATCAGCCACTATCCCGCTTTGCTTGACGACCAATGGAATATTCGTGACTAGAGGAAGAATGCGTTCAATTATTTCAAATTGCTTTTCACGCATTTTGAAATAATGGTAATACAGGTCTTCTTCCCTTAAGAAATGATTTTCCACGTCCCTGAAGGCAAGGCTTTTGGCTTGGTTAAGAAGATTGGCTGTTTCAGTAATTTCCTTACCATCCCAT
Source organism: Peribacillus sp. SIMBA_075 (assembly GCF_046534585.1). Lineage (NCBI taxonomy): Bacteria > Bacillati > Bacillota > Bacilli > Caryophanales > Bacillaceae > Peribacillus > Peribacillus sp. SIMBA_075. The sequence continues at coordinate 91,261 of NZ_JAWRYN010000002.1, read as the reverse complement.
GTGTGGTCATTATCCCTTAAATAGCGGACAATCCCCATCAAGATCGCACTAAAGTTAGTTTCGATACTTTCCTGATAGGCAAGCAGTTTTTCATCGACACTGGGCATGTACAGATTCATGACAAGTGCAACTCCAACTCCAACGGCAATTAATATCGTTTCATTGATCAGCAGGGAAAAAGTGATGTTGCCAGCTCCATAAAGATGCATGATGATGACGCTGCTCGTTACAATTCCCTCATTAATCTTCAAGGCAACTGTCGTAGGAATGAAAATCAAAAGGATCAACCCTATTGTCAGCGGATGGAACCCGATGAAATGAAAAAATAGGGATGCATAGACCATTGCGATCAAACAAGCTAAAAACCGGTGCCAGGAGGCATCCACCGACTTCTTTTTTGTAACTTGAATGCATAAGATCGTTATGATTCCCGCAGCCGAAAAATATTCCAGGTTAAGCATTTGCGCGATAATAATTGCCAGGGTAACCCCCAAAGCAGTTTTAATCGTCCTGTATCCGATTTTAAACATTGTTATGTATCACCTGGCTCTTTCGCTATCTATTATAATACTATCAGGATTTCAGATGTTTTTACAGTCCTTTGTGAATGAAATTCCCAATTTTTCAAAATCCATTCACTCAAAAATACATTATAGGAATAAAATAAAAAAAGGTAACCTAGTCGTTACCTTTTTTTTATAATTATATACTATTTGCCTTGGCTTATAAAACTTTTTCCAAGAAGTCTTTTGCACGCTGGCTTTTCGGATTGGAAAAGAATTCTTCCGGAGCACTTTCTTCGACGAGAAGACCCCCGTCCAAGAAAAGTACACGATCGGCCACTTCTTTGGCAAATCCCATTTCATGCGTTACGATAAGCATGGTCATCCCAGTATGTGCCAGTGACTTCATTACCTCGAGCACTTCTTTTACCATCTCAGGATCAAGAGCTGAGGTCGGCTCATCGAAAAGCATCACTTCCGGATTCATTGCCAATGCCCGCGCAATGGCGACCCGTTGTTTTTGTCCGCCTGATAGACGATTCGGATATGACGATTCTTTATCGGCCAAACCGACTTTAGTCAAGAGCTCCCGAGCTTGTTTTACTGCTTCAGCTTTTGATAATTTTTTCACCTTCATCGGTGCATATGTCAGATTCTCCAGGACGGTTTTATGAGGAAATAAATGAAAATGTTGAAAAACCATTCCTACATTTTCACGCACTTTCATGATATTGGTCTTTTTTTCAGTGATGTTTTGATCTTTAAACCAAATTTGACCATCAGTTGGAGTCTCAAGCATATTGATGCAACGCAAGAAAGTTGATTTTCCCGAACCGGATGGGCCGATGATCGCTAACACTTCACCCTGCCCTATCTCGGTGCTGATGCCTTTTAATACCTCGAGCTTACCATAATTTTTTTTGAGCTCATCAATTTTAATCACTGCGTCTCATTCTCCTTTCAATCACTTTGCCTAAGATGGTAAGAACCATAACCATCACATAATAAATGAGACCGGCAAATAAAATCGGCTCGAAGAATTTATATGTCTCACCGCCGACAATATAAGAACGGCGCATGATATCCCCCAACCCAATAATTGTGACAACGGCTGATTCCTTCGTTAAGGAAATCACTTCGTTCACAAGGGACGGCAGGATATTCTTGATGGCCTGCGGAAGTATTATATTAAGCATCATCCCTGAATAGGGTACCCCAAGTGCAAGTGCAGCCTCACGTTGCCCTTTATCTACCGCTAGAATGCCTCCCCTGATAATCTCAGAGATGTATGCGGCAGAGTTTAGCCCGAATGCTAAAAATGCTGCTTGGAATGCTTCGATTTGAATCCCTAATATTTGCGGTGAACCAAAATAAATCAGCATTAATTGCAGCACTAAAGGGGTACCGCGGAAAATGGATGTATAAAAGTCAGCAATCCAATTTAAGGGCTTGATTCTACTGATTTTAAGTATAGATAATAATATTCCCAAAACAAAACCGATTACAGCCGCAACCGCTACAACCTTTAATGTAGTCGGTATTCCCTCCAGGATATATGGAAGGGAGGGTATAATCCTATCAAATTCCAGATTCACTCCATTCATCCTCTCTTATGAAGGCCGTTATCATGGGCCTTCCTCCTGCTTCATTTAATGTCAATAAAGCGCGGAAAAACGTTCAGAAGGCATATTGCATCTCTTCTGAACGCTTTTCCTCTCTCTGTATTATTCGGTTTCGCTGCCACCGAACCATTTTATTATTAATTTTTCCATTTCACCATTCTGTAACATTTTTTTCAATTCGGCATTGAATTCGCCAGTTAACTTGCTTCCTTTTTGGAAAGCGATTGCCGAACCGGCATCTTCTTCACCAGATTTGATCACATAGCCCACCAAATCTTTATTATCTTTCAAATAGCCTTTTGCCACAGTATCTTCCATGATTGCGGCGTCAAAACGTCCCGTGGACATTTCTTGAACAACCTCTGGAATACGATTCCGTTTTTCAATTTTCATCCCGGTCTTTTTGGATTTATTCAAGTCGTTTGCCAATGTCTCCTGAATGGATGCAAGCTGTACCCCTACCGTTTTCCCTTTTAAATCTTCAACAGTTTTGATTTTACTGTCCTTTGTCGTGATGATCATGTTTTTAGCTGTATAGTATATATCACTGAAATCAACGGATTGTTCACGTTTTTCTGTTGGAGTCATTCCAGAGATAACGAAATCGACCGATTTATTTTCCAGAGCTGGAACAAGACTATTAAAGTCAATGTCCTTCACTTGAACCTCATAACCTAATTTTTTACCGATTGCTTTAGCGATATCAATGTCAAATCCTTTTATTTGATCACTTTTAGATGTTTCAACATATTCAAATGGCGGATAATCCGCAGATGTTCCCATTACCAGGACCTTTTTGTCTTCTTTGCCAGCTGTGTTTTTATCTTTTTTCTCAGATGTTCCGCATGCTGCTAAAATACCTACTAATAACACAGAAGTAAGCAACAATGCTAACTGCTTTTTCAACTTCATTATTATTCCTCCAAAATGATATTTTCAATTCTCTTGTTATTAAATTTGGTTTTAGGATAAATTAATTAATTTGCATAACTAATATTCATACACTAATGTGTATTTTAACACACTCTAATAATTATTCAATAACGTAAAAAATAGATTTACTTTTCGAAGTATTCACTCAATTAACCTTCCCCATTTCGCACTTTTTCTCCAGAGGGGATATATCTGGCTTCCTTATCTATCTTCTTTCCTAAATGTTCCTTATTTATGCAAGTTCATGAATAAAAAAAAACCCGTCGATTGGCGGGTTTTTTTGCTTATGGCTATAGCTTACACTTCTTCGCAATATTGATCGAAGTAGTCTTGTAATTTTTCAACTACGGACATCGGGTGGTGCCCTTCAATTTCATGGCGTTCTATCATAGTGATGATTTTTCCATCTTTCAGCAATGCAAATGATGGGGATGACGGTGGATACCCTTCGAAGTAATCACGGGCTTTTTCCGTCGCCTCCTTATCTTGCCCAGCAAAAACAGTTACAAGCTGATCAGGGCGTTTATCATTATGAATCGCATGAGCTGCTGCAGGTCTAGCTATTCCCCCAGCGCAGCCACAAACGGAGTTGACCATAACAAGTGTCGTTCCTTTTTGTGCAAATACCTCTGCTACTTCCTCGGGAGTAGTCAATTCTGTATATCCAGCAGTCTTAATCTCATCGCGAGCCTGTTTGACTACGTCGTTCATTAAAAAATTAAAATCCATATTCATGGTATGTGCCCCTTCCAAGTTTTCTCTTCAATCCTATCATAACAATTGCCACTTCGTGATTCAATAAATTTACCTGCTAAAGGTGGATAAAGGGATCTGAAACATGTTTAAAACGAAAAGGAAGCGGGAACCATGTGTGTAACAACAAGAAAACTTCTTACAAAGGGATGGGGCATGAGAAACAATTCAAGCCCCACCCCTTTCCTGTTTAATTTGACTTAAACGTATCAGTAAAAAATTGAAAGACTTGCTTAACAGCAGTGGTGACCGTTTTATTCCCTGACATCACTTCATTCTCCAAAATAGGGAGAAGACCTTTGACGGTTTCATTTTTATAGAACATCGTTTTAAGTTGGTGATCCATTAATGAATAAAGCCATTCCTTAGATTGCAGTCTTCTCCGTTCTTGAAAAACACCAGATTCCTTGGTCATAGCGGAAAATTCATTCAATACATCCCAAAGCTCTGGAATTCCTTTACCGGTTATGGCAGAACAAGTATATGCCTTTCCTGCCCATCCCTTTGTTGCCGGCTGAAGGAAGTGCAAGATTCTACTATATTCGGACTTTGTCCTAATCGCCAACGGAATGTTCTCTCCGTCCGCTTTATTGACCACAATTCCGTCCACAAGTTCCATGATCCCTTTTTTCATCCCCTGTAATTCATCCCCGGCACCGGTTAGGACAAGGAGCATGAAGAAGTCGACCATGCTTCGTACTATAGCTTCACTCTGGCCGACACCAACAGTTTCTATCAGGATGACATCAAATCCCGCCGCTTCACAAAGCAACATCGTTTCCCTTGTTTTGCGGTGAACTCCTCCTAAGGTGCCTTCGGATGGTGAGGGCCTTATGAAGGCACGGGGGTTTCTTGCCAGCTCCTCCATCCTCGTCTTATCACCTAGGATACTTCCCCCGTTGATAGAAGAGCTTGGGTCGACGGCTAGAACAGCAACCTTATGGCCCCTGGCACATAAGTAGGATCCAAACGTCTCGATAAACGAGCTTTTCCCTGCACCTGGCACTCCGGAAATCCCGATTCGAATCGAGTTCCCTGTATGAGAAAGGATGGAATGTAATAATTCCTGTGCAGGATCGAAGTGGTGGGGTGCATTGCTTTCAATCAGTGTAATCCCTTTAGCAAGATTGGCCCTATCCCCTTTTATGATTCCCTCTTTAAGTTCATGGATCGGTATGCTTACATTTTGTTTTTTGACGAATTTGCTTTTTGAAGCTTTGTTATGACTGGCTGCTAATTCTACACCTGGCTTTAATGAAGAAGCAAAACCTTCCTGATTGTTAAGATCGACCCATTCCGGCTTCTTGTCTTCACTCATTATTGGACCACTTCCTCATATCCGAGGCGATTGTATATTTCCTGAAGCACTTTTTTCGCTGCCTGTGGAATGACTGTACCAGGTCCAAAAATGGCTGAAGCGCCATTTTCCATTAAGTAATCATAATCCTGTGCAGGGATGACGCCGCCGACGATCACTATGATGTCTTCACGGCCCAATTTCTTCAGTTCCGACATAAGCTGCGGCAACAATGTTTTATGACCGGCAGCAAGCGAACTCATTCCGACAACATGCACATCATTTTCCACGGCCTGTAAGGCGGTTTCTTCCGGTGTTTGGAATAATGGACCGATATCGACATCATAGCCTAAATCCGCAAACCCCGTTCCTACTACTTTAGCTCCACGATCATGACCGTCCTGACCCATTTTAGCCATTAACAAACGCGGTCTTCTTCCTTCATTTTCAAGGAACTCTTCCGTCATGCGGACGACTTCCTCAATTTCCGCTTCTTTTGAGTATGCCGAGCTATATACGCCGCTGATAGAACGGATCGTTGCTTTATGACGTCCAGCCACCTCTTCGACCGCATCGGAGATTTCACCTAGTGAAGCCCGTACTCTTGTAGCTTGCACAGCCAGTTCAAGCAGGTTACCTTCGCCTGTTCTAGCAGCCCTGGATAGCGCCTGAAGAGCTTCATCCACCTTTGCCTGATCACGCTTCGCTTTTAATTCGCCCAAACGCTTAAGCTGACTTTCGCGAACTGCGGTATTATCTATCTCCAGTATTTCAATCGGATCTTCTTTTTTCAAACGATATTTATTGACGCCGACAATCGTTTCATCCTGAGAATCGATTTTAGCTTGACGCTTTGCAGCCGCTTCCTCGATCCTCATTTTTGGAAGGCCGGTTTCGATTGCCTTTGCCATTCCTCCAAGACCTTCGATTTCTTCTATGTGAGCCCAAGCCCTTTCGATTAATTCATTAGTGAGCGATTCTACATAATATGAACCCGCCCATGGATCGATTACCTTTGTGATACCGGTTTCCTCCTGCAGATAAAGCTGTGTGTTACGTGCAATGCGGGCCGAGAAATCAGTTGGCAGTGCAATGGCCTCATCCAGTGCGTTCGTATGCAGGGACTGTGTATGTCCCAGTGCGGCCGCATGAGCTTCAATCAGGGTCCTTGCGACATTATTAAACGGATCCTGCTCGGAGAGGCTCCAGCCGGAGGTTTGGGAATGAGTCCTCAATGCCATCGCTTTATTATTTTTCGGTTCGAACTGTTTCATCAGTTTTGACCAAATGAAACGAGCCGCCCTCATTTTCGCCACCTCCATGAAATAGTTCAATCCTACAGCCCAGAAGAATGACAGGCGTGGTGCAAACTTATCGATATCAATACCTGCCTTCATGCCGGTACGTGCGTACTCAAGACCATCAGCCAATGTATAGGCCAGTTCGATATCCGCCGGCGCCCCCGCTTCTTGGAGATGATAACCCGAGATGGAAATGGAATTGAATTTCGGCATATATTTGGAGGTATACTCAAAAATATCAGCTATGATTTTCATGGACATTTCAGGTGGGTAGATATACGTATTCCGGACCATATATTCCTTTAAGATGTCATTTTGAATCGTGCCCGAAAGCTTATCCTGCGTAACGCCTTGTTCTTCAGCTGTCACGATATAAAAAGCCAGGATAGGTAATACTGCACCGTTCATAGTCATTGATACGGACATCTGATCCAGCGGAATCCCGTTGAAAAGGATTTTCATGTCAAGGATGGAATCAATGGCAACTCCCGCTTTCCCCACATCACCGACAACGCGTGGATGATCGGAGTCATAACCACGGTGTGTGGCTAAATCAAAGGCAACTGAGAGCCCTTTTTGCCCCATCGCCAGATTACGTCTGTAGAACGCATTGGATTCCTCAGCAGTCGAAAAACCTGCATACTGGCGTACCGTCCAAGGACGATTGACATACATCGAAGGATAGGGCCCCCTTGTAAACGGAGCGATGCCTGGGACACTTTCCATATGCTCCAATTCGCGATTATCTTCTTTAACATAAAGCGGTTTGACTTTTATTTGTTCATTGGTTTCAAACAGAAGGTTATCGATATTTTGCCCAACGGCTTTTTCGGCTTCTTTTTTCCATGCTTCTACCGTCCCTTTAATCTTAGCCTTGGCAGGATTTATAGCAGAAAAATTCGGTTTTTTCATTTCAGTTCACCCCTAGCTCATGCAATAATTCCAATAAAATCGCTATTACGTTCGTTTTAACATGGATAGAATCTTTCATGCCGGCTTCACTTAGTGTGATTTCCAATTCTTCTTGCTGCTTGCCAGCCAAATAAATATTGATTTCAGGGAATTGCTTTTTAATTTCTTTAATTGTGATTGGGGCTAATTCCGCGTAGTCACCATCACTGCCGCAAATACAATAGATAGGGAAATTGGTCGAAGCCACGTAATCGACTGCTTCCTGAATGGTTTGACACCCCTTACTACCTACTGTTTCAATACCTCCTGCTGCAGCCAGACTTTTAACGAAATCTGCACGGGGTTTATAGGATTTAAGGTTTTTCAAATTAATCAAACCGATTGTTGGAGCTGTTCCATTTATTTCTTTATAACTTTCACTGCGCAGTCTTATTTGTTCGAACTGAATGGATACCCGTTCCAAGGCAATTGGGGTAATGCCAACCGGCTTCTCAACTTTCATGTATGACACATGTTTATCCAGTGTCGGGGTTTTAATCTTATCAGCTGGATTCGGATATACATTCGTTCCGATGATACTATCTTTTCTGAAAGCCGCATTTTGAACTCTTCCTAGGTATACTTCAACTATGTCTTTCTGCAGGGTGCCTTGCTTAATAAGCTCTAAAATCCCCCCGGCTTCATCGATTTCAAGGAATTTCGCCCAAGCCTTTTCAGCCAATTCATCCGTTAATTGTTCAACATACCAAGAACCGCCAGCAGGATCGACCACGGTGGTGATATTTGTTTCCTCTTTTAAAATCAAATGAGTGTTACGGGCGATTCTTTCTGAAAAATCATCAGATTCACCAGTTGCATGAGTAAATGGATGAATTTGAAGATATTGAATGCCACCGATAGCTGCAGCAAAAGCTTGGTTTGTGGTCCGAAGAATATTGACGTGCTGGTCATATAGCGTTTCTGTCAATTCGGAAGTAACAGCATGTATGGCCATTTTAAAATGATCCGGAGCTGTATCGAAGGCTTCAGCAAGACCTGCCCAAAGCCTCCTGGCAGCCCGCAGTTTGGCGATGGACATGAAGTAATTGGAATCGACTGCAAACGAAAATACTATTCTTTCGGAAACTGAAGAAATGGAAAGCCCTTGTTTTTGCCCTTCCAATAGATATTGGACGGCTGCCGATAATCCGTACGCGATTTCTTGAACGGCATTCGCTCCTCCATTATGATAGACTGCCGTATTAATCAGGACTGTCTTTAAATCCCGGCCTACCTTCTGATAATCTTGGATCGTCTTAAGCCAGTCTGCAAAATAATGATCCGTATCCTCTGGCAGCTGACCGCCAATGAGCCATTCTGCAATGGGATCTTCTGCAACTACGCCTGTCAATTGGGCATTTTGCGATTCAGCAACGGCTTTGAATTGCGGGAATAATCCTTTTTGTTTTCCCTTAAGGTCAATGAAAACCGGGATTTCCCTTAATGGGATATCTTTAAACAATTTTTCAGCCCTTGCTCCCTCAGCAAGCAAACTTGCAGGGTATGCCACGACATTTTGACCGCGCTTGAATGACACCTTCATCTTTTCATTTGCCTCTTCAGCCGTGACACCGCTTACAGGTTGAACGACCAGCCAAGGTTTTTCATAATAACCCGTTGGAAACGTTCCTCGGGTATAAGGGAAGAACCCTGGCAATTCAGCTACATTTGCCGTTGAATCCGCCGTTTCTGTATAAAGTGGATATAAAGTGATGCCCTCATATGTATTCGTTTTTAATTTTTCTATACTTTTTCCTTTTAAACTGACTTCCGCAGCTTCTTTCCACTCTTCCAAAGAAGGCTTAGGAAAGGTTATGTTTTTTACATCTTTCAGTTCCATCTGTAATCGCTTTCTTATCGTCTGCCGCCTCAATCGCCATATCCATTCTTCGGGAGAACGAACGCTCAGTCAGTTCAGATAAGAAAACCACCCTCCCATCAATTTGATCTGGATTATACTAACATTCTATCATAATTTTCTTGAAATTTAAGCCAATAGAAATCAGCAAAGGAGTTCTAAGAGAAAGCTGATAGCCTTTTTCGTCTCTTTGAAATAAAGTACAGCCCTGTTCTGTGCTAGAACAGCTCTCAATAAAATAATAGCAAAAATAAAATTTTTGTCGATGTTTTTCTAAAAAGAAGTACAAAAAAAGGAAGGAACCTACTGTCCTTCCTTTTTCTTCATTTTAGTATATGGAAGTGTTTTCCTTGGAAATCTTTTCGATGATTTCTTTAACTCTTGCGAGGAACCGTCCACATACCAGGCCGTCCAAAACACGATGATCAAGTGATAAACAGAGATTAACCATATCCCGTACTGCAATCATGTCATTTATGACCACTGGCCGTTTCACAATTGTTTCAACTTGTAAAATGGCTGCCTGTGGATAATTGATGATTCCCATGGATTGGACAGAACCGAATGAACCAGTGTTATTGACAGTGAACGTGCCACCTTGCATATCCTCTGCTTTTAACTTACCCGCCTTCACTTTGGATGCGAGTTCCTGTATCTCCCTTGCAATACCTTTGATTGATTTTTCATCTGCATTTTTTATTACCGGTACAAATAAGGCATCTTCAGTTGCAACGGCTATTGATATATTGATTTCTTTCTTTTGTATGATTTTTTCGCCTGCCCACATCGAATTGAGCTCTGGAAATTCCGTAAGGGCTTGAGCAACCGCTTTTACGAAAAAGGCAAAGTACGTTAAATTATAGCCTTCTTTTTGTTTAAAGTCGGATTTTAGATTATCACGCAACTTCACCATATTGCTTGCGTCAACTTCCACCATCGTCCAAGCATGCGGAATTTCGTGCTTACTTTTCAACATATTGGACGCAATTGCCTTACGGATGCCGGTAACAGGTATTTCCTTGTCACCAGCCGCAGTCGTAACGTTTGTTACTGGGCTGGTTTGCCGATCAACTTGAGGAGCGAGCACTTCAGGAGCGAGCACTTCAGGAGCCGAATCGGGCATTGCCGAAGGCTCATCCGCCTTAGGAAGATTCCCTGATTCAACAAGTTTCAGTAAATCTTTACGGGTGATCCGTCCCTCATTCCCCGTTCCTTTCACTTTTGTAAGATCGATTCCATGCTCCTGGGAAAGTTTTAACACTGCTGGCGAATAGCGAGCTTTCCTTGATGGTTCGGCCGCTTGCTGTACATTTCTTGTAACAGGTGCATCAACTTTTTCTACACTATGAGAAACAGCTTGCCCTACATTATCGTTATCCGTCTTTACCGTTTCAACTTCAATCGAGCAAATGACTTCCCCGACTGCTAACGTTTGATTCTCATCCGCTTTCAATTCCTTGATGATGCCGGTGAAGGAAGAAGGAACCTCAGCATTTACTTTATCCGTCATCACTTCAGCTAACGGGTCGTATTTCGTGACATGATCCCCAGGCTTTACAAGCCATTTACTGATGGTTCCCTCTGTGACACTTTCGCCTAGTTGAGGCATCTTCATTAATTCCATAGCCATAAATCGTTCCTCCTTCTTAACAGTCATTAATACTCAGCCAATTCCCTCATGGCTTTTTCCACCTTATCTGGATTCACCATAAAATGTTTTTCCATCGTAGGCGCATATGGCATGGCAGGTACATCAGGTCCGGCCAACCGTTTTACAGGAGCATCCAAATCAAAAAGGCAATGCTCGGCAATGATGGCTGCGACCTCGCTCATAATGCTTCCTTCTTTATTGTCCTCCGTAACCAGTAAAACTTTCCCCGTTTTAGATGCCGCTTCTATGATAGCATCTTTATCTAAAGGGTAGACGGTGCGCAAGTCAAGAACATGTGCAGAGATTCCATCTGCAGCTAATTTTTCTGCTGCCTGAAGGGCAAAATGCACACAAAGGCCATAGGAGATGACAGTAATGTCCTCCCCTTCCCTTTTCACATCCGCCTTACCGATTGGAAGTACATAATCTTCAGTGGGTACCTCACCCTTGATCAAACGATATGCGCGTTTATGTTCAAAGAAAAGCACTGGATCTTCATCGCGAATGGCAGCTTTAAGCAAACCCTTTACATCATACGGAGTGGAAGGCATCACAATTTTCAAACCCGGCTGATTGGCAAAGATTGCTTCAACCGATTGTGAATGATAAAGAGCTCCATGAATTCCTCCTCCATATGGGGCACGGATCACCATAGGACAGCTCCAGTCATTATTGGAACGGTATCTAATCTTGGCTGCCTCTGAAACAATTTGGTTAATGGCAGGCATGATGAAATCAGCAAATTGCATCTCAGCTATCGGCCGAAGCCCATACATGGCGGCTCCAATTCCCACTCCTGCAATTGCAGATTCAGCGAGCGGTGTATCGATGACCCTGGCTTCACCGAATTGGTCATATAAACCATGAGTCGCTTTAAAGACCCCACCTTTTTTTCCAACATCCTCTCCCAATACGAATACACGGGAATCACGTTCCATCTCTTCCCTCATTGCCATTGTTACAGCATCTATATAAGAAATCACTGGCATTCTATTACCCCCTTACTTTTGTGCATACACATGATTCATTGCACTTTCAGCCTTCGGATATGGAGCATTTTCAGCATAATCAGTAGCTTCGTTGACTATCTTCATGACTTCATCATTCATTTGTTTCTCAAGATCCTCATCCATGATTCCCACTTCTTTTAAATACGCTCCAAATGTCTTTATGGAATCCTTTGTTTTAGCTTCGGCCACTTCATCCGCTGTCCGGTAGCTTCTGTCATCATCATCACTTGAATGTGGAGTGAGCCTATATGAAACGGTTTCTACAAGGGAGGGCCCCTCTCCCCTTCGTGCACGGTCAGCCGCTTCTTTCACTGCAGCATACACTTCCAATGGGTCATTGCCATCCACCGTTATTCCAGGCATCCCATAGCCAATCGCCCTATCGGAAACATTTTCACACGATAGCTGTTTCTCAATAGGAACGGAAATCGCATATTTATTATTTTCACACATGAAAATGACCGGTAGCTTATGCACACCTGCAAAGTTGGCCCCTTCATGAAAATCGCCCTGATTTGATGAACCTTCCCCAAACGTTACGAATGTTACTAAATCCTTACCTTCCATCTTCCCAGCAAGGGCAATTCCAACTGCATGCGGGACCTGTGTCGTTACAGGTGACGAACCGGTGACGATCCTATTTTCCTTTTGACCAAAATGTCCAGGCATTTGACGTCCCCCGGAATTGGGATCTTCCTCTTTCGCAAAACCTGAAAGCATCAAGTCTTTTGCGGTCATTCCGAAGGTAAGAACCACACCAACATCCCGATAATAAGGCAGTACATAATCCTTTTGCCTATCCAGCGCAAAAGCTGCTCCAACCTGTGCAGCTTCTTGCCCCTGGCAGGAAATTACGAAGGGAATTTTCCCGGACCGGTTTAAAAGCCACATACGCTCATCAATCCTGCGGGACAAAAGCATTGTCCTGTACATATCTAAAACCATTTCCTCAGTTAAGCCTAATTGTTCATGACGTTTTTCTACCATCATAAAACCTCCTGACCTTATTCTTATGAATGAATGGCAAGTCCATCGATAGCAAGCGCCGCCTCGCCGATTGCTTCAGAAAGACTTGGATGTGGATGAATTGTCTTGGCTACCTCCCAAGGTGTCGCATCAAGTACTTTTGCAAGTCCAGCTTCTGAAATCATATCCGTAACATGTGGTCCGATCATATGAACGCCAAGTATATCATCCGTTTTCTTATCTGCAATGATTTTGACAAAACCATCTGCTTCCCCGAATACAAGGGCCTTACCAACTGCACGGAATGGGAATTTCCCAATTTTAAGTTCATAGCCTTCCTTGTTTGCCTGCTCTTCCGTCAAACCTACGCTGGCAGCTTCAGGGCTAGAATACACACATTTTGAAATTAGCGAATAATCCAACCGTTCTGGTTTTTGGCCTGCCATATGCTCAACGGCTGTAATACCTTCATGGGAGGCAACATGAGCCAATTGAAGACCGCCGATACAATCACCGATCGCATAGATATGTGTTTCCTTCGTTTGGAAGAATTCATTGGTTTCAATAAAGCCTTTTTCTTTCACAATTTCCGTATTTTCAAGGCCGATCCCTTCAACATTTGCTGATCTGCCCACGGAAACCAGCATTTTTTCAGCTGTGAATTCCTCTACCGATCCATTTACTTCAGCAGAAATAGTTACTGAAACATCCGTTTTCAGGGTTTCAGGCAATACCTTGGCACCTGTAACGAATTTGACGCCTTTTTTAGTTAGGAGACGAAGCATCTCACTAGAAATATCATGGTCTTCAGTCGGGATGATTCTATCCGCATATTCAAGTACTGTTACTTCTACACCAAAATCATTCAGCATCGAGGCCCATTCAATTCCGATAACTCCCCCGCCTACAATAATCAATGATTTTGGCAGGCTCTCAAGCTTTAGGGCTTCATCCGATGTTAAGACCAATTCCCCATCAATTGGTAAACCTGGCAGTGTCCTCGGACGCGAACCGGTAGCTATGATAATATTCTGAGGAATAAGCATTTCATTTTCACTGCCATTATTCATTTCCACGGAAATTGTCCCAGGCATCGGTGAAAATATAGATGGACCAAGTATACGTCCTAATCCTTCATAAACGGTTATCTTCCCTTGTTTCATCAAGTGCTGAACACCTTTATAGAGTTGATCAACCACTTTATTCTTTCTTTCCTGTACCTTAAGGAAATCCAACTTTACATCCCCGGTAATAATACCGAATTCCTCGCTCTTCACTGCAGTCTGATAAACTTCTGCACTTCTTAAAAGTGCTTTTGAAGGGATACAGCCTTTATGTAGACACGTTCCGCCGAGCTTGCCTTTTTCCACGACAGCCGTTTTCAATCCTAATTGTGCAGCCCTTATTGCTGCCACATACCCACCTGTTCCTCCTCCGAGGATAACGAGGTCAAATTCTTCAGCCAAAACCACTCCTCCTCACAATTACAGATTGTCACCTTTTTACTTGCACTATGTTTATTACGTTATCCATGTTGAAAATTCCTGTGTTTATTTTAAAAAAACACAGGAATCTATAACTTGTATAACTACATTCATTTTCTTCCATTCAAGATATGCTTTTCATTTTGTAAAAATTGACTTCTTGAATTCCTCATACGAGCAATGCGCTCCTCTGCCATCCTGTCCGCTGCTTTGTAAGTTGGAATTTGATCACGTTTTGCAATCTCCATGACCCGTTCAATGGTATCATAAACCGTTTCCACTTTCTTAAGCGCTCTTTCCCGATTATACCCTAAAAGCTCATCAGCCACGTTTATGACTCCACCTGCGTTAATTACATAATCAGGAGCATATATAATACCTTTTTCATGAATTTGATCGCCATGAACAGGATCCTTCAATTGATTATTGGCTGCACCTGCAATGACTTTCGCCTTGATTTTATTGATTGTTTGATCATTTATGACAGCCCCTAATGCACAAGGAGCATAGATATCACATTCAACCCCATAAATTTCATCTGGATCCACTGCTGTCGCCCCAAAGGATTCAACTGCACGGGCCACGCTTTCTTTATTGATATCAGTCACGATCAGTTTAGCGCCCTCCTCATGAAGGTGACGGCATAAGTTATAAGCTACATTCCCGACGCCTTGGACTGCAATTACCTTGCCTTCTAAAGAATCATTGCCGAATGCTTCTTTTGCAGCAGCTTTCATACCGCGGTATACCCCATAAGCAGTTACAGGGGAAGGGTTACCTGAGGAACCGAATGCAGGGGAAATCCCAGTGACAAAATCCGTTTCCTCGTGGATGAGATCCATGTCTTCAACTGTCGTCCCTACATCTTCAGCTGTTATATAACGCCCATTCAGCCCTTGGATATACCTTCCGAACGCACGGAACATTTCTTCATTTTTATCCTTGCGCGGATCGCCGATGATGACGGTTTTTCCCCCGCCTAAATTCAAGCCGGCTGCTGCATTCTTATATGTCATTCCTTTCGAAAGCCTTAAAGCGTCTTCTATGGCATCTTCTTCAGAAGCATACGTCCACATCCTTGTGCCACCAAGTGCAGGTCCCAATGTCGTATCATGAATGGCAATAATCGCTTTCAAACCCGATTGTTTATCCTGACAGAATAGCAGTTGTTCGTAATCATACTTCTCAAGATATTTAAAAATTTCCATAAAGGAATCCTCCCTAGATGTTTTAATCGTTTGTGTCAGATATGAGGATGCTAAATTACTCCTCATTCTTACTGGTTACTACGTTCATTTTAAATAAATTCCGCTAAACACATGATATTTTCCCCATTTGGAATGGTTCCCTTGAAAAATCCATTCACTTTTAAATATGCAAATAACATGCCAATAAACTGAAAAGTGAGAGCCTTTTTAACCAAAAAAAGGAGATGCTGGTTAATAAGTTGGACTACTATAGCCTATAACAAATTTAAAAAAATTTCATGTTAGAAGTGGACTCTCACTCAAATTAAAATAAATCAGAAAATTCCGTGCAGTTTTTTTCATAGTGCGCAAATTTTAACGTGCAAAGAATTTCATAGTTCGAATTTTTCCATTTTGTAATACAGATTTCTAACTGATATCCCCAGCGCTTTTGCTGTAAGTGTTTTATTTCCATTGTGTGTATAGATCGCTTGCTGAATGATTTCGGCTTCATACTGGTCTATTATCTCCGAGAGCGGTTTACCCGATACGTAGCCAGAAGAAGGCCTCATTAATTTCTCCTGTTTTAATGGAACCTCTTCGATAAAATCGGGAATATGCTGTATATCAATGATCGTCTCGTTCAATTTCATGAAAATGATCGCCCGTCCTAAAATATTCTCCAGTTCCCTCACATTCCCTGGCCAGTTATAGATTTGCATCTTATGTATAGCATCTGCAGTGATTCCCTCTATGCTCCGTCCATACTCCTGATTGATTTTATGAATTAAATGCTCCGCCAATTCTTTCAAATCTTCTTTTCGCTTTCGTAAAGGAGCAATGAAAATGGGCATGCGGTTCAGCCTGAAATATAAATCTTCCCTGAATGATCCGCTTGATATTGCCTGTTCAAGGTTGATATTCGTAGCTGCTATGACACGGACATTGATGGGAATCGGCTTTGTTCCCCCCACTCTGATGATTTCCCGTTCTTGTAAAACCCGTAATAATTTTGCTTGGATGTTGGCTGGTAATTCACCAATTTCGTCCAAAAAGATACTCCCTTGATTTGCCTCTTCGAAAAAACCGACCTTTCCGCCTCTGCTTGCCCCTGTAAAGGCCCCCTCATCATAACCAAACAGTTCACTTTCAAGTAATGATTCTGAGATGGCCGCGCAATTTACACGTACGAATTTATTGAATTTCCTATCGCTCGCATTATGGATGGCGTGGGCAAACAACTCTTTTCCTGTCCCTGATTCCCCTCTCAATAAGACAGTAGCGGGTGTCCTTGCCGATAATTTCGCCTGTTCAATCGGAAGCTTCATCTCTTCGGAAGCTCCTATTATATCATCAAAGGAATATTTAGCCTGCAGTGTCCGGATAATTTGTCTCGCCCGATTCAATTCGTGAGTCAATGCTTGAATTTCAGATACATCATGAATGACGCCAACACTGCCTTTCAAGCACCCGTCCACAATGATTGGAGCTACATTCACAATCACTTCCTTATGTTTTGGGCCGACACGCATATTGACACCCCGAACAGGTTTTTTTGTCTGGAGCACTTTCATATGCATACTTTCACCTTCGTAAATATCGATGGAAGCCGGCTTACCAATCACTTGGTTCTTTGTTAAGCCAGTGATTCTTGTATATGCCGGATTGATCAATAGTCCCCTCCCTTGATCATCCACGACCGATATGGCTTCATCACTGGATTGAATGATTGCCTGGAGCATCGTCTGTATCTCTTTTAAATCAGTGATCTGCTCGGCCAATTGCACAGCTTCCGTTTTATTCCTAAACACGGAAAAAGCCCCTATGATTTCCTTATCGGCATTTACCAGAGGAATCCTTGTCGTTATGAGCTCCATCCCATTAGTAAGGGTGATCTCCTGATTTACTTCTTTTTTGTTCATTTCCATCACTCGAATTAATCCAGTTGAAGGGAAGAGATCCTTGATATGTCTGCCAATCACGTCCTCGCGCTTTGTGTCAGATGCTCGTTCCGCACTATCATTGAACATGATGATGAATCCCTCATGATCAATCACCACCATCCCTTCACTGGTCGTATTCAGGATCAAATCCATTTTTGCCGAGGCATTCTCCAATTTATTTATTAAACGATTTTTCTCTTCAAACAGCTTAGTCATAATGAGGGCAACACTTCCAGGAATGAGTATCGTTTGATCATCCATATCCCTTTTTATCTTTTTATAGACGGACGGGTCTCCAGTCGTATCAAAAATGATGTCCAAATCCCAATCCAATCCCTTGCTCCAATTAGTCACTGTAGGAATCCTTCGCTCTTTTGCAGCAAGCATTCCTTCAGCCGATTCATTTGTATCAGCCATACAAACAATTGAGAATACTTCACTTTCCGAAAGGAGTTTCAACACGGTTGTCCCTCCCACTCCTCCCCCCACTATCATGACTTTTTGCATGAGCCATCCCCCTTAAATAATTACCCATTTATTATTTCTATCCCTGCAATTTTTTTCATACTCCACACCTCATCTTACCATATTGGTATCCTTTAAAAAAAGCCACCAACTTCCAGTCATTTTCTAGATTCCCGAAACTTGACAAATATTTTATATCTATTATCATTTTTAAAAGATGGAATTTTCGGAAGGGATTTGACAGCATGAAACGTTTAATCGCTTTTTTGATTCTTTTTATACCCGGGGCCTTCGCTGCCTATGGCATAAAAATAATGAGGGACATGGTGTTCGGTATTTTACAGCCTCCCTATCCAGTCCTTTGGCTGCAATTTTTAATCGGACTGCTTTTAGCGATTGCCGGGATAGCCTTTATCGCAGGCTTCGTCCTTCATCGAGATCGGAAACAAAATAAGGTCCAAAGCAGGTTCAATAAATTTTAAACACTAAAAAGAACACAAAAAAAGAAGGTGCCATGTAATTATGGCACCTTCTTTCTTTATCTCGATTTAAGTCCTTCTCTGGCCCGTACGGCTGCCTCAGGAAAATCGGTTATGATGGCACTGCACCCCAATTTGAATAATCTTTTCATCTCGGCTTCCTCATTGATGGTATATGGCCGTACAGCAACACCCATGCTCAACGATGCTTGAATAACAAAATCAGGGGCAGCCCGGAAATTTGGATGGATTGCGCTCCCGCCTATTGCCTTGGCATATATCCACGGCATGTACAGACCATCCCTATAAAGCGGTGCCGTTTCCAGTTCCGGTGCCAATTGATGGCATTTAACCAAACTGTAATGATTGAATGATGAAAGGATAATCCTTTCATCCATTTCGTAGGCACGGGTGAGCTGTATGACTTTCTCTTCTAAACCTGGATACAGAAAAAGCGTGTTTTTCAGTTCAATATTGCAATAAAGCTGATTGTCGTTAAGCCAGATAAATAGTTCTTCAAGCGTCGGAATGTTTTCTTTACCCAATTTCCCCTTAAAGTTTGGGGACGCATTAAGTGTTTTCAACTCCATCAAGGTCCTGTCTTTTACATACCCTGAGGCATTCGTGGTCCGATCGAGCTTTTCATCGTGAATGATGACCACTTCTCCATCTTTCGAGAGCTGGACATCCGTTTCGATTCCGTCCGCCCCTACACGTGCAGCTTCTTTGAACGCAGACATCGTATTTTCCGGATGTGTTCCTGCCGAGCCTCGATGTGCAAAGATTAAGGTCATGATGAAATCTGCCCCCTCTCCCAAAAATCGTTATATCCCAATTTTATGAACAGACACAGCAAATTATTTTCATCTAGATCAATCATTTATCGGAAACTTTCAAAATGCAGGTGATTATTTTCGGCATAGAAGGTTCCTTTCGTTAAACAACTCAATTTCTTTTCCAAACTTTTGATTTGCCAGCAGGTATCCGGAAAGGCATTTGACCAATCGTTATTTCACCTTCCCCTTTTGATTCAAGCATATCTATGATTGACTTCCGTTTCTCATCCAATTGAAGGATTTGAGCCATCAACCTCTCCAATCAACATTTTGTTTGTTCATATTCCTTTATTGATTCGAGTTCCTTTATTTTTGATTTATATAAAGGCAAAGTATCATTCAATTCTTTTTTTAAAGATTACGGTCAAACCCCTTGTCATTAATTATCGTTTTCCCTCCATACGACTCCCGATAACTGCCGCTCTAACTTTTCCATCCGCCTCAATAACGACGCCGATTAATTTTCCCATCTTTTCATCCGTTAAGATATTCTTGGCTTTTTAGGAAACTCCCCGGCGAATATGTCGCTAACCTAAAAAAAAATTAATGATTCAGATAATGAATCCCGCTTTTTCGACCAAACAAAAACGCCTTTTATTTATTGGATTCTTCCTGCAAAATCCAATAAATAAAAGGCGTTTAATTTTTTTTAATCGGCAGCGTAAAAAATTGAAGTTGCCGATTATAAAAAATCACAAAGCAACTTCTTCCTGTCCCCTTACCACCAGACGGAGAGTTCTTATTTATATTTAGCGGCTCTAGCCTTTATATGGTCAATGGTTACCCTGAATCTTAACAACCGTTTCCCCCTACCCCTGTCAAGATGCTTTATGCTCGAGACGGAGCTTATCGGCCACCATAGCAATGAATTCGGAATTTGTAGGTTTTGCCTTAGTCATGCTAACGGTATAACCGAAAAGGGATGAAATGGATTCTATATTGCCACGGCTCCAAGCCACTTCAATCGCATGTCGGATGGCACGTTCCACACGGCTTGCTGTAGTATTGTACTTTTTTGCAATATCCGGATATAAAACTTTGGTGATTGATCCCAATAGTTCAATATCATTATATACCATGGATATGGCTTCCCTTAAATACAAATAGCCCTTGATATGTGCAGGCACTCCAATTTCGTGAATAATGCTTGTGATGCTGGCATCGAGGTTTTTAGGCTTGGGTTCATTTTGGGGACGATAGCTAAACTGACTATGATTTTTTAAAACCGCCTGCCCTTTACCGCTTACCTGACGAATATGATTGGCTAGATTTTCCATATCAAAAGGTTTTAGGATAAAATAAGACGCGCCCAAATCAACTGCTTTTTTCGTGACATCTTCTTGACCAAAGGCAGTAAGCATAATTACATTAGGCATAGCACCCCGTTTTAATTCACGAAGTTTTTCAAGTACACCTAACCCATCTAAATGAGGCATGATAATATCGAGGATCAATATATCCGGATCAACGCTTTCAAGCATACCCAGGCAATCTTGACCGTTATGTGCCACCCCAATTACTTCCATGTCTTCCTGTGCAGAAATGTATTCTTCCAGAAGGCCAACAAGTTCTCTATTATCATCTACAACGCACACCTTAATTTTTTTCACGCTTGATTTCCTCCTCAACTACAATTGGTCTTTTTTTCTATATGACTAAATTCTATTGTAATTGAACTTTTCGACAATGGAAACTAAATTCCTTTTATTTTTGAAAAAATATAAGGAATTCAATATTATTCTCCGGATATCTCTTGTTTTCGACTTCGTTTGCTATTCGAATGAACCGATTGTCGAAAAATCTTCATTTCGTTTTCATTTTATCACATCGTTTTAAAAAAACATCTATTTTTTGAAGAAATCATATTTAATTCCTACCCATGACCTGCGTTTTATAAAAAAAGGGCATCCAAAAGGATACCCGGTTTCATTAGCTTGCCTTTTCATAATTATCTTTGTCATATATATTTATACCGGCTTCGTTTAACATCCATTCGATATGGACTCCATACCCACTTGTAGGATCATTAACAAATACATGGGTGACTGCACCGATTAATTTCCCATTTTGTATGATGGGACTGCCGCTCATTCCCTGAACGATCCCACCCGTTTTTTGAAGCAATTCTTTATCCGTCACTTTTAAGACCATTCCTTTAATCGCAGGAAACTTCTGTGGTATGGAACTGACGATTTCCACATCGAATTCCTCTACTTTGGAACCATCCACCACCGTCAGGATTTTAGCTGGTCCTTCCTTTACCTCATGGGAAAGGGTGATGGGGAGCGCCTTGTCATTTATCCCATTTTTAAAATCTTGATTTAATTTCCCAAAGATCCCAAAGGGGCTGTTGCGATTGATATTTCCTATTTTTTCTTTATTAGAAGAAAAGCGTGCCAATTTTTCTCCCGGATCACCATTGCTTCCCTTTTCGATGGACGTGACAGTCGATTGAACGATCTGTCCGTCCTTTACAACAATCGGCTTTTTTGTATCCATATCGGAAATGACATGTCCCAATGCCCCATATTTTTTCGAGTCCGGGTGATAAAACGTCATCGTTCCGATGCCGGCTGCTGAATCACGGATATACAAACCTAATTTGTAAGTTCCTTCATTCTTATCTTTCAAAGGTAAAAGGGTACTATGAAGCACTTTATTCTCTCGGTTAATGACCAAATTCAACGCCTGACCCTTTTCACCTGCCTGTTGAACAAAAGGGGTTACATCCCCCATCTTCTTTATCGTCTGACCATTGATTTCTGTAATAATATCACCTATTTCAATTTTCGCTTTTTCTCCTGGTGATTTTTTTCCCTGCGCAGTATCAATAAGATGATGACCTACTACGAGCACCCCAAGAGTATTAAGCTTCACTCCAATGGATTGGCCTCCAGGCATGACTTTAAAGTCTTTTATCACTCTAATGTCGACCTTTTTGGCAGGCAGGCCTGCTACATCGAGTAACACTTCATTCGTCCCTGGTTTCTCAGCACCAAGCGTAATTGAAGTTTGCTCATCATGAAGCGAAATCCCATCACTGGATCCCGAAGCTTTTGCAGAAACAGGCAATGATTTGGAAATACTATATTGACTTCCTTCAAATAGTACAAGATGATTTGGAATTAAAAAATATTCACGAGATGGCTGGTATAACCCTAATGTTAATAGCGAAACAAGGAGAATTCCACCGATGATTCTGTTTATCCATACAAATTTCAATCCATTCACTCTCCTCGCTCTCTGAAACTTTATGGCTACACCTTTAATTTAGCCCTCAGGACAGTCATTTATAACAAGTGCACAAAATAAAAGCTATCCGTTTTTGGATAGCTTTACAATGAATGCTTATGATAAAAGTTTAAATAATCTTCTTACTGGCCCATCAAGATGTAATCTTCAGCCTTTTGGCCAGCTGAATTAATTCATTGGCATGCTGCTTCGTCAAATCCGTAATCTCGACTCCTGAAATCATCCTGCCGATTTCTTTTATTTTTTCAGTTTCAATTAGAGGCTTTACCGAGGTATTCGTACGTCCAGCCCTTACATTTTTCGCTATGAAAAGGTGGGTATCCGCCATAGCTGCCACCTGTGGTAAATGGGATATGCACAGCACTTGAGACCCCGTTGCCACTTTATAGATCTTTTCAGCAATCGATTGTGCAACCCGTCCGCTCACACCCGTGTCCACTTCATCAAATATAATCGACGTTATGCCTTGGTGCTTGGAAAAAATGCTTTTCAAAGCCAGCATGATCCTCGACAGCTCTCCACCCGATGCAATTTTAGAAAGGGGTTTTAACGGTTCCCCCGGATTGGTGGAAATATAAAATTCCATCGAATCCAGCCCCGATTGATTAATGCCCCTATCTGATAACTCATCGAAAGTATAAGCCGTTTGAAGGAAATGGGGTTCGAAAATTGTCTTTTCCATGTATAAATCTTTTAATTCCTGATGGATTTTTTTGGTTAACTGCTGAGCGAATGTCTGACGAAGATCAGACAAATTCTTTGCTTCAACAATTAAATCAGCCTTTATTGATTTCATTTCCTTTTCAAGCTTTGCTATGTGTGTTTCCCTATTTTGCAGTTTTTCGACTTCTTCTTCTATGCCTGCACCATATTCCAGGATTTCCTCGATGGACCGCCCGTATTTACGTTTTAGCTGATTTATTTCATTTAGGCGACTTTCAATGAATTCAACACGTTCTGTATCAAAATCCAAAGAGTCTAATTGATCTCGAATGTTCGATACGGCCTCTTCAAGAAGGAAGTAACTATTTGATACGGTCTCGGAGCTGTTTTTTAAACCTTCATCAAGCCCTGCCGCCTCTTCCAGGTTATTCATGGCTACGGAAAGCCAATCAATTGCATGCTGCTCACCATTTAAAGCATTGTAACTCGTTTGCAGCGCTTCATGAATTTTTTCGAAATTATTAATTTTCTTCCGCTCTTCCATCAATTCTTCATCTTCGCGAAGTTTCAAATCAGCTTTTTGGATTTCATCGAATTGAAATTGGATCAAGTCAAGGCGATGGACCATTTGCTGTTCATTTTGACTCAAACTATTTAATTGTTTAGAAGCGGTTTCATAACGTTTATATAGCTTTTGGTATTCCGTAAGTGCCGATGCGATTTTTTCTCCGCCGAATTGATCCAGCAGAGGAAGGTGGAGCCGTTCATCCATTAATTCCTGATGTTCATGCTGACCATGAATATCTATCAATGTCCGTCCTATCTCGCGTAAAATGGCAATCGTTACAAGTTTTCCATTTACCCTGCAAACGCTTTTGCCGCTCTGTGAAATATCCCTACGAAGAATGGCCATACCGTCATTCATATCCAGGCCAAACTCTTCTGCCTTGGCAAAGACCGGGTGTTTCTCATCTTCAATTTGAAATAATCCTTCTATTTCGGCCTTCGACTCACCATGCCGTATGAACTCGGCAGAACCACGTCCTCCAACCAAAAGGTGAACGGCATCTATAATAATTGATTTCCCTGCCCCTGTTTCTCCGGTCAAGACAGTCAAGCCTTTCTCAAATGAAACGGACAGGCTGTCTATGATCGCAAAATTCCTAATCGATAGTTCTGTTAACAAACTAGGTCACCTCACAAAATTATTAGAGCATGTCCAAGAATTTGCCGGAAATGATCTTTGCATCTTCCTCAGAACGGCAGATAATTAAACAAGTGTCATCGCCGCCGATCGTCCCGAGTATTTCTTGCCAATTTAAATTATCAATCAATGCACAGATTGCCTGGGCATTACCCGGGAGCATCTTCATTACAAGTAAATTATTGGCTGCGTCAATGCGTACAAAAGCATCAACCAGGATTCTCTTTAATTTTTGAAGTGGATTGAAACGTTGATCGGCTGGCAGGCTATATTTATACCTTCCATCAGTTAAAGGGACCTTAACAAGGTGAAGCTCTTTAATATCCCTTGAAACAGTGGCCTGAGTTACATTGTATCCAGCTAATTTCAGCTCTTCAACTAGCTCATCCTGGGTTTCTATATCATTATTCGTTATAATGTCCCTTATTTTTATATGTCGTTGTCCTTTATTCATAAGTAGAAGCACCTCTTCTCAACTGTTGCTCATTTAATGAGTATCACTTTTATATCATACTTAAGCAAGCTGCCCAAAATGGGATTGTTTCAAGTATCATCCGTACGTGCAAATAGACCGCTTTCTAAAGTGGCTAATATTAATGTTATCGGATTTTTATGCAATTGTACAACTTTTTCTCTAAAAAGCATAACAACTCTATTTTTTGTTCATACCTATTTTATGTATTCCCCTTAAATGATTCAAGTGCATTACAGGACCATTTAAAATTAAAAAGCTCCTTTTAGCCAACCATCCAGCCAAAGGAGCCATACAAAAAGTTCTAGCTATTCTTTTTTAAATTGGGCATGGGCTTCCCTAACGATGTCATCCACCGTTTTCGAAAGCAATATCGCTCCATCGTCTTTTGACCCTTGCCAGTATAAATGAAGTAAAAATTCAATATTTCCATCGCCGCCGGTAATCGGTGAGAAGGAAGCATCCTTAATATCGTAGCCTTCCTTTTTTGCAAAAGAAATGATCTTATCCAGCACTTGTTTATGGATTTTGGGATCACGAACAATCCCCTTTTTACCCACTTGATCCTTCCCAGCTTCGAATTGCGGTTTAACTAAAGCAACGACGTCGCTTTCCGGAACGAGGAGCGTCTTTAACACCGGTAAAATTAACGTTAGCGAGATGAAAGAAACATCAATGCTTGCAAAGTTTGGCATCTCCCCATCGAGATCGGCGGGTGTAACATAACGGAAATTCGTCCGTTCCATTACTTTTACCCGTTCATCCTGCCTAAGCTTCCATGCAAGTTGATTATAGCCTACATCAAGTGCATAAGACATTGTGGCACCATTTTGCAGAGCACAATCGGTGAACCCTCCAGTTGATGATCCGATATCAAGCAGGATTTTTCCGTTCATTTGTAAATCGAATTCCTTTAAGGCCTTTTCAAGTTTAAGTCCGCCTCTTGAAACGTAAGGCATAACTTTTCCTTTGATCGTAAACTCAAGATCGACCGGCACTTTTTCACCCGGTTTTTCGTACCTCTCTTCATTCGCGTAGACAAGACCAGCCATAACCATACGCTTCGCTTTTTCACGTGTATCGGCCAAGCCTTGTTCTACAAGTAATATATCTACTCTTTCTTTCATCACTTTCATATTGTCAGGCCCTTTTTTCTTTTTTTGGTGTTATCATTTTAATCTTTTTGATGGCTGTCTCTGTCGTTAAACCGATTTCTTCAAGAAGTTCATCGACACTGCCATGTTCAATGAAATAATCAGGTATTCCCATTCGATCTATAATTGCCCCATAAAAACCTTGATCATGAGCATATTCAAGTACAGAACTACCAAAACCACCTTGAAGAACCGCTTCTTCTATAGTCAAGATAGGCATTTTTTCACCAAGAAGACTGCTTAGCATGTTCTCATCCAAAGGCTTGATGAAACGGGCATTGATCACCTTAACTGAATAATCCTCTTTCTCAAGCAGTTCTGCAGCTTTAAGAGCCATGGGGATGGTTGTACCGAACGTTAAGATGGCAGCATCCGTTCCTTCTTTAAGAACTTCCCACGTACCGATTGGAATCTGCTGTAAGTCAGTATCCATTTCAACTCCCGAACCATTCCCACGAGGGAAACGCATAGCGATCGGACCATCATTATAGCTTAAGGCCGTATTGACCATATGTTGGCCTTCGTTTTCATCTTTCGGCATCATCAACACCATATTTGGAATGTGGCGTAAGAAAGCAATATCGAAAACCCCTTGATGTGTTTCACCATCGGAACCAACCAATCCGGCACGATCGATCCCTATGAATACGTTTAGATTCTGTCGGCAGATATCATGGACCACCTGATCATAAGCCCTTTGCAGGAAGGTTGAATAAATAGCCAGGAATGGTTTCATTTTTTGCGTTGCCAATCCAGCTGCAAAAGTTGCTGCATGCTGCTCGGCAATCCCTACATCATAGAAACGTTCTGGGAACTCTCGGGAAAACCCCACCAATTTCGAACCTACAGGCATTGCAGGTGTAATCGCGACAATCCGTTCATCTTCACGAGCGAGCCTGCTGACAGTATCGCTTACGAGGGCACTCCAAGCAGGAGCTTTACTAGTGGATTTCACGAAATCGCCTGTCTCGATCTTGTATGGGCCTGTCCCATGCCAATTTCCTGTTGTATCCAACTC
Organism: Peribacillus sp. SIMBA_075; assembly: GCF_046534585.1. NCBI lineage: Bacteria > Bacillati > Bacillota > Bacilli > Caryophanales > Bacillaceae > Peribacillus > Peribacillus sp. SIMBA_075. The sequence continues at coordinate 64,259 of NZ_JAWRYN010000002.1, read as the reverse complement.
GGCAGGTGAATAACCCTTGCCTTTTTTCGTGATGACATGTAGCAGTACGGGTCCCTTCGTTTTCTTGGCATATCTTAAATTCTCCAGCAATTCTTCATAATTATGACCATCAACTGGTCCAAGGTATGTGAACCCGAGTTCTTCAAAAAAGATTCCTGAGACCAATAAGTACTTCATGCTATCCTTCAAGCGTTCAGCGGTAGCCGCAAGTTTACCACCGACTGCAGGAATTTTTTTCAAAAGCAATTCCAATTCATCTTTTGCCCAGTTATATTTACCTGCTGTCCGCAATCTTCCCAATATCGTGTGTAAAGCACCTACGTTAGGGGCTATCGACATTTCATTATCATTCAGGATAACGATCATGTCCTTTTTTTCATCACCGATATGATTCAAAGCTTCAAGCGCCATTCCGCCTGTTAGGGCCCCGTCCCCGATGACAGGTAAAATAAAACTTTTTTCACCTTTGATATCACGGGCAGCCGCCATTCCCATTGCAGCTGAAAGAGAAGTCGAACTGTGACCGGTTTCCCAAACATCATGAGGGCTTTCAATCATTTTAGGAAAGCCGCAAAGACCTTTATATTTCTTTAAGGTATTGAACTCTCCTGCTCTGCCAGTCAGGATTTTATGGACATAGGATTGGTGACCGACATCCCATAAAATTTTATCGTTCGGACTGTCGAATTCTTTATGCAAGGCTATAGTCAACTCGACTACACCTAAATTGGGCCCAATATGCCCACCGGTCACCGATAATTTTTCCACAAGAAATTTTCGTATTTCCATACTTAACTCAACTAGTTCTTCATTATTCATATTCTTCAAAAAAGAAGGGTCTTTTATAGATAGAAGATCCAAACAGGACCACTCACTTTCTGTCATTTTCGGTTGTAAGCAAAAACAAAGCCTCATAAAAGAGGTCTATATGGAAGACTTGACCGAAAAATTGGTTTTAAGTTAAAAAATAGCCGCCAACACCCAGGTGATTTCGGCGGCTTAATATACCTATTTATCACGTATCTCAATTAAAAATCCCATTTGGGTTTTCACATATTTTTGCACAATGAGTATACCATAAAACCTCATTTGATAACAAATTTAGCCACAATCAATGGTTACGGTTCGCTATTAAATCAGTTAGATCTTTCAACAGATCCGTTTGTAATGTTGTTTTTCCTAAAGCGGCATGAGCAAGTTCAATATGATGTTCCAACTTTTCCTTTGCCCCTTGAAGAGTAAGTAAAGAGGGGTATGTGCTTTTGTGATTTCCCACATCACTGCCAACCGGCTTGCCGATCAACTCTACTGATCCTTCAATATCCAGAATATCATCCCGAATCTGAAAAGCAAGCCCCAGATGGTATGCAAAGTCACGTAAATGCAGTCGCTGTTCTTCATTCGCCCCGGCCAATATAGCTCCGGAAAGGATGCTAGCAGTCAATAATTTCCCTGTTTTATGTTCATGGATATACTCCAATTCCTGGAGCGTCAACCTTTTATTTTCACCTTCCATATCGGCAACTTGACCGCCAACCATCCCTTCGGCTCCGGCGGACCTGGCAATTTCAGATACAAGGTTCAGCTTCATTTCAGCCGTCACCTCGGGATCGATCATTTCCGTCACCAATTGAAAACTATATGTAAGGAGGGCATCACCTGCCAGTACTGCTACCGCTTCACCGAATACTTTATGGTTCGTCGGTTTTCCCCGGCGAAGATCATCATCATCCATCGCCGGGAGATCATCATGGATCAATGAATATGTATGTATCATTTCAATGGCAGCGGCTGCAGGTATCCCCATCCTCAAGTTTTTCCCAAAGGCCTCTAGAACCGCAAAGACCAATAAAGGGCGAATCCGTTTACCGCCTGCTTCCAACGAATAGATCATGGCTTCTTTGACCACAGCCGGAGCTTTCAACTTATTGACATATTCAACGATTTCTCTTTCTATAATCGCCTTATATTCTTTAGAAAACATATCAAAGGACGCCGTACCCATGTTATTCTTCCTCCTGGACAGCGAAGTTTTCAAGTTCCCCATCTTCGCGTAAAATTTGAGTCAATTGATCTTCAACTGCCTTAAGTTTTGAGTGACAAAGCCTGGATAAATCCATTCCTTGTTTATATATGGAGATGGCTTCTTCTAAGGGCACATCCCCCTCTTCCAACTGTTCCACAATTTTCTCGAGATTCTCCATCGCTTCTTCAAATGTAGCTTCCTGTTTTTTTGTCATGGTTCCATTCGCTCCTTTATTTCTTTAATTTCACATTCAAGGGTTCCATCTTTTATGGAAACGGCTATTCTATCACCTTCGGTTACTTGCTGTGTACTTTTCACTAATGTCTCACCCTCAGCAAAAACCAATCCATAGCCCCGTTCCATGATTTTTAATGGGCTGAGGGCAGACAACGTGGCTGTAATATGAACGAACTGCTGTGATTTTTGCCGATAGATGGCTTCCATGGCCCTCTGTAATACTTTTGCATGCTGCCGCAAATCATCTTTGGATTTTTTCACAGCTTGTTCAGGATGCTGCTTTTTCAGAATATCGTTGATCTGATTAAGCTCATCTCTCTTTTTCATGAAATAACGCGTGCTGGACCTCCCTAGCCTGTCCATCGTCTTGTCTAGCTGTTCAAGCTTCTGTTCATACATTTTATGTGGATAACGAAAAGCATAAGACCTCTCCATCCTGGTCAATCGGGTACGTTCAAAATTCACCGCTTCACGAATGGAACGGGTCAAGCGATTCTTACGGTTCATCAGACGTTCGTGTATTTCATTAAGATGGGGAACTGCTAACTCTGCTGCACCCGTCGGCGTAGGGGCCCTCATATCGGCGACAAAATCAGCGATTGTAAAATCGGTTTCGTGACCGACAGCAGAAATTATCGGTATATCAGAATCATAGATCGATTCAGCCACTATCTCCTCATTAAAGGCCCATAGCTCCTCGATCGACCCGCCACCCCTTCCGACAATGAGCACATCGCTTTCCGCCCTTGCGTTAGCCATGGAAATTGCCTTGGCAATCGATTTAGCGGCATTATTCCCTTGCACAAGTGCAGGGTAAACGATAATTCTGGCAATTGGAAATCTCCGCTTGATCGTTGTCAGGATATCTCTTAGTGCGGCTCCGGTCGGTGAAGTTATGACTCCCACAGACTTAGGGTACTGTGGAATCGGTTTCTTATGTTCGGCCAAAAACAAACCTGCCGCCTCCAGCTTTTTCTTCAGCTGTTCATAAGCAAGATACAAATCCCCCACGCCATCAGGTGCCATGCTTTTCACATATAGCTGATACTGTCCGCCCGCTTCATATAATGATATATCGCCCTTAACAAGTACCTTCATTCCATTTTCGGGGAGGAATTTCATCCCTTTGTTGTTGGCGGCGAACATAACGGATAGGAGTCGGGCCTTCTCGTCCTTTAGAGTAAAATACATATGTCCGCTTGTATGTTGTTTAAAATTCGAAATTTCGCCTTTTATGTATACATTTTGCAAATGGGGATCGGCATCGAACTTCCTTTTGATATATTTCGTTAAAGCCGATACACTCAAATATTGTTGGTTGCTCATATAATGTCTCCTTCCGATGGAAATCGGATATAAAGAAAACTTACCTATAGGTTACACTTAAAACTTGATTAAATCTATGAATGGAAAAAAGCGGTCTCCCGTTATTATAAAACAAGAGGTCCGCTTCTTTAAAATAATTTAACGCTTTTTTCAGTTTTTCAATGCTTGCTTGTTCTGTTCAAGTGCTTTTTGGGCAGATTTGACCGTATTCTTCATAAGCATCGTAATCGTCATGGGACCAACGCCTTTAGGAACAGGTGTAATGAATGAAGCCTTATTTTTCACTTCATCAAACGCCACATCACCGCAAAGCTTCCCTTCTTCATTCCTGTTCATTCCGACGTCAATGACGACTGCACCTTCTTTGATATGTTCACTCGTGATCGTGTCCCTCTTGCCGACAGCGGCCACAACGACATCAGCTTGCTTGGTATAATACGCAAGGTCCTTTGTCTTTGAATGACAGTAAGTAACGGTTGCATTCGCATTTAAAAACATTTGTCCGGCTGGTTTTCCAACGATATTACTTCTTCCTACGATGACAACATGCTTACCTTCAAGGTCATAGTCGATATACTCAAGCATCACCATGACACCGTATGGCGTACAAGGTAAAAAGGCATCCTGCCCCGTCATCATCCGCCCAATATTAATCGGATGAAATCCATCTACATCCTTCTCGGGGGAAATCGCTTCAATGATCGCTTTTTCCTGAATATGTCCAGGTAACGGCAGCTGCACCAATATACCGTGAATACTGTCATCCTGGTTTAATTCATCAATGCTCTGAATTAATTCCTCCTGAGATAGTTCCGCAGGCTTTTTAATTAACACAGAATGCATGCCCAAATCTTCACAGGCCTTTTGCTTATGGCGTACATAGGTTTGTGAAGCTTGATTGTCGCCCACAAGGATTACAGCCAAACCCGGAACGATATTTTTTTCACGTAACTGCTGCACTTCCTTACTCATTTCCTGCCTAACTGACTCTGCAATTTCTTTACCATTAATGATTTGAGCTGACATGTGTATATTCCTCCCAAGATAATTTGCTAAAGAAATTGCTGAGAAAATCCTCGTTCAAGGCTGCAGCTTTAGCTGCCGCTTTTCACCTTTACTTTCGATAAAACGGCATTTACAAAGCTGCTTGATTGATCATCACCGAATTTCTTAGCAATTTCAATAGCTTCATTCATTGCAACACTTACAGGAACATCTTCACTGTGAATCATTTCATAAACCGCGATCCGCAGTAAATTCCGATCAATGTTCGCCAGTCTTTCCAACGTCCAGTTCTCTAAATTGTCCCTGATCATTGCATCAAGTTGTTCACGATTTTCCGTTATTCCCATTACTAATTTCTTGAAATATTCATCAGTAGGAGCACCATCCAGTACGCTTTCCATTGCTTCTTCTGCATTCGACTTGGCAATATCTATCTGATATAGTGCTTGAAGGGATTTTTCACGGGCTACTCTTCTTTTCATAATCTTACTCCTTTAACATCTACTATTATATATGAAAATGCTAGAACAAACGAACATTAAATAATATTTTTTGAAAAATATTAAGATTTTCGCTGTTTTTTTTATAAATTAAGCTAATCTCACTAAAATTAAGGGCCAAAAGACTCAAACACCTTGATTCAAGACAACATTTCAAGGTTCATTTCCAGTTAAACGGCCAACAAAGTCCCATACTTTTTTAAAGTGTCAAAAAGCTCTTACCTAGCTTTCATGCTCATATTTCACCTTTTACACTCTAACAGAAATCACCCTTGAATTAAAGGGAAACTTCCAGACACCGCCTTATTATGTTCATTTTACGTAATATTATAAGCCGGGTATCATCGAGTCAAAAATTCCAAAAACAAAAACCCGGCTTTTTGCCGGGTTTTTGCAGGTGTGAATCGACTGAAGCCACTTACACTTCTTGTTCGTGATCCGCTTCTTGTTTAGCGTTTTCAAACGCAATGCCTACTACATGAATGTTCACTTCACCCGCGTCGATAGCGGTCATATTCAACAAAGCTTCACGAATGTTATCTTGAACTTCCTGAGCAACTTTCGGAATCGAAACACCAAATTTCATGACACAATAAAGTTCGACTTTGATGGATTCTCCCGATAAGTCCACTTTAACACCTTTACCGTGATTCTTTTTACCAAGCTTTTCAACAACACCTGTAGCGAAATTCCCGCGCATATGTGCAACACCTTCAACTTCCGATGCAGCGATACCCGCAATTACCTCTATCACCTCAGGTGCAATCTCCACTTTACCCAGCCCATTATAATCATTCATTTCGAGTAATTGGCCTTCCATTTCATTCATTCAAAAGCACCTCCTGTCTTCCTTTACATTATGAGTTCATTACATCATATATTTCAAGGAATTTGGTATTAAATTCTCCGGAAACAAATTGTTCATGCTGAAGTAACTTAATATGGAAAGGAATTGTCGTATTGATACCCTCAATGACAAACTCTCCTAAAGCGCGTTTCATCTTCTCAATCGCCTCGTCCCTCGTCGGTGCATGGACAATCAATTTAGCGATCATGGAATCGTAATACGGCGGTATCGAGTACCCAGGGTATGCCGCAGAATCTACACGCACTCCGTAGCCGCCTGGGGGTAAATACATGTGAATTTTACCTGCGGAAGGCATAAAATTCTTTTCTGGATTTTCTGCATTGATCCGGCATTCGATAGACCATCCGTTAAAAGTCACATCTTCTTGTGAAAGTGATAGTTTGTCACCTGAAGCAACTTTGATCTGTTCTTTAATCAAATCCACGCCCGTTACCATTTCTGTAACTGGGTGCTCAACCTGGATACGTGTATTCATTTCCATAAAGTAGTATCTTCTATTCACATAGTCATAAATAAATTCAACTGTACCTGCACCTGAATAGTTAACGGCAAGAGCAGCCGTAACTGCAGCCTGCCCCATTTCCGCCCGTGTTTCACCATCAAGGGCTGGAGATGGAGTTTCTTCAACAAGTTTTTGCAAACGGCGCTGAACCGTACAATCACGCTCGCCTAAATGTATGGCGTTGCCATGATTATCTGCCATGACCTGGATTTCAACGTGACGGAAGTCCTCAATGAACTTTTCAATATACACGCCTGGATTCCCAAATGCCGTCGCGGCTTCCTGTTGCGTGATGTTTATGCCTTTGATGAGATCCTCTTCGGTCCTTGCAACGCGGATACCTTTACCGCCACCGCCGGCAGTAGCTTTGATGATGACTGGATAGCCCATTTCGTTAGCTAGGGCTACACCCTCATCCGTATCTTTAATTATGCCTTTAGAACCGGGAACGATCGGTACACCGGCTTTGCGCATGGTTTCCCTTGCTACGTCCTTTGTTCCCATTTTATTGATGGCTTCTGGGCTAGGACCGATGAAAATGATATTACATTCACGGCATAGCTCAGCAAAGTCGGCATTTTCAGCAAGGAAACCATATCCAGGGTGAATCGCATCAGATCCCGTTTTCTTGGCTGTACTGATTATGTTTGTTGTATTTAAATAACTGTCTTTTGATAATTTAGGACCGATGCAATATGCTTCATCAGCAATTTGAACATGTAATGCTTCTTTATCCGCTTCTGAATAGACCGCTACAGTCTCGATCCCTAACTCTTTGCATGCCCGGATGATTCGGACTGCAATTTCCCCACGATTGGCAATCAATACCTTTTTAATCATTTAGAAACAGCTCCTCATTCCGGCTTTACTAAAAATAATGGTTGGCCATATTCTACAAGTTGACCTTCTTTTACAAGGACTTCAACGATTTCACCGGTTACTTCGGCCTCGATTTCATTGAAAAGTTTCATAGCTTCCACGATGCAGACAATGGAATCCCCTGTTACTTTATCGCCTGCTTTTACATATGCAGGAGAATCCGGTGATGGAGATTGGTAGAAGGTCCCTACCATCGGAGAAGTGATTTTATGTAAATTTTCCTGTTCCGTGACGGCAGCAGCCGGTTTTGCAGGTTCAACAGCTTTTGGCACTACAGGGGCAGGGGCCGCTGCGGGCTTGACCTCTACAGCTCCATTGGCTTGAACAACTTCTGGAGCAGCTGCTGGGTGTAATACTGTACCCGCTTCAGTTTTTTTCAATTTAATTTTCGTTCCTTCATTTTCAAAAACGAATTCACTGATATTTGATTGATCGACTAGCTTAATTATTTCACGAATTTCTTGCACTTTCATTTTGTGGCACCCCTTGTCTAATTTAATATGAGTTTGTGAGGCAATAATATTTTATGTAACCTTTTACCTTTAGCTTATCCTACCTTGTCCATTTATGCACAAAGTAGTCGCTTTCTCCATGCGAAAGCGAATAAACTGAATACACTCTCATCTGTATTATAACAGATGTTTCACTTTCTCAAAATATTGTTTCCTTTAGAAAATTGAAAAGTTTATGACCAGCTTCTAACATCATACAATATTAGCTTATACAAATTCAATGATAGATTAGTTGCAGCTTGAAATCCATACTTCTATATTACACCTATATTATAATATTGTGAATAATTATAAACTGGATCCCCTCAGCGTTTTCACCTGATTTTTGCGAATTACCCCTGAAATAACAGCTATAAATTTTAGTATAATTACTTTTCTAGAATATTACTGAGAATTATAGTCACCATTTCTATTTGAGTTCTTGATATAAATAGACATAAAAAAACTTTTCCTCTAAAGTTTCCCGATTGGATGATCGCGAAAAAAGCTTAATAAAAAAAGCCACCCTTTTTTTATTAAGGGGGACTTTCACATTTTCATGATTATGAACTGTTGTGCATCAGCTCTTTCATCTGTATGTGAGATTACTTTTCCGGTTGAAAATCGACCACTACATTTTGTGCATCGCTCACTTCTTTCCTTACGAGGCGGATAATGTTATTGGCCTCTGTTTTCGTCTGTTTATCGGCCTTGACACTCACCTTTACATCCGTTCCATCCACACGGACAAGTGCGGCATTGTAATCCATGGCCACTATTAAGTTTTCGATGATATTTTCTTTTACCTTCGTTTCACTTAATTGTTCGATTTTCGCATAGGCCTCGTCCCTTTCCTCAGAGGAAAGCTCTGTGTTGCCCATCTTTGCAGTCAATTCTTCATTCAGCTTCGCCCGTTCATCTTCAATCTGCAACCTTAACGATTCAAATTCATCCCCTGATGCAATGGTTACAGAAGAACCTTCTGTATTTTTGGCCGTTTCTTTTTCACTTTTATTTTCCCCTTTTGGATCAGCTTTGCTTTCTGTTTTACTTTCTGTTTTATTTTCTGCCTTTTCCATTTGTTCTGTTGCCGTCATATCTGCGGCATTTTCCTCTGGAGCGGTTAAATAATAGACTGAAAGTACAACGACCAGACTTAGCATAGTCAATAACCAAACGGTTTGTTTTTTTAATAACATGTAGATTTTCCCCCTTATTTTTTAGGCATGACAGAAACCCGGTGACTCGGTACATCCAGTGAACGTGTGACAGCTTCGATGATCCACTTCTTTATTTGAATGTTTTCGGCTCCTTTAGCGACTACGAGGACTCCTCGTACACTAGGCTTTTTCGTTTCCGAAATGATCGGTCCTTCTTTTTCACCGCTTTTTACCAAAACGAGCTGTTCATCAACCGATAAGTCTTCGACCGTCCTTTTGCCGCCTTCCTTGTCGGTTTCTTGTGTGACTTGTTTTTGGGTGACTTTGTTTCTTTCATATACTTTTTTCTCGGATGCATCCACATAGATTACGACTTTTACATCTTGGACGCCTGCGATGGATTCAAGCGCTTCCTTCATTTCATTCTGAAGATATATTTCATAATCTTTTGTCGTCTTGAATTCGGATTTCTTCTGACCGAATGTTTCAACCTCCCCTTCATCGTCCTGTTTATCATTATTGAATACAGTCTTCACTTCAGGTGTTTGTCCCGTCTGGTTGGTGGTTAACAAATTCCCGGCCATCATAATTCCCGCTCCCAAAAGGACAACTATTAGAGCATAGACATACAGGGAAGGTTTTTTTTCCTTAGGTTCTTTTTGGTCAGGGTCTTTATTTAATAGTTTTTGCAGCCAGGATAACGGACCTTTGTCTTTGTTCAATACTCAGTCACTTCCTTTCCCCGGCGATTTCAATGATCTCTTCATCAACGGACCAACTTGTTGCCAGAAACCTTTTCACAGCATCAAGATTGGCATCATTCGAAGAGGATAGTTTCTCTGCATTGATATCAACCTTCGCTACTGCCTCTATCCCCGAGTCTTCTTTCCCTTCTGCCTTTTCCAATGATATCGTTATGTTTTGCAAATCATCAGCGCTCGGTTCTTCCTCATTTTTGACCCCTACATCAATTGAACTAATCTTCATGTTATAATCCACCATCAGCTCCTCTTCCACTTCTGCCTGTAAGTCAACAGCCATTTGTTTTAAAATATATGCACCCTGGGTAGCTTGTATTTCTTTTTTCTTCATTTCTGTCAAATTTCCTAAATCTTTTTTTTTCTGCTCTTGAAATTCACTTGTAGCCGCAGAGAGGATTTCGTCGAAATCCTTATTGAATAATCCCAATATAGGAGTGATGATGATTGCAATCAGTAAAAGTCCGATTACCATTTTGGCATACTTCTGTAAAGCTGAATTCGGAAGAAGCATATCGATCACAGTAGCCAGCAATACAAATATGATGATGTTAGATACCCAGCCAGCTAAAAAACTCACCAAAGCCCTCCTCCTTTCTTAACGAACCATCAGTGTAATGTTTCCAGAAGCGATAATTACAGTGATACTTAAAAAGAACATGAGTGAGACAATGGCCAGTGCTGCGAAAATATAGATCATGCTTTTACTTATAACATCAAGACATTTTATTACAGGCCCTCCGCCCAGCGGCTGCAAAAGACTCGCTGCCAACTTATAGACAAAAGAAATCATCAAGATTTTTATTGCTGGAAATGTGGTTATGAGCAAGAGAATTATGACACCTGACAAGCCCACTGTATTTTTCAGCAGAACGGAGGCACTAATGACCGTATCCGTTGCATCAGTAAACATGCGCCCTATTACCGGTATAAAGTTACCTGTCACGAATTTGGCCGTCCTGATCGTCACTCCGTCTGCTACAGCGGAGGATGCTCCTTGAACGGATATGACACCAAGGAATATGGTCATGAATGCACCTAGTATCCCGATAGCAAAATTTCGGAGAAGTTGTGCCAACTGTGTCACTTTATAATGTTCGGTCAATGTGCTGACAATGCTTAAAATCGCTGCAAAGAATAAAAGAGGGAGGACGACAAACTGGATCAAGATTCCGCTTGTATTCATTAAAAACATTAAGACCGGGTGAAAGAAAGCTGCTGATACAAGTCCTCCTGAAGCGGCAATTAAGGCCAAGAGTAAAGGGATGAGCGCCATTAAAAAGGAAATCATCAAATCTATCGTATCCTTTGTATATTCAATCGCCACATGAAAACTGTTAAGTGCCAAAATGATCAGCACCATATAAACGATTGCATAAGCGACCTTACTAACGGAGCTTTGTTCGAACGCGTTCTGCAAAGACTGCAGGAACATGCTGAAAACGGTTAATAAAATGAGTGAGCCCAGCAGCTTACCATTCACAAGCAGTTCATGAAAAATGAATTTTGTAATTCCCTTTATCCATTGGTCAAAGGAGAATTTCTTATCACCGCTTACAAAATCCATGAAGCTCCCCTTCTGGCTTTCCGGTAAGAACCCTCCATATTCCGTAACGATGTCATCCCAATATTGTTTGAGCTCATCGACACCCAGCCTGTCTATTTGGGCTTGTACCAATTCGGTCTGCATGATCGGCTCTTGATCGATTTCACCATTTTCTGGATTTTCGGCGGCTTGTCCAATAGATGGATGCAAAAAAAAGAGTAAAACGAATAGAATGGATAAGTAAGGCATCCGCTGCTTCATACATTCACCTCATTGACTAGTAGGAGTGATCCGTTAACTTGGGAGCATCTGCAAAATCGTTTCGATAATGACCGTCAAAATCGGAATCGCCATGGCAAGAATCAAGATTTTCCCGCTCAATTCTATTTTGGAAGCGAGCGACCCTTGCCCTGCATCTTTTGTAATTTGAGAAGCGAATTCAGCAATATAGGCAATTCCGATTATTTTTAAGATGGTCTCTAAATACACGCTATTTACATGCGCATTCACTGCAATTTTTTCTAACATTAAAATGATTTCGTATATTTTATCCGCTAAAAAAAGAAAAATGGAGCAGCCTACAAAAATGACGAGCAGGAATGCGAAATTTGGTTTTTGCTCTTTGACGATCAAGGCCAAAAAGGTGGCAACTAGGGCAATGGCCACGATTTTTATGATTTCAATCGCGAATCCCTCCCTTACTGAAATAGGAATACAGATTTAATTTTTTGAAATAAATCCTCCACTACAGAAGCTACCATGAATAAAATATAGATAAATCCGAAAAGTGTCACCCACTGGGCATATTCCTTCTTCCCAACCTGATCGAGTATTGTGTGAAGAAATGCCACAACTAGCCCCACACCTGCTATTTTAAATATGATGTCCACATCAATGCCCATTTTCATTCCCCCCACATATTCCTACATCAGCAAAATGATCAATAATAGCCCTGATAAAAAACCAAGACTTTTCATCATTTTTTCATACTTTACCTGTCGGTCGAGCGCATCGCTCTCTTCTCTTTCCAAGTGTGCCATCGTTAGCATGATTTGCTTTTGCTGATGATATTTATCGCTTTTTCCAAGCGTCTCCCCAAACTGTGAAAGTATCTCGAATTCCCCCTGTTTTAAAGCAAGGGATTGCCATATTTTCTTCAAACTATCAACCCATGCTTCTTTGACGGTGGTCTCACCTGACTCGAGTCGAGTTGCAAAGGTCTCGAAAAAGATGGATAAAGGTTTGGCCATCTGCTTAGACAGTTTCCTCGCTGCCTCTTTCAAAGGTGTATGACCATACATGATTTCAGCTTCGAGCGATTGCATGGCGACTTTCAGCTGTCTCAATTGACGAGGCCTCATACTTAATTTTTTCGCAGCTTCGAAACCCGCCCATGTCGTTGCTATAATGATTATCGCTGCTCCAATTATCTTAAACATGCGGGTTCACACCTTCTCCCAAGAAAATAGGAACCCCCGCTGCATCAAGGACTTTATAGCTCCTTTTTCCGGATTTGCTTCTCTGTAATTCTATAAAACGTTCAAAGATGTTTTGCTTTAATATTTCGGCGATAAAAGGACGCTTCTTAATTTCATCCAATGTATGGCCATGTGTAGTTATCATGAGTTTAATACCTGCATTAACTGCTTCGAGCACAGCTTGTGTATCCTCAGCGCGGCCTATTTCATCCACGATCAATACATCCGGGGACATCGAACGGATCATCATCATCATCCCTTCCGCTTTAGGACATCCATCGAGCACATCCACCCTTGTTCCAAATTCGAGCTGCGGCACGCCATGAACACATCCGGCAATTTCTGAGCGCTCGTCCACTATTCCCACCTTTTGAGGGGGAATTCCCCGTTTTTCATTTCCACTGGATATCATTCTTGCAATATCACGCAATACGGTCGTTTTTCCTGTTTGCGGAGCACCGATCAACATTGTATGTTGCCATTCCCCATTATATAAATAAGATGTTAGCGGTTCAGCAGCACCTATTTTTTCACGTGCAATCCGAATATTGAATGAGGAAATGTCCCTGATCGCTTTGACCGACCCATTTTCCAGGATCACCTTGCCAGCAAGACCCACCCGGTGTCCGCCCGCTATAGTTATATATCCCCGCTTTAATTCTTCCTCAAGTGTATATAACGAAAATTGACCGATTTGATTCAATAATTGATCTGCATCCGAATGGGTCACTTCATAGGAAAAGAAGAAAGGTTCCCCACCCACAATGACCTCAAGCGGCCTTCCAACTCGAATCCGCAGCTCTTCCATCTTCTCGATCATCATCGGTGTCATGCCCCGGAGTTGCTCGTATAATTTTTTAGGTAAAAATGAAAGAATCGTTTCCATTTTGACAATCCTCCTGTATACACCACTTTCAATAAAATATATGCCGACCAAACCGTAATGATGACAGGCTAATAAAGAAACAGACCATTTATTGAACTTTTTTATATCCTTCGGAATAAGGACCAAAAAAAGACCGAGAAATTAATCTCGATCTCAAGCTGTAGACAAATTCGAAGAAAGCGAGTTTGTCTAAGTTTTTTTATGACTTGTACAATTTGGACGTTGATTAAACGTAGGGCACTCGCTTTCCGCGGGCGGTCCACCCTCGGCGCCATTGCGCCTGCGGGGTCTCCCTTGGACACGCTTTTCCCTTAGTAGTCTCGTACCTTCCGTTCCCAATCAACTTTGGTTTAACATTAAGATAGACCTACAGTCTTTTAAAATAGATGGATGAAAAAACTTGAGGTGAAAAGGATTCTTTTTAAGCAGCGGCTTCAGCTTGAAATGATTACTTTAGACCGACTGGTGCCAGCTTGTAAAATGGAGATTAAACTGATGGTCTTTACTTTCTGTACACTGTGATAAAAATGAACAAGTTGCACAAAAGGTAGTGACACGCCATATTTGGCAAGAAGAAGCAGATCATCTGCGTCATCATGAAGTCCAATCCAATAAAAAATCAAAAAGGTTTCGGAATGAGACCATTCCGAAACCTTTTTGTCTACAACTGAAACCGAGATATTAATCTCGGCCTTCTTTCATTTATGCACGTGATACGTAAGAGCCTTCATTTGTATTGATCAATAATTTGTCACCTTGGTTGATGAAGAATGGAACTTGAACCGAAAGGCCCGTCTCAAGTACGGCTGATTTCGTTCCGCCTGAAGATGTATCGCCTTTTATTCCCGGCTCAGTTTCCGCCACTTCCAGTTCTACAGTGTTCGGAAGCTCTACCCCAAGTGTTTCGGCTTGGAAAGTCATGATATGGACTTCCATATTTTCTTTAAGGAATTTCAATTCACGTTCAATGCTTGAAGCTGGCAGCTCGATTTGGTCATATGTTTCGTTATCCATGAATACATGGCTATCACCACTTGCATAAAGGTACTGCATCTTGCGGTTTTCGATATGTGCTTTAGCGACTTTTTCACCAGCACGGAATGTTTTCTCTTGGATTGAACCTGTACGAAGATTACGAAGTTTAGAACGTACAAAAGCTGCACCTTTACCAGGTTTAACATGTTGGAACTCAATAACCTGCCAAATTCCATTATCTACTTCAATCGTAACACCCGTGCGAAAATCGTTTACAGAAATCATAAATTTGTCCTCCTACATGTACATGTTTACAGAATGATTAACTCTTTCGTTGAATGAGTAAGTGCTTCGTTACCTTCAATTGTAACGATTGTATCATCTTCAATCCGAACTCCGCCAACACCCGGTAGGTAAATGCCCGGCTCGACGGTTACGGCCATACCTGGTTCTAAAATGATATCAGACCTTAAGGATAATGCAGGACCTTCATGGACTTCCAGACCGATTCCATGTCCAGTCGAATGTCCAAAATACTGCCCGAATCCCTTTTCTTCAATTAAATTACGAGTTAGTGCATCCGCTTCCCTGCCCGTCATCCCAGGTTTAATCCCAGCCATTCCGCGCAGTTGCGCTTCTAAAACAATGTCATAAATGTTAATAAGTTCTTCACTCGGCTTGCCAACTGCTAATGTCCGAGTTATGTCAGACACATACCCGTTATAGTATGCTCCGTAATCCAATGTGACAAAATCGCCTTTTTCAATGATTTTATCCGTAGCCACTCCATGCGGGAGAGCTGACCTTACGCCAGATGCTACGATAATATCAAAGGAAGAGGAAGTTGCCCCCTGTTTCCTCATAAAGAATTCAAGTTCATTGGATACATCCAGTTCTGAAATCCCTGGACGCATGTAATCCAGAATATGTGTAAAGGCAGCGTCAGCAATAGCAGCCGCTTCCTTTAATATCTTAATCTCTGATGAAGTCTTTATCAAGCGTAAATTCTCAATAACTCCAGACACCGGCAAAAGTTGTCCTTCAATGGCCGCTTCGTATGCCTTATATGTGGCAAAAGTCAGATGATCTTGCTCAAAGCCCAGTGTGCCGATCTTCATTTCTTTAACTTGCTTACCGACCTCTTCGGTGATGGTTCCTTTGTGCTGGACGATTTCATAGCCCGTAGCCTGCTTTCCTGCTTGTTCCACGTATCTGAAATCAGTGATGAATTTAGCTTCATTTTGGGAAATCAGGACGACGCCTGCACTTCCGGTAAAATTGGTCATGAATCGGCGGTTATATGTATTGGTGATCAATAAACCATCAATGCCCACCTTTTCCATTGAGGCTCTTAAGCGCATTAGTTTATTCATTTACTTTCTCCCCTTTGCAATCTTTGTGATCGCCTGCAACGCCAATTCATATCCGTGTATCCCCAAGCCGACAATCTGTCCCGCCGATACCGGCGCGGTCACCGATTCATGCCGAAAGCTTTCACGGGCATGTATGTTCGAAATATGCACTTCCACAACTGGAACATCAATTCCGGCTATTGCATCACGAATCGCATAGCTATAATGAGTAAAAGCTCCAGGATTAATGATAATCCCGTCGATCCCCTGATCCTCTGACCAATGGAGCTTGTCGATAATCGCCCCTTCATGGTTAGTTTGAAATGAGGTTAGTTCCACATTTAACCCTTGAGCTTGCTGATGTAATAGAGCTTCCACATCCGCAAGTGTCGAGGATCCATAATGCGCAGGTTCCCGCTTCCCCAAGCGATTTAAATTCGGACCATTGATTAGTAAGATTTTTGTCATCATCAAACACCTGCTCATCATTAAAAGAATGCTTTCCATGAACATTCTATCATAATTACAAATTGTCTTACTACTTTTTTACAACCAAGAAGCAATCAGCTTTCCGATTGCTTCTCGGCCTTGTTTTTATGACGTAGATATTCCTGATGATCATATGATATGGAATACCCTACAAAAAGACCGTATAAAATAAAAATGCAGACACTGGTTATAATCGAATTTGACGACATTTTTGAAATGGTTGGCAAATCGGCGAACATCGGTTTCAGGACAAATACCAGCAAAAACCAGCAAACCACTCCAAAAAAAATACCCGAAAAGATACTCTTCACCCTTTTAAAAAGACTATAGTAGATAAAAGCGATCCCCACGGATAAAATTCCGAACAAAAGTATGGTCATTACCGTACCAAGCCAGTGATCGATCCAGGCCATATTCGACCACGACGTAAGTATGAATTTTGGGCTAAACCCCATAAAATTGACATAATGGGCTATGATTCCAATTAAACTGGCTGCAGCCCCCCCAACGAAACCGATAGCTAGTACATTGTAGATCGCACCTTGATTTTCCTGTTGAATTTGTCCATTTACATTAGAAGACATATCAAGCACCTCCGCTACGTAGTATGCCCTTTGTTAAATAGAACTATTTTTTTTTATTCTTAGGGAGGAGAATCACTAGAGGTTTTGTGATTTATTCTGTATGATTAAATCATAAATAATGTACTTTTTTCAGAGGAAAATACCCATCCTCTGTTGAAGTTTATAATGTACACAGGATACTACCTTCCTGTGATTCAACATTCATAAAGTAATTGCAGGGATAAAGCCGCCATTTAAATTTTGGAGACCGTCTTTATCCCTTGTGATACTTGATAATAAACATGTTAGCACCCAAGAGAGAGCTACGTGAATAACTATTAGGTTGGTGTAGAAATGTCTGAGGTCCAAAAACCCGTTTATGGAGGGCAGGCTGTTGTGGAAGGCGTCATGTTTGGCGGCAAACATCACACAGTCACTGCGGTACGCCGCAAAGATTCAACGATTGTATATTATCATCTGCCGCGTGAAACGAAACCTGTTGTCAACCGCTTAAAAAAAGTACCGTTTCTAAGGGGTCTCGTATCACTGATTCAGTCAAGTGCCATCGGTGCAAAACATCTGAACTTTTCCACTGAACAGTATGAAGAAGAAGAAGAAGAAGAAGGGGAAAAGCGGGACGAAAAGAAAAAAGAAACTAAAGAATCTTCTAAATTAAGTGTATGGCTTGGAGTTGCCGTAATCGGTGTCCTTTCCTTCCTATTCGGGAAGCTGCTTTTCACTTTGATTCCCGTATTTCTTGCCGCATTGACAAGACCCATCTTCAGTGGCCAAATAGAACAGGTTTTAATCGAAAGCTTGTTCAAGTTGATATTATTGCTGGTATACATTTACTTGGTATCCATGACTCCATTGATCAAGCGGGTCTTTCAGTATCACGGTGCAGAGCATAAGGTGATCAATTGCTTTGAAAGCGGAAAAGAATTGACCGTAGCAAATGTGCAGGCAAGTTCACGCCTTCATTATCGCTGTGGCAGCAGCTTTATTTTATTTACAGTCATTGTTGGCATGTTTGTCTATATGCTTGTTCCAATCGATCCATTATGGCTCCGTGTCGTGGATCGCGTTTTGCTTATCCCCGTAGTGCTTGGCATAGCCTTCGAGGTATTGCAGTTGACCAACAAAGTAAGAGATATTCCAATTCTGCGTTACCTTGGCTACCCTGGCCTTTGGCTTCAGTTATTGACAACCAAAGCCCCTACCGACGATCAAGTCGAAGTTGCATTGGCATCCTTCCATGAACTGTTGAGGATGGAAAAAAAGACCGAAAAAGGTTTAGAATCCGATGTTATTGTGTAAAACACCTATACACATTTTGATGATGAAAAGTCATATACTAAATTAAGGGAATAATCTTCATTAATTTCTAGTATTTTACATGGGTAATGTTTAAAATAAGCAAAAAATGCTTATGATGCTCTTAAGGAGGTGTCTTTGTTGAAACGTTTCATATCTTTCATGATATACGGAATCATTGCCCTCGGAGTCCTCGGACTAATGAGCCGACTATTTAATGACCCGATTGGCTTTTTTAGAAACATTCTCATAATAGCCATTGTCGCAGGGATTATTTATATGATTTATACCGGATTAACAAAGGGAAAACCAGTAAAAAAAGAGCAGCAAGCATTCCGAAAGGCTGCACGCCAATCGAAAAAAAGGCTAAAAAACCGAACTTCGAAAAAGGATAATGTGGCTAGCTTTTCTGCAGCAAAATCATCAAAAAAAATAAAAGTGAGAAAGAAAACGGATAGTCACTTAACTGTCATTGAAGGAAAAAAAAATAAAAAGAAAAATCGGGCTTCTTTTTAAGAGCCCGATTTTTTATGATTATTAATATGACCATCTCTTAAGGAATTCTTTCGTACACTGTCTGCCCTGATTCATCAATTCTCCCTTTTTTTCATCATTCAGATTGAAATCCATTGCCGAAATTCCCCTCATCGGGATAAATACAATATTCTGGACGTGTTTCTTGGAAATATAACGTGCATCATGGGCATCTTTCATCGTTTTGAATAGTGCGGAGAACAATTCAAGCGCATTATCCACCACATGCGGTTTCCATATCTCATCGACACTTAGTCGCAAGCCTATGACCGGTCGTTCCTTTCTTACATGATCTGAATTGAATAACCACATTGGAAAATTGCTTAACACACCTCCATCAACAAAAAGGACCCTGCTTTTTCCGACATCAAGTTTGACTGGCTCAAAGAAATAGGGGATGCTACAACTCATTCTTACTGCCTTTGCCACCGGAAAAGTCATCGGATCAATTCCATAGTTAGATAAATCATCAGGCAGCACCACCAATTTCCCATGTGTAATGTCAGAGGTTATGATACGGAGAGATTTCGGCCGAACATCCTTAAAGGTGACTACATTCCTTTCGGCAAGTTTAGCGGCAATCCATGCTTCCAAAGCGTCACCTTTATAAAGGCCCAGTTTCCAGTATAAAAGGAGCCACTTGGCAAGCGGGATAGGCAAAAGACCACGCCTTTTATCCAGCATGCCGATTAAATCTATATCAAGAAAAAGCTGTTCCATTTCTTTTCCTGTGTACCCAGCGGCTACGAAAGCTGCAATTATGGAACCTGCACTTGTACCGGCTGTCCTATGGAATACAAATCCTCGCTCCTCTAATTCCTGCAGGGCACCCACTAAACCGTAGCCTTTTATCCCGCCTCCGGAAAAAACGCCGTCAATAATCATAGCTGCCCTCCCCTAATCCGGTCTTTACATTTCTAAGCAGGATTAGAGCGATTTATGACAGTTTTATATGGAAAATGCCTTCATCAGGTAAAATACTGAATTTCCGCTTTAGGGAAAAATTCCGCTATATACCCACGAATGGTCGTTTCCAGTTCTGCGGCTTCTTCGGTTTGGTAAACATATTTGCCAATTCCATATCGGCCCCATTTATATTTGCGCTTCGTTTCGTCCAGTTCCAATTTTGTTTTCGGATAGTTTTTTTGAATTACTTTTTTAGCAGGGCCCGTAAATCGATGCTGGATTAGTTCAAAAGTCAAGTCAGGGATATCCACCCCTTTTAACGCCTCACTTAACCGTTCGAATAATTCATGGTAGCCCTCCTTCCACGCTTCATGACGATATATTGGAGCTACGATAAAACCTAAGGGATATCCGGCACCTGCCACTTTACGTGCCGCTTCCATTCTTTCCTCGAAACTCGAAGTTCCGGGCTCGAAATTCTTTATTACGTAACGTGAATTTATACTGAACCGAAATCTCGTTTTTCCATTATGTTCAGCATCCAACAGGTGGTCGACATGATGAAATTTAGTTACGAACCTCAAAACCCCATATTCACTTTTTCCAAAATACTCTATAGCCCTTTTTAACGAATGTGTCAAATGATCAATTCCAACGATATCTGACGTACAGGCCGCCTCAAAACGAGTAATTTCAGGCTTTCTCTCATTGATATATTTTTCAGCTGCCTCAAAAATCTCCTCGAGATTCACATATGTCCTAATGTATGGCTTTGTTCCGAGAGTCGTCTGTAAATAACAATAATGACAATGCCCCATACATCCGGTAGCAAGAGGGATGGCATATTCAGCGGATGGCTTTGAAGAATCGAATTTCAATGTTTTTCTGATGCCCACCACAAGCGTCGACTTGGCGACACGATATTTTTGCTGATCATTTTCTCCAGGAAGATCCCTAATTTGGTTATGTGATGTGGTCTCACGGATTTCAATGTTCAAATCCTCGAATTTCTTTTTCAATTCCCGGCCAAGCGGGTATTCCAATGCCCTAGGCTCGATATATACTAACTGTGGCATAAATGGTTTCATTTCGTTCTCCATTCTTTTATGGATTTGTTCATACTTTCAATCGAACTAGACAATCTAATTAATAAGGATAGTTTTTCTTTATTCTGTTATCCTCATGATTGTTTTTAATTGGAAATCCAAATGAAGGAGATGCAAAATGGCTAATAAACGAGAATTCTTGACAAACGGGGGGAAACAAACGATTACCGTCCAAACAGATAATAAATATCCTAATCCTAGGAATATTCCTGGAGACTCGGTCGATGAATTTTCGGTATTGAAGGATGGAAACCAATACCTGGCCGAAAAGGAAATAGGCCAACAAAATGAAAATGGTTGAATGAACTTAAAAGAGAAAGCCGGATTCGGCTTTCTCTTTTAATAAGTTTAAAAACTACTCGCCCGCTCTTTTAAAAAAAAAGCCGTTAAGATTAGCTTTTCAGCATACTTAACGACTTCCCTTCTATTAGCTTATAGCCCACATTTTAATTGTGCTCCGCAATTCGTGCAAGTATTACATCCGCCCATTTCCTGGACTTCGCCTTTACGGCAGACCGGACAAGTGTTGCCCACTTCCGACCCAATCGTAACATTCGTCGAACGCAGTTCATTTATCGTATCGACCAATACGACTTTTTTCTTTACTTCCACATCTGTCAATTCGTCCATTTCGAGCTGCTCGTCCATTTGGTTTTCTTCCGCTTTGAGCGTGAGAACCTGACTGTCACGGCTGCCATCCACATATACTGTACCGCCTTTTGCTCCGCCTTTATATAGACGTTCATATACTTTTTCAACTTGTTCGACAGTATATCCTTTTGGAGCATTGACCGTTTTACTGATCGAGCTGTCAATCCAGCGTTGAATGATGCATTGAACATCTGCATGGGCTTCAGGAGCTAATTCCATAGCGGAAATGAACCATTTTGGAAGCTCTTGTGTATCAGCTTCTGGATGACGGTCCAAGTATTCCTGAACAATATCAGCCTTAACTTCAATGAATTTGCCAAGACGGCCACTGCGGAAATACGTGAAGGAAAAATATGGTTCAAGACCTGTTGATACCCCAACCATCGTTCCTGTGCTTCCTGTAGGAGCCACTGTCAATAAATGAGAGTTACGGATGCCATATGCAGCAACGCTTTCCCTGATATCTTCCGGCATTTTTTCCATAAATCCAGTTTGTGTGAATCGTGTTCTAAGCTCATCGGTTTCTTTATCCGTTGATCCGATCAGGAACGGGAAACTGCCTTTTTCTTTAGCAAGTTCCACGGATGCCTTGTAAGCTGTAGTCGCAATCGTTTCAAACACCTTGTCAACCAGAATATTTCCTTCTTCAGATCCGTATTCCGTTTCACAGTAGATCAACAGGTCATGCAGACCCATTACACCAAGTCCAACCCGTCGCTCGCCCAGTGCCTGTTTTTTGTTTTCATCCAAGAAATAAGGAGTTGCGTCAATGACATTGTCCTGCATACGCACACCGACTTCGACGGTCTGCTTAAGTTTCTCGAAATTAACGGTTTTGCTATCTTTATCAGCCATTTCAGCCAAATTGACAGCAGCAAGGTTACATACTGAATATGGGGCCAATGGCTGTTCGCCACATGGGTTCGTAGCTACGACCTGTTGACCGTAGGCTTTGGCGTTTGTCATTTCATTAGCATTATCGATAAAGAAAATACCTGGTTCTGCAGAGTATGTTGCACAAATGTTTATTAAGTTCCAAAGCTCTTTAGCTCGGATTTTACGGTAAACACGGACTTTGTGCCCCATTTCCTCCCATTTACGAACATCACCGACTTTATGCCATTCTTGATTATAAGTAGCCATTTCTTCGGCATCATAGCTTTCAACATCAGGAAAACGCAATTCGTATTCCGCATCTTGTTCTGCCGCTTCCATAAATTCCTTTGTCAAGCATATCGAGATGTTGGCGCCCGTAAGAAATTCAGAATTATGGACACTGTACGTTCCGCCTGTACGGATCTTTTCCTCTGCATCCCTAATGATTTTTTCGCTAAATCCACCTAGACCGGGAATTTCCTTATAGTTGATGATTCCTTGATACATAGCCGTTTCCTGTTCGGTGTGCGGCGTGAATTTCAATTTATCCGTTGCATATTTCTTGATTGCTTCATCTTTAGTGTTTTCCACTAGGTATCGAAGGATCCTTGGATTTTGCATTTTAGAAATGATGAATTCTGCAATATCCGGATGCCAATCAGCCAGCATGATCATTTGTGCACCGCGTCTGCTACCGCCCTGTTCAACAAGATGCGTCAATTTCGCGATATCATCAAGCCATGATACTGAACCAGAGGATTTTCCATTAACCCCTTTGGCCAAAGTGTTTCTTGGACGCAGTGTCGATCCGTTCGTACCCACTCCGCCTCCGCGGCTCATGATTTCCATCACTTGTTTCCTATGTTCTGAAATCCCCTCACGTGAATCCGGTACGAATGGCATCACATAGCAGTTGAAATAAGTAACATCCGTATTGGAACCCGCACCATATAATACGCGTCCTGCCGGAACAAAATTAAGGTTCTTTAGTTCTTCATAGAATTTATTGAACCATTCCGTTCTTTTTTCTTCCGTGGTTTCCACTGAAGCCAAGCCCGTTGCATTACGTTTCGCAATTTGTTCATAGTATATTTCAAGCGGCTTTTCGATAATATCCAGCGGACGGTTTACAATCCCCGTCTCCACTTCTTCCGGATTATCCAATACGCCACGGAATTCTTCATCCACCAATACTTTGGCTTTTTTCATTTCCCAATCTATTTCAACGATGTAACCGAGACCCCTTGCCGGGAATTTCGGATCTTCCTTAATCGTCAACACTACGAAATCGCCTGCCGAGAGTGTGATTTTTTCAGTATCCTTAAAAGAATAGCGGTCAAGCATGACTAGACGGGACACGCCCTTATGCGCCATTTTCATATCAGCAGTTACAGGGTGAACCTGGGGAAATAAAGAAATATCCTTATTCAACCTTTCTAGATCAACCTTTAAAGCTTCTTTTATTACAACCGACATAATTCCCTCTCCTTTATATGTTTCAAGATCCGTTCTTGCTGCCGCAAAAATCTATATGTAGCCTTACATGTCCGTTTCGCTTAACAAGTACCCTAAATTTATCATAGCGAAACCCAAAAATCAACATATAGTGTCGCATTAAATATTTCAACTACTATATATTGTGTTTGTTTTGAATAACATTTAATTTTGTCAAACGATAAATCAATTAATATAGTTAGCAAAAGGGAGGAAAATGTCGATTTATAATAATTTTTCATCAGATTTCAATTAATTTGGGCCTTGCTTTTTCCCCATGCCTTTTAGGGCTTATCCCTGCAAGGAATAGCTTATTTGGTCAAACAAATCTGAAAAAACTTTTTTATTATCCACTTTAATTATCCTGCTTTTTCTATCTCATGAAATTCCATTCATCGCTTTCATATTTACTTTCTGCAATGGCCTTCACTTCCTGCAATTGCTTTTCAGTTAGGACGTATGGCTCTAACTCGATCGAAAGTCCTTCGGCAAAACCTTTTTCAAAAGCTTCTTTCGCTTCAGGAATGGTAACCTTTCTTCCGGCAATGTCATTTATGGCCACAGCTTTATTTTTTAAGCTTTTTTGCATTCTCTCCTTAACCCTGTCATTTGAGAATTTAAATACGCTAAAGAGCTTATCATCATCAAGTTCAAGCAAAATGGAACCGTGCTGAAGGATGACGCCCTTTTGCCTGGTTTGAGCGCTGCCAGCGACCTTCCTGCCCTCGACGACCAGTTCATACCAGCTTGGAGCATCAAAGCAGACGGAAGACCTGGGCGTTTTTAAAGCCGCTTTTTCCTGATCGGTTCTAGGCACGGCAAAATAAGCATCCAATCCCAGATTCCTGAACCCCATTAATATTCCTTCAGAAATGACACGATATGCTTCAGTAACGGTAGTTGGCATTCCCGGGTAGGATTCTGGAACGATTACACTATAAGTCAATTCATGCTCGTGCAGTACCGCTCGTCCTCCTGTTGGTCTGCGAACAAAACCAAGGCCCTGCCTTTTGACCTCTTCCATATCGATTTCCGCTTCTGCCTTTTGAAAATAACCAATCGACAATGTCGCTGGGTCCCAACCGTAAAAGCGTATGATTGGCGGAATTTCCCCTTTGCTTTGCCAGTTTAGCAGTGCTTCGTCCAGCGCCATATTAAACGCCGGTGAACAATATCCAGAATCTATAAAACCCCATTTTTCTTTAGTCATCCTTACCCCTCGTTTCAATAGACTGTTTTTCAATACCCCACAAAAAAACTCACATGTAGTAGTTTAACAGACTTTAACACTCTAAAAAAGAAAGTGCTATCAAGTCGATGAAGAATTTGATGAAAATTCTTTTTGATTATTGGGTAAAGCAATTATATAATAAAGATTGTCTGTATTCGTTAAGGTAGAAGGGAGTTTTTATGTTTGGAAATATTATATACACTGCTCATCATCTTAGGAGTGGTTATTGCGTATTCACTTTTTAATTGGTACCGCCAGCGTAAAATCGTTAAAACATTAACACAGGACGAATTTATCGCTAACTACAGAAAAGTGCAGCTAATCGATGTGCGGGAACCGAATGATTTCGATAATGGCCATATCTTAGGCGCAAGAAACATCCCTATGACGCAAATGAAAACCCGCTTGGTCGAAATTAGGCCGGACAAGCCTGTATATTTGTACGCTCAAAGCGAAATCATCAGCGGAAGAGCTGCAGCCATGCTATACAAAAAGGGCTACAGGGAACTTTTTCACTTAAAGGGCG
Organism: Peribacillus sp. SIMBA_075; assembly: GCF_046534585.1. Taxonomy (NCBI): domain Bacteria; kingdom Bacillati; phylum Bacillota; class Bacilli; order Caryophanales; family Bacillaceae; genus Peribacillus; species Peribacillus sp. SIMBA_075. The sequence continues at coordinate 38,580 of NZ_JAWRYN010000002.1, read as the reverse complement.
GTTTCAAGATGTGGACCGGGAAAATCAAAGCAAAGAAATAAGACCCCATCTCCGCATGGGCTCTTTTAAATTAAAAAGCCTTCATACGCATCATGCGTGCTCCAGGAAAATGAAAGTTAACTGTTCGACTTTAATGAATTCTTACATAAACATGAAAAATCCCCGCCGGCAGGCAGGGATTTTTTTCGTGTAAGCTATCAGTCTATGCTTGATAGCGCAGAATAGGTTTTCTTGCAGCAAGAGTTTCATCAAGCCGCTTAATAACGGTTGTATGCGGAGCTTCCTGAACGATTTCCGGGGTTTCTTCCGCTTCCTTGGCAATCTGGATCATTGCATCGATGAATGCATCCAGCGTTTCTTTTGACTCGGTTTCAGTCGGTTCTATCATCATTCCTTCTTCCACGTTCAACGGGAAGTAAATGGTTGGAGGATGATACCCGAAATCCAGCAATCTTTTTGCTATATCGAGGGTCCTTACCCCTAATTTCTTTTGCCTGCGTCCGCTTAATACGAATTCATGCTTACAATGACGATTATATGGTAAGTCAAAAAATGGTTCCAACCTACGCATCATATAATTGGCATTGATGACCGCATTCTCTGTGACGGCTTTAAGGCCATCAGGACCCATTGAACGAATGTACGTATAAGCTCTAACATTTATCCCGAAGTTCCCATAGTATGGTTTTACCCTGCCAATGGATTGCGGGCGGTCATAATCAAGAACGAATTGCTCATCTTGTTTTACAACAAGCGGTTTAGGCAAGTAGGGAATCAAATCCGACTTTACCCCTACAGGGCCGGAACCCGGACCGCCGCCGCCATGCGGACCTGTGAATGTTTTATGGAGATTTAAGTGAACCACATCAAAGCCCATATCACCCGGGCGTGCTTTTGATAGGACTGCATTCAGATTGGCTCCGTCATAGTAAAGCTTCCCACCTGCATCATGGACAAGTTGTGCCATTTCCAAAATGTTCTCTTCAAACAATCCCAATGTATTGGGGTTCGTCAGCATCAAGGCCGCCGTATCCGGTCCGACAACACGCTTTAAATCTTCAAGGTCGACTAACCCATTTTCATCGGACTTCACTGTAATCGTTTCAAGTCCGGCAACAGTTGCAGATGCAGGATTCGTACCGTGTGCAGAATCAGGTACGATCACTTTCGTCCGTTCTGTATCGCCATTCGCTTCGTGAAAAGCGCGAATCATCATCAACCCTGTCCATTCACCGTGTGCACCTGCTGCAGGTTGTAATGTCACTAGATCCATTCCTGTGATTTCCGTTAAATGTTCCTGCAAATCAAATAATAGTTCCAAGGCTCCCTGGACTGTAGTCGGGTCTTGATATGGATGGATATGGGCGAAACCGTTATAGCGTGCCACATTTTCATTTATTTTCGGATTATATTTCATCGTGCATGAACCCAGCGGATAAAAACCCGAATCCACCCCATGATTCCGTTTGGAAAGTGCTGTATAGTGACGCATGATATCCAGTTCGGACACCTCAGGAAGCTCTGCCTCTTCTTCACGGATGTAGTCGGCAGGAAGAATTTCTTCGAGCGGAATAGTTGCAACATCCATTTCTGGCAGACTGTACCCGATTCGACCGGAAGTGCTGATTTCAAAAATGAGTGATTGATCTTGATTATTCATGTTGATCCCCCAATTCCTGCGCAAGTGCATCGATTTCTTCTTTTGTTCTAAGTTCCGTTACCGCAACCAGCATATGGTCTTTCAGCTCAGGATAAACCGTCCCTAAATCGAAGCCGCCAATCATCCCTTTTTCAAAAAGGTTTTTATTGATTTCTGAAAACGAAGCAGGCAGTTTAATGACAAATTCATTGAACGAAGGACCGTCGAACATCACTTCTATCCCTTTTGCCTTTATAGCTTTTTTCGCATAGTGTGCTTTTTGAATATTTTGCACGGCCATTTCTTTGACACCCTTTTTCCCAAGCGCCGTCATTGCAACAGAAGCTGCCAAGGCATTCAACGCTTGATTGGAACAAATGTTGGATGTGGCCTTATCACGGCGAATGTGCTGTTCACGAGCTTGAAGCGTCAACACAAAGCCCCTTTTTCCATTTTCATCCACCGTTTGACCGACGAGCCGGCCCGGAACTTTCCGAACAAGTTTATTAGTAACGGCAAAATATCCACAGTGAGGTCCCCCGAATGCCGCTGGAATGCCGAATGGCTGAGCATCTCCCGTTACGATATCTGCACCGAGTGAACCTGGGGGTGTCAAAGCCCCCAGTGCAAGCGGATTACTGGAAACGATAAACATGGACTTGGCGCCATGAATGATTTCTTCCATTTCTTTCAATGGCTCTATCCGTCCAAAAAAATTCGGATATTGCACAATCACTCCTGCAATGTCATCATTCATTAATTCCTTTAAAGCAGCCATGTCCGTCACACCGTCTTTATAAGGAATTTCAATCACTTCCACGCGTTGCCCTTTCGCATATGTCTTCACAACTTCTCTTGATTCAGGATGAACTGCTCCTGAAATGAGAATCTTCTTGCGCCGAGTCTGACCTGAAGCAAGCATGGCCGCCTCAGCCAGCGAAGTCCCGCCGTCATACATGGAGGAGTTAGCTACGTCCATACCCGTCAACTCACAAATCATCGTTTGATATTCAAAGATGGCCTGCAGCTCACCCTGTGAAATTTCGGGCTGATAGGGAGTATAAGCCGTATAAAATTCAGAACGGGAAAGAACGTGATCGACGATGACCGGTGCATAATGGTCATAGACACCCGCACCAAGGAAGGAAGCATAGTTTTTAAGATCCGCATTCTTGGCAGCAAGCCTTGATAATTCTTTCATTAATGCAGGTTCCGATTTAGCAGGTTTGATATCGTATTCTCCTTGAAAGCGAACACTTTCAGGGATATCATTGAAAAGTTCTTCAACAGCAGGTACCCCTATAACTTCCAGCATTTCTTGTTTATCTTGCTCTGTCATGGGTAAATAACGATGTTTCATCTAATGACCATTCCCCTCTATTTACGTGGTTTTTTATAAAAAGGTGTTTGTATTATAACGGCTTTCAAACGTTTGGAACGGATTTCCACTTCAATTTCCGCATCCAGCACCGAATATTCCTTATCGATAAGTACCAATCCTACGTTTTTCTTCAACGTTGGTGATTGGGTACCAGTCGTGACCTCCCCAATGACTTTGTCCCCGCTGTAGACCTTATACCCATGACGAGGAATGCCACGGTCAATCATTTCAATTCCCACAAGCTTCCGGGGTGCCCCTTTCTCCTTTTGTTCAGCAAGAACGGCTTTCCCGAAAAAATCGGCTTCCTTATCCACTTTTACCGCAAAACCAATCCCGGCTTCTATTGGAGTAATGTCCGCTGAAAGCTCCTGCCCATACAGCGGCAGTTTCGCTTCAAAACGCAGGGTATCACGAGCACCTAAACCAATCGGCTGTATCCCTTCTTCCTTTCCGGCATCCATTATCGCCTTCCAAAGGGCAGGGCCGTTTTCACTGTCGCTATATATTTCAAAACCATCTTCACCAGTATATCCAGTACGGGATACCAATGTGGAGATACCATTTATCATGACATTCTCCTTGAACTTGAAAAATCCAATTTCACTTAAGGCAGTATTTTCTGAAAGTTTTTGCAATATCTTCTCTGCAGATGGTCCTTGAAGTGCTAGCTGTATATAGTCACTCGATACATTCGTAATCTGGGCATCTTCCGTTAGATTAGCTTGCAGCCAATCGAAATCTTTTTCTGTATTCGCTGCATTGACCACGAGCAGATAGTCGTCTTCCGCCCTTTTATAAACGATGAGATCATCAACCGTCCCGCCGTTTTCATAACACATGGCCGAATATTGGGCACCGCCCGTTTGCAGCTTTGATATATCATTAGTCAGCATCTTCTGTAAAAAGGAAAGGCTCCCAGGACCCTTAACATCAACTTCCCCCATATGCGATACATCGAACAGACCCGCTTTTGTACGTACGGCTTCATGTTCGTCCTTTATACCCGAAAATTGGACAGGAAGTTCCCAGCCGCCAAAATCAATCGTTTTCCCTCCGTATTCACGATAAACCTCAAATAGTGGTGTTCTTTTTAAATTGGTCAAAAAATGACCCCCCTCAGATTTTTTAAAATTAAATTGGCTTCATTATCAAAGCTTTTTGTCCTTACGCATCAGATATTCTGATTCATGATGTAAAAAAAGCACAAAAAAGGACAGAGAAAGCCCGTTTGAGCTTTTTCTCTGTCCTGAAACCTGAAAGTTTACCTATATAATAGGTTTTCCCCTTTGGTGGCCGTCCCAAACGGGCGGCGCTCTCCAGAGTTGCGTCCAATAAGAGTTCTTTTGCCTGAGAGATTCACTGCTAAGTTTGCTCCTTCGGCGCTACATCCGTAGTCTCTCCCCTTATCTTCACCCGCATATTATGGTCTACCAATGAAATTAAGCGAATAAGCCCCACCCATTAGTAAAACCTTTGAGCATCATAGAATGCATTCTCTGCCAAATCTCCAAAAACTCCAGAAAAACGTTTAAATGATCTCCTTCGGTAATCTTGGATAAAGCAGGTACCTATAGCCCATACTAAGAAAACGCGAATTGCAAATCGATACAAAAATTCTTTTTAGCGTTTGGAAATTGGAATTTTCTAAATATACTTATATCCTACCCTAAGAAACTTATCTCTGCAATATCTTTTGAAGAGAAATATTTTTCTTACTTCACATATGAAATGTTCGGTTTTTGACCTTATATTAAGGAATTTATGATTTAAGAGGGAGTTATTTCTATGAAAATCAATATATCCTTCAATTCTGAATGGAATGACGAGTTTTTACAAAAGGTGGAAAATGATGGTCCATGGGGAAATTGGGAGCTTTATAAGTTGGCGGTTAAAATGGAGGAAAATCTCATCATTCCTGATTTTGAAGGTTTACAGGCACCCAAGCACCTTCCTCAGTTAACCCCGCTTCCCCATCAATTGGAAGCTGCAAAGCAAGTGGTGGAAAAGATGAATGGAAAGGCCATTTTAGCAGATGAAGTAGGTCTCGGAAAAACAATTGAAGCCGGCTTGATCCTAAAGGAGTATATGATCAGAGGCCTTGTAAAGAAGGTATTGATCCTTGTACCAGCTTCCCTTGTAACACAATGGGCTTTTGAATTGAATACGAAGTTTCATATTCCGGCAGTCGTTCAGAGAAAAAGTTATGTATGGGACTCCTGTGATGTGGTCATTTCATCCATTGATACAGCGAAACGCGCTCCACATCGTGATATCATTTTCAATCAGGAATATGACTTCATCATCATTGATGAAGCTCATAAACTTAAAAATAATAAGACGAAGAACTATGAATTCGTCCAAAATCTGAAAAAGAAATTTTGTTTACTCCTGACAGCTACTCCCATTCAAAATAAAGTCGAGGAAATTTTTCACCTCGTTTCGTTATTGAAACCAGGCCACTTGGGAAATGCCTCACTCTTTTCGGAAAAATATAAAGGGAAAGGACGGAACATAATTGAAGATGAACACCTAAAGGAATTGGTCAACACTGTGATGATTCGAAACCGGCGGGCCGATACTGGTATTGAATGGACAAAAAGGCATGTGGAAACCATCACCATTGAATTTTCTCCAACCGAGCAGGCATTGTACGATGCAGTTTCAAAATTCAAACCTATTTCTGATGGAACAAAAGGAAGCGCCTTTTCAGCTCTCACTCTCCAAAGAGAAGCCTGCAGCAGCAGAGAGGCGGTCTTTTATACTTTAAAAAACATGAAAGCCAAATACGACCAGCCTACCCCTGACTTTTTGGCAAAGCTTGATGATTTATTTACAAAAGTGAATGAAACGGTTCAGAATTCAAAGGCTGAAAAAGCTTTGGAATTGATCAAGAAAATTGATGACAAAGTGATTATCTTTACAGAATACCGAGCGACTCAGCTTTATCTACAATGGTACCTTCAACAGAATGGAATTTCTTCAGTCCCATTCCGAGGCGGATTTAAACGTGGAAAGAAAGACTGGATGCGAGAATTATTCCAAAAGAAAATTCAGGTATTAATTGCAACAGAAGCTGGCGGGGAAGGGATAAACCTTCAGTTCTGCCATCACTTGATTAATTTTGACCTGCCATGGAACCCCATGAGGCTTGAACAAAGAATTGGGCGGATTCACCGCCTTGGACAGGAAGAGGATGTCAGGATTTATAACTTTGCCACGAAAAATACTGTTGAAGAACATATTCTAAAGTTACTATACGAAAAAATTAATTTATTTGAAAAAGTAATTGGTGAATTGGATGATATTCTAACCAAACTGGATATTAACAACATTGAAGAATATTTAATTGATGTGGTCGGCGAGTCCAAAACAGAGGGCGAAATGAAAATCAAGATGGATAATTTTTCATCGATGATCCAATTCGCTCAATCCATGAAGGAAGGTGAGGTTCATGCAGCAACAGGAAATTCATGATTTTTTAATAACTTACTTTAAAGCCAATGAATGTGAAATACTGGATAATAAACCAACCCACCTTACAGTTCAACTAACGATAGAAATGGATAAAGAATTAATGAACCGGCCCTTTTATTGGCACTACCTGGAAAAAACGGGTGGCATTCCGAACCCAGCCCAGATGACTTTCATTACCGATCCAGAACAAGCCCCACCCGACCTAAAGGGAGAAATGATTCATTTTGGCTCCCCTCGGCTCCATCAGATTATTCAATCAACAAAAAAGCTGGCAGGGTATACTAGACTTTTTGAAGATACTCCTCCATCAATGGGCGGGAATAATCCATTGTTCCCATGGCTTACCCTGAATGTGAAAATATCCTACCAATGCGATCGTAAAAAAGATACTTTTATGTCCATCGGATTGAATTTAATTTCAGGAGAAATCATGGAAGGATTTCACCATCGGGTTTTACCGGTTAAGGTCACCCCAAAAATACCGGATTACTCGTTTACGCTTTCACCGCTCATCATGCCGAAGAGTGGATTGGCAAGACTGGATACATACATTAGAAGGAGCTTCGAGGATGATGACCATTCTTGGGCGGAAGAAGCCATGCTGCGCTGGCAGAATGACTTGAACTTATTGGAGCATTTTTACAAGGACATGGACGAAAAAAGTGAGAGTTATTTTACCGAAAAAGAAGCCTTAAAAGCTCAATACGAACCGAACATCCGAATATCCATCATCAACGGAGGTTTGTTTTACCTTTCAGATAGGGCGTTGGGATAGTAAAAACCATACTTAAAAAAACAGATGTCCTAAGTTTAGGACATCTGTTTTATTTTTTGATATTTTTCCTTACGAACATCGACAAAGCAAAAGGGACAATGCCAAACCAATGGGATATACCATGATTTTTATCCTCTTTTCTATGACGGCGCTTTTCTTTTCGTTCTTTTTTGGTCAGATTAAAATACTCGACAAGCTGTTGCGTCAGATATTTAATATAAGCGTTTGTAGACATTTAAAATCACCCTATGCAAAGTATGCCCGGCTAGCGCTTCTTTTAATCCTTCTCTTGTTCGTTAAACACGTAAATCGTTGAAAATGGGTCAGCGTTTTAAAAAGAGAGTTGATCTTTGAGTATTACATAGCCTGCTTTTCTATCCATTCTATCACTCTCCCCGCTTCTTTATCATATTGAATGATGACCCTGCCAACGCGGCCATTTTTAGTTGTGGAAGAAAATTCGAGATAGACGTAAGGACCGTCTTGCTTCGTTAAGGAATACTTCACCACACCATTTGGGTATGAGATTTCCCCCTGAATGATGTCCAGGATCACTTCCCCCAGCTCTTCCGTCACATCCTTAACGGCGAGATGTACAAGATGGTCGGCCACAAGCGATTCTTCCACTTCTTTATAAAACCTTTTATCGAGGATAAATTGATCGATCATCAATATCGTCAACATGATGAAAACACTTGCTACAATCATTACCATCGGGAAAACGACTCCTTTTTGATTATTCATCGACTTTCTTCACATTTTTAAAGAAAGGATGAAATCTTCGACTGAAAGTAGTCCCTGCTTTATCCGTTATATTTAAAACAATGACACCGCCATCCTTCTCGACCTGGAATTCCGAAATGTTCTGCAAGATGACCTCATGCCCCATACCATTCACTCGCCTTCGGACCTTATCCTCATATTGTTCAATGGATGATAATTGCTCACCTGAAAGCAAATATAATTTATTTCCCATTACATCCTGATCTATTGAACTCCGGACCTCCTGCTGCATTTGCATAGTAAAGACCTCCCACTCTTTAGGATGTAACTTGTCAATGGACCTCACCTGGGTATGAATGGTTGAAAAAAGTTCTAATACAAAAAGAGACGTCGTCATTAAGATCATTAAAGAAAAAAGCATTTCGATCATCGTAAAACCATCATTTTTTCGCAGCATCACAAATGGATTCATATTTACCAGATTCATCTTCATAACATACACACCCTTCAATCATCCCAGGGAAATCCCCATGGTCCCTCCATATCAATTCATAGGATTTTCTTCGGTAAATGATATCCTGTCCAACAGCTTGTATCTCCCCATCGATGAACGCCGTCAATCTTTCATATAATAAATGGTGGGCTTCTGTCCTTATGACAATATTTTTACGATGTGTCATCAACTCTTCAAGAATCGGTAAAATGGAAAGGACCACGAAAATACAAATGGAAAATGCGGCAATAATCTCAAGGTAGACGTAACCCTTACAATTTCTCAATCCTGAACCTCCCTTTACCGATATTGAGGACCAATTTGTACTTTCCTTTTGAAGTGTCAACCATCATCGTTCCAGCTTTTGAAGCATTTCCATACTGATTAAAATGAAAGCTGAACCCTAATGTTCCACTTAAGAACTGTATATCCTCTGGTATGCTTCTCTCTAGAAGAGTTCCCTCCTTATATGACGAAACACTATAAAACTTATTGGTATTATCAATATGGAGGTAAATCAAGCTCTCATGACTGATGGCATACTGTTGTGCGTAGAAAAGATCTTCATGGAATTGAGAAAGAAATAACCTGATTTCCATCCCTTTTGTGAAGCTTGGATATAAATTTGGGCTGATGGAAATCAGGAGTATAAAAATAACGAGGACAATAAGGGTTTCAGACAGGGTATACCCCCCATTGGAATGCCGTATATTCACTTTTCTCCTACTCAACGACCGTTACCTTTCCTTTGTTATCCAAACTAATAGCATTCCCATTAGGACAAGATGTCTGTTTGAGATAGCCTTGACTTTCCAATTCATCGATACTTGCGGGCAATTTAGCATTGTCGATCTCATATGCCTGAACCTGTGCTTGAGCCATCTTAACGAATGCTTCACACCCTTTAGACTGGATTGTAGATTGATTCTTCGTGATATTTGGGATTGTTATAATCAAAAGAATGGATATTACAAGTAAAACAATAAGCATCTCAATTAGTGTAAAACCTCGTTCATTCATCATTTTCTTCATCATATCATCCTGCCCTGAAACCATTTGGCACCATTTGATTTCAGGGCAATTTCACCTCCTGAATGCAGTGCTAAACACTATATACCTTCGAGCAGAGAGAACATTGGCAGCAAAACCGCTAAATAAATGGAAACGATCAAAAGACCTATCAAGGAAAACATAAGAGGCTGAATGATTTTCAAGATTGCATTCATTCTCTCTTCAATTTTCTCGAGTAAAAAACGACTGTAATGATGCAGCTCTGCATCAAGTCTGCCGTATTTTTGACCATTTGCAGCAACCACCGGTAAGTTTCCATCGAAATAGGGGAGCTCCTTAAAGATCATTTCAAGCGATCTTCCCTCAGTCAGATCATCCTTGATGATAGAGCATAGTTTTTGGTAAAAAGGCTGTTGCTGGTTTTTAGAGAATAATTTGATGCTTTCGTTAATCGAAAGCCCTCCGGAAAGCAAACCGCTGAATTGGCTTGCAAAGAAATAAGTTTCGTATAACTTGATGAAGGTCCCGAATATCGGAATGCCCATCAAAATCCGCCGCTGCCTTAATGGGCATAATTCATTGAACCAAAATCGTTTGAGCACATACAGGAATAGGAGCAATCCAAGCAATATGAAGGGGAGGACTGGGAGAATGAATGTAGAAGCTGACATTAATTTCAAGATTGCATTCTGATCGACATCCATCGTGAAATAGATTGCCTGAAATTTAGGAAGGAGAACACTCTGAAGTATATAAAAAACGATGCTTACAAAAATGACTAAGAATACGGGATAGACCATTAACTTTTTTACTTTATCCATATCCTCCGTTCTTTTCTTCCAATATTGCCCTCCTTCTATCAACGCCCGATCCAGGTCGCCGTATTGCTCTCCATAAAATATATAACTTACAAGCTGCGGATGAAAATTAAGGTGAATTAGCACCTGGTGCAACGGATATCCATTCCTTAAATCCTTTATGGCCTGAGCGAAATCTTCCGCTTTCTTCTTCGATTCCTGGAATTCCAGAAAATGTAATGCGTCCACCAAGGGATAACCATGACTTAATAATTCCCCTAGTTTCGAAATAAAGACCGCCTGTTCTTTTAGCTGCCATTTACTTTTTTGCTTCATCGTATACCAGCCGTTCATATTCCAGGGAATCCACATAGCCCATTGCAACCGCTTTTCCTATTTCATCCTTCAATTGGCGGTAGCTTACCGTACCCCTTCCTTTTTCATCCCCCATCATCCGAAGGACATTGGCCATGCTTTTTCCATAAAGCAATTCATACACACTTGCCCTTTTGTTCCTGGCAGTCATTTGGCAAGCAATAGCACAGTCGCCTTTACATGGTACACAGCTTAATTCAACCAGCCGCTGTGCTGTCACGCCAATCAAACTCTGTTCAATTTCAAGCAGGCTGACACCAAATTCAAGTAACCTGGAGATAGCGCCCTGTGCATCCCTTGTATGCATGGTTGTAAGTATCAAATGACCGGTTAGTGCAGCACGAACTGCAATTTTGGCCGTTTCGGCATCCCTGACCTCCCCAACCATGATCACATCGGGATCATGCCTTAGCACAGCTTTTAGTCCGACAGAATAAGTAATGCCTGCCTTTTCATTGATTTGGACTTGCAGTACCTTTTCGGATACATTTTCAATGGGATCTTCAAGTGATATGATATTTCGATTGATCATCTCATGGGCATGATGAAGCAGGGAATATAGTGTGGTGGTTTTTCCACTTCCGGTTGGACCGGTAAATATGAGCATGCCATGGGAATGCTTCAAAAGTGCAATCAATTTTTGAACGGTGTTTGGAAATAAGGATAACTGTTCTAGAGGAAGGATATTCTGTTGGGGTATTAAGCGGATGACCAAGCTTTCAAGATAGGCAGTGGGTAAAGTGGAAAGGCGGAGTCCAACCACTTGGTTAGCCAAATTGATGGTGATAGCACCACTCTGTGGCCTCCTTTTCTCGCCTATATCCATTGCGGCAAGGAACTTCAAATGGGCTATCAGCCTTTCAGCTTCAAAGAATGATATGGTTTCCTGAGGAACGAGCTTATTGTCTATCCTGAATTGGATGAGGGGCCCCTCCCTGCGAAAAAAAATGTGGATATCCGAAGCCGATGACCGTATGGCACTGGTAAGTATTTTTTCTGCGGTCTTTTCAATCGATATCAAAACATTCATCACCTCCTATGTTTCTTGTGGATGAATTCGACAATCCACGACAAATTCCTGCTTAAGAATAAAAAAATCCTCGAAAAAATTTCGAGAATCGATTTACATGCTCATTTTCAAACCAAGCCTTTGTGAAACCAAATTTCTTAATGCGTCCTCATTATGACCAATCACCAGTTTTTTCCCGTCGATGAGGATGGGCCTTCTTAATAACTTCGGTTCATTTGTTAATAATTGGATGACATCAGAAAGCATCATTTCGTCAATATTAACATGTAAGCTTTTGTAAGCTTCACTTCTTGTTGCTGAGACTTCATCAAGTCCTTCCGTTGTCAATTCAAGAATTCGTTTTAATTCTGCTTCTGTTGGAGTCTCTCTGAATAAATGTCGCTCATCGAAGGAAACATGATTGGCTTTTAACCATTTTTTTGTTTTTCGACAAGATGTACAACTTGGGTACGAAAAGAAAGTTAACTGTTCCATACTAATCCTCCCCGTTCACATTTTGTATATATTTATAATCTTTATAATGACTGTATAACATTTGTATAATTATTGTACATCCATTTACCTTATAAGACCGTTTAAATTGTGAATTTTTTTTAAACTAAGGGGAGTTTGCCATATCTTTTATTCCATTTTTTTCTGCCTGCATTATAATGAACATAGTTAAACTATGGAACCGCAGGAGGAAATAATGGAACAAACGTTAAAAATAACAAACGTGTTAGCAGATCCCACCAGATATTATATATACCAACATATTGTGGACAATCATGGGGATGTATCCGTACAGCAAATCGCCGATTCCTTTAAAATCCATCCAAATGTTGCCCGCCTACATTTGTCAAAACTGGAGGATGTGGATTTGTTGACATCGGATGCCCGTAAGACAGGGAAAGGCGGCCGCCCTAGCAGACTTTATCGTTTGTCTGATAAAGTCATTCAGCTTCATTTTCCATATAGGGACTATCAACTGCTTTCAAGGATTGCAATCCAGACGATGATGAAATTAGGGGAAAAAGGAAAACAAGCTCTTTATGAAACGGGAAAAGTATTCGGAGAGGAATTGATCAATCAGCAACTAGCATTGAACTCAACGCCGATTGATAGACTTGCTTTTGCGGAAAGAGTCAACATGCTTAAAAATGCTGCCACCATTGCTGGTTTATCACCCGAAATACAAGCTAGCGAAGAAGAAAATAAAATATACTTTCGTATCTTCAATTGCCCATTTAAGGAAGTTACCGAAGTAGAGCCAGGTACAATCTGTTCCATGCACAATTCATTTTTAAAAGGTATGTTCGAAGCCTTGTTTGACAATGTCAATATTGTGGAATTAGAAAATATGATGTCTAATTGCACAACGTGCTCATATCAGGCATCGGTTCTCACATAGAAACAAAAGGCATCCTTTACATTACCTTACAATTTCATTTATAATTATTTAGAATGTACACGACTAGACATAAGGAGGGATTCGGATGGAACGCATGTTCAGAGTATGTGGATTTTGGACAGGGATTATGGCAATTTTCTTTTATCTTGGCCATATGCATCAAACGTCTTTACTTTTCTTTGCACAAACCGGCTTTTTTGTACTTTTAAGTTATTTGAAATTATCTGAGCGCATGTATATTTATGTTTTCGGCGCCTATCTTACCGTTTTCTTTGCAGGATTTTCCTACTGGAGCGTATTTATGATGACTCCGGGTACTGCCCATTAAGAACAAGCAATATTACATAACCCATGAATTTTGAATTCATGGGTTTTTACCTGTCCTCATTCAGGAAGGATCCTTGCTTCTTCAGCTAAATTCTTCGATTGAAGCAACACTCTGAAATGTTCACTATATCCCCCTGGAAGGATCAGCCCCCGAATTGCACGGTTACGCTTCGCCGTCTTGGAAAATGGATCAGTCTCTTTGTGGTCCTTCAATTCCTCAAGGATCCCCGTTTTAAGCAGGAATTCATTTTGAATATAAAGCCCCTGATCAAAAAATCCCCTTCTTTTTCCAATTTCAATTAATGTGTCAAAATGGATATGTGTCGTCAAATCCATATCACCTGGATACATAAGTGCATCTTTAATCATTTCATGCTGATAATAGCCCCTCAAGCTCCCTTGAAGATGAGCTGGCTCCTTCCATTCCCTTTCGATATAACCATAATCAATTGTAAGGAGAATACCCGATTCGATACGGGAAACGATCTTCTCATATTCCTCGACCATTTTTAGCGGAACTTCGTATCGTTGTTTTTCAATTAACGTGATAGCCCGATCTGTAAGGTAAGCGAGTATATCAGGGTTGACCAATGGTTCCCTCACTTCCACCAAATCGCCATCCTTTTCAGTGACGAATATCTCTACAAGGGCCCCCTCATACTTTTCAATGACATGTACAGGCAAAGCATCGAAAAGTTCGTTTGAAAAGACGATTCCATTTACATTCGTCCAATTTTCCAAACTGGCAGCAGAAACTGCCTGTTTGAACATCCCCACACGTTCTTGCTGAATCTTTCTGTGATACGGACTGCCATCCACAAGGATATAAGTCAGAGATTCCCATATCAGCGGTTCCGTTTCTTTAATGAAAACGAGGATATCATAAGCCAACTTACCGTCTCCTGCGCCTACTTCGATGATTCTTGGCGATAGTCCGCACATTTTTATCAAATAAACGAACCATCTGGCCAGTGACCTCCCAAATGCATCCCCAACATTACCGGACGTATAAAAATCCCCTTTTGAGCCAATCTTCTTTTTTTGACGCACATAGTAGCCTATATTTGGTGTATACAAAACAGCATCCATATAATCATGATAGGAAATTCCCTTTTGGGGGCTGCTTGCAATCAATTCCTTCAAGTGACCTTTCAACACAATGCCTCCGTCTCTATTAATTCATACTATATATTTAAAGTTCATAAAATGTTCAATTTTTCATGACAACGTTCATAAAAGGTGCACCACTATCAATGAATGTTTCCCCTTTAAAATAGGCATTTTTCAAAGTAAGAAATATTCCACTCCCAGGAAGGCCCTTAAATTCCCGTGAGCCTTTTCATCACCCGCCATTCCCAAATCACCAAAAGAGACAAAATGTTTTTTATATTCAGTATAGTCCCGGAAATGATCCATTTTAATATTTTTACATTATAAGGACTTAAAATAAAACAGGTGCCATCTATGGCACCTGTCATAGTCATTATCTCAAAAAGGGATTGGTATTCTTTTCATCTAAAATGGTCGTGACCGGCCCATGACCGGGAAAAACGATGGCATCATCAGGAAGTGTCAGCAGCTTCGTATCAATGCTTTTCAACAGCACTGCCTCGCTTCCGCCTATTAAATCAGTTCTGCCAACGCTTCCCTGGAACAAGACGTCCCCTGAAAAGAGGAGACGTTCCTCCTTCACATAATACGAAACGCTCCCTGGAGAGTGTCCGGGGGTTTCGAATACTTCAAAAGTGAATCCACCAATAGTAAGTTCCTGCTCATTTGCCAGGATATGATCGGCAGGCTTCATTCGCATTGGATTTTCAGGGAACCAGTTTTGGGAACCATTCAAAGCGGGATCAAGCAGCCACTTAGCCTCTTTTTCGTGAATATATGCTGGGATCTCATAATAATCCCTAATAGCATCAAGGGCACCGATATGGTCAAAATGTGCATGCGTCAATAAAATCGCTAAAGGCTTTAATTTTTTTGTCTGTATGTACTGTATGATTTTCTGAGGCTCTTCACCCGGATCGAAAATGATGCAATCCTGTCCATTGGAAACTACATAACAATTCGTTTGCAGCGGTCCTAGAGGAATTTGTGTCCATTTCATTTCCATCACTCCAATATGATTTTCTATCTACATCTTACACCAATTCACGCACTAATGTTAATCCAGTTTACTCAAGTCATAGAAGTATCACCTTTTAAACCTCGACAAATAATTAAAAAAATATTAAGATATTAACAAATGCAATCTTTTCTACATATTTTTGGTAGTTGCTTTATTCTCTGGGTATATTATTAGAGATTAGGTATTCATTACGAAAAAGGGGGTTTTGATATGATATTAATGGTTGTTTTCGGACTTGTGGCTATCTTAGGGCTGGCAGCTGTATTTACCACATTAAAAAAGAGAAACTTCTTAGGATTCATTTTTGCAGCCGGCAGTGCAGTCGTGTTTGGCTGGTTCACTGTCATGACTGTCATCAACAGCGGTTTTCCTGTTGCCCATTAAAGAAAAAGCTCGCCATCCGGCGAGCTTTTGTATTTAGGTCATTATGTTTGTTTGAACAATCTTTGTATTTGATGGGTTTTCATATCAATCATTTTCTCAAATTGATATCCATATAAGCAGAGGTTGCCATCAAGCGAACAGCTTAATGGTTCATTTTCCATGTCCTTCATCAATTCTTCTTGTGTGCCTTTTGCCCAATTAAATTTAGTTAAGGTAAACCTTCCCTCATATTGGTCTGCATCTTTTGATTCATTAGGAATAAACGTTATGAATTCCTTGTTTTTTTCAATGATATCATAAGATGGAATCACCCAATCTGAAAAGCTTTTCAATAGTGGCACGGAAAAAGAGTGGATCGGCTTGTTTGTTGAATCATAAAAGGCATATGTACCCCGATCTTGTTTTTCTGTCTCCACTTGAATCGTCATCAGCGCTTGTTTCATTTTTTTAAAGTGAATGACATCGAGCATAAGGCTGTCCGCCCCGTCACCATTCAGCGCCTTTCTTTCTAAGGGAGCCGTCAAAGCAGGTTCTTCCTTATCCCAATCGAGAAACATCAATTCCTTTTCGCCTGCCCATTGTGCAAAGGGCTGCGGAAAGTCCAATGTTTCCATCGTTTGATCATCTGGATTCAACACATAGCTGCTGTAAGTCCAGTCTTCATAAAAACTCGATAAAAACAACATGCCATCTTGATATGAATTCCACTCATAAGCTAATTCATAAGCTGGGATTGAAACCGAATAAAGCGGATTTCCTGTTTTATCAAGTATTGTGATTGATGCTTTCCCCGAAGATGTGAAGGACGATACCAAAATATGCGTACCAGACGGACTGATTGATACTTCGGAAAACGCAAAAGCCGGCTGATAGAAAACGGAAGTGTCATTCGTCTCCAAATTCCATGCCATCAACTGGGATACTTTACTACCATCCCGCTTCACAGAATATAAAATGGTTTTAGAATCCAGCCATCCATAAATGGCTTCGATTTTTTCCGTTTCTGCAGTCGGGACCTTTAAATTGCTTACTGAAGTTTCCAGTTTAGATTGGGATTGTTCTTTTTCCGTATCATTTACGGGTTTACTAAGGTCCTTGGAAGGCTCACAAGCCGTGATAAGAAGGATAGTGGAGATAAATAATGGGATGAAACACAACATCTTACAGATGGAAAGCCGCATACAAAGTGCTGCTTTTGATACTTTAATCCCCACACACCTCCCACTTCAAAAATAAACGCCTGGCATATGTGAGCGAGACATTAGAAAGAGAGTAAGGATTACCAATCGAACCCTTACGACTTTCATTATAAAGTAAAAAAGAGAAAAAGTGGCGATTAATTACCTTGTATTTTTTTGGAAGTATATTAGAAAAATGTCATCACATATACAAGCCTGCCATCAAAATCTTAACGGTATCTTTATATATACCAGGTAAATGGGATAAGGGAAGTGGATTGATGCCTTTTCCCAGCTCAATTGTGAACCCGCCACGTTTAAATTCCTGAATGAACCAATCTTTATACCCAGCATGGCTGTCAATGTATTGAACCGCCCGATATCCGCTGCGCTCCTCAAACTCCCTTGCAACATTCGCCGCCTGTTCAGGTTCATGTCCTTCATATCCCCAATAAAATTCCTTTCCCTGTGTGTGAAGTGCTAGCACTCTTTCAAAATTCCGTCTTTTTGCTAGCTCCTTCATGGCCAATGCTTCTGGCTCTGATAAAGCGGTCTCTCCTGGATAATCCCTCGGAGCAGGGACTTTAGGAATTTTCCTTTGCTTTTCAATCTCCCAATTGGCCGGATATTGATTATTCAGGTCTACACCACGGATATTGGCTTTCCAAGCATAAAAAGCAGGATTACCATTATTCATTTTTAATACATCAAATTTCCCCTCTGCCGCCTCCTCCCCCTTTAGGACTAGCTCGACTCCATCAGGATTCACCATTGGAACCATCGAAATAGTAACTTCCCGATAGAAAGGCATACAATCCATTCCGCATAATGTACGATCATTCGTTACTGCCAACAGCAAATCATTCAGCCATTTCATCAAGACCGCCGATGTGATCCATTCATTTGCATGAAACGAACCATTATAATGTATGAGCTTATCACCTTTACCGACCCTCACCTCATGAAGTTCTTTTCCTAATACACTCCTCCCAATCGATTCAACTTTTATGAAGGGATAATGAAAAGAAAGAATATCAAGGTCGTCAAGAAGTGTTTGATAATCATATGGCTTTTCGGTGACAAGCATGGGATGCATGACTCTGACGGGTACGGAAAATGGTTTTTGTTCACCTTGATTCAACAACAATATCGCATCGATTGGCAATTGAGACTGTAAAGCGATATCGGAAAAATCGATATCTAGCCGGGACTCTTCTTGAATAACGAACCCCGGTATTTGCACCTCCATGCCATTTGGCAAAATCCCTCCCGTAATGGAGGGATTTGCATCCTCAATCAAGACACGTGGAATTTGGAACAATTGACTATAATATGCCAAATCATCCCCGCTTCTGCTTACGACTTTCATTCAGCCTCCGCCCCTTTCATTGTTTAATCTTTATGAAACGAAAGGCCGAAAGATGTTCAGGAAGTCTCCCGTGTTTCAAATTGAATGGTGATCCTCCTTTAATGGTGCCGATTCTCCTCACAAAAACAAAAAAACCTGGATTAGCCAGGTTTCCATTTTCAACGTTGCTCATAAAATCGAAGCAAGTCGCCATATATTACTTTATCGGAGTAATTAAGTTCCTGCTTCGCCTTTTCTAAATACTTCTCACATGGACTCTTGTCCGTCGCCGTTCCGGTCTTTTTATCATAGCAGGTATCCATCGTATACAGATGATCCTTCGTGATGAAGCTGCTATCGCGAAGAACGGTGAATTCTATTTTCTCTTCGGAAAATAAATCTTTGCCGAATTCGATATAATCATCATTTTCAACGCCCAATAAATGCAGGAGTGTCGGCCTTACATCAATTTGGCCGGAAACGGTGGAAATCGTTTTTCCCTTCTGTCCTGGGACATGTATGATCAGCGGGACACGCTGAAGTTGGATGGATTCGAACGGCGTGATTTCCTTACCCAGGAACTGGCTCATGGCAGAGTTATGATTTTCCGAAATACCATAATGGTCCCCATATAGTACAATAATCGAATTCTCATATATGCCATCACGTTTCAAATCGCCAATAAATCGTTCCAAGGCTTCGTCCGTATAACGTACGGTCGGAAAATACCGATTCAAGGTTTTGGAATTTGAATCGTATGGTTCCAATGATCGGTCTGCTTCATTCAAAGTGAATGGGAAATGATTGGTTAACGTTATGAATTTGGCATAAAAAGGCTCCGGCATCCCCTTCAAGTGAGCAATTGATTGCTTGAAGAACGATTTATCATTCAAACCCCAATTGATGGAATTCCTTTCAGAGACCTTGTATTCATCACTATCATAAAACCGCTGGTACCCAAGAGAATCGTACATCATGTCACGATTCCAAAAGCTTTTATTATTGGCATGCAAGGAAGCCGTATAGTAACCTTTTTCCGTTAAGATTTCGGGGGTGGCTTTGTATTCATTTTGGGAATGCGTGAAAAATACTGCACCTCTACCTAAAGGATAAAGGGAATTCTCAATAATGAATTCTGAATCAGATGTTTTCCCCTGGCCAGTTTGGTGATAAAAGTTATTGAAATAATAGCTCTCTTTAATGAATTCATTCAGAAAAGGAGTGATTTCTTCCCCGTTCACTGTTTTATTGATGACAAAGCTTTGAGTGGATTCCAATGATACAAGAATCACATTTTTGCCTTTTGCCAGACCATATAGATCATCATTAACCGCTTTTTGATTGGAACGGATATAATTTTCAATTTCCGCCAATTCACTGCCATCCGCAAGGGCGCGTTGAGCTGATGATTTCGTCTGTAATATTGCATCATAGAGATGATAATGGTACGTACCAATATTCTTAACGAGGATTTCGCGGTCAAACGTTCTTGTCAGGAGTTCAGGACGCTCCGCTTCCGCTAAAGCTAAATTAAAGAATGTCACTCCTAAAGTCATTAACACTAAGAATTTACGATCCTGTGGATTGTATGAACGATCGTGGAATATTTTCGGTTTGTATTTGACCAAAAGCATCAAGAAAAGAATATCGGCAAAATACAAAAGGTCACCCGGATTGATCAATTCATGTACACTGCTTCCAAGGTCGCTCATATTGCTCGTTTGAAAAAGGACGGGGATGGTTAAAAAGTCATTGAAAAAGCGAAAAAAAACAAGGTTGGCAAACAGGACAAGGGTGATGAAAAAACTCATGATCAATAAGTATGCTGTCCGCCTTTTTTCCTTTAAAAATATATTTATGCTAAGGGTAAGTAATAGGAAACTGACCGGATTGATGAATAATATGAACTCCTGGACCCAATTTTCAATATCTATCTCAAAACTCGTTTTATAAGCAATGTATGTTTTAAGCCAAAGCGATATTAATAGGACCCAAAACAATGAGTATCCTTGATTTTTGAAGACCCTTTTCACTACTGGTCCCTCCTCATTGAAGAAGCGCTGGCGCTATGAACCAGAGCGTTTCAATCATGGGTCATGGTTCTTCTCTCCCGCAATGCAAAATCAGGAACGATTGGACCTGCCCCTTAAAGTTGTTAAACTGTCTGAAAATTACGTCTACTTTCATTATACCCCTGTTTGCCACAGGGCCACGCAACGGATCAAGTATTCAATTGGCTTTTGATAAGCCAGGCTGCACCTATTACCCCTGCATCATTGCCTAGTGTTGCCAGGCTGATTTTCGTTGATTTATTAACCCGTTTGAATGCATACTTTCCAAAAGCAGAACGGACAGTATCAAGCAGAATGTCCCCCGCTTGTGAAACGCCCCCGCCAATGACGATTTTATCTGGATTCATCACATTTCCAACATGTGATAGTGCTAACCCTAGGTAATTGCCTACCTTATCTACCACAGCTGTGGACAAAGGATCACCTGCTGCAGCGCATTGGAATAACAATTTGGAAGTAACCACATTTCCCTCGTCGACTTTCTGCTGAAGCATTGACTTTTCATCGGCATTATTCAAGGCCTCTAAAGCCATACGGACGATTCCCGTTGCTGAAGCGACCGTTTCCAAACAACCTGTCTTGCCGCAATTGCACGGCGCCCCGCCGTCTGTTATGACCGTTATATGGCCCACTTCTCCAGCAGCACCACTAATACCATGGACAATTTGCCCATTATGGATGATCCCGCCGCCTACACCCGTACCTAAAGTGACACAAACGAGGTCTTTGGCGCCATTACCCGCACCTTTCCACATTTCTCCCAAAGCTGCCATATTGGCATCATTATCGATCACCGCAGGGAGAGATGTCTCCACTTCCAATAAATCTTTTAAAGGATAATCTTTCCAGCCTAGATTGACGGCTTCATATATGGAACCACTTACAAAATTCACAGGGCCGGGGGCACCCATTCCTATCCCAACTATCTTACTCTTCGGTTCATTAAGTTCCACGAGCTTCGCATCAATCGCTTTTGCTATGTTAATCGTAATGAATTTGCCCTTTTCGGAGATGTCCGTGCTGATTTCCCATTTATGAATAATCTCTCCGTATGAATTGATCAGAGCCAGTTTGGTAGTTGTACCGCCTAAATCTACACCCATCAGCCACTTTTCCATCATTCTCACCTTTTTTATCATTTTTTTTTCTTTTTTTCCCTTTCAAGAGACAATTGCTGCCTAATTAAAAGGATTGCCATTTGATAATCTTTCGTATCCATCATCTGCATACGGTGGATTTCCCTGATTTCAGCTTCCATCAGTTCAAGCTCGGCTAGCCGATCACCAATATAAATAAATGTACCGAATCTTTTCAAGTATTGTTGAAGATCATAATATGTTTTCATTGTTAGCCTCTTTAGTCTTTTATATAGGAAAGTATATCGAATCAGCCTCTTTACAACAAGCGTCCATTTCCTCTTTTGATAATTTTACCCATCCCCCTCATACATGTCCAACTCTATTCATATGATGAAATATCAAGAATGTGAACGCCTAATGAGGACTCACTCGATTTGATTTAAAAATTTGGAACAACTTAATATTTTTAAAATCATTCATCGTACGTGAAAACGGAGGGGAAAAATGAAACTACAATTGAAGTATACCGTCTTTTTAGTCTTAACCACCATTTTTGTCATCCTTTACTTTTCAAATAATAGACAGGCAGAGGAAACCATTATTTTTTTTCCCATCGATTCCTCGCTCCATTTTGAACATGCTTCAACCCACCTGACACCGAAGGGTACCGGGGGTTCCACCTATTCCATTACTTGGAAGGTGGATTCTGCGTTGGACCAGCCTGCTTATTTACGTCAGGACGTATCGCTCTTATACAAAAATGGAAAATTGGCCGGAGCTTTAAAAAATTGGCGGCAAAATAAACAAGAACTCTCTCAAAAAGCGGAATCTAAAGAAAGGGAGAGCGGGCGTTACGAAGCGGTAACATTTCATTATGCCGAGGTTCATCCGGCTGACACAATTTTCACCAGTGCACAGCAGCTCAGTAAAGATAAACTTTATACAGTAACATCACCAGTTTTTCAATATTTCCATCGTCCCCTTTCAGAAGAACAGGTTCAATGGAAAAAAACGCTGGACGGTTTGACTGATCAAACGGTTCAAAATGGTTTGGAGAAAGCAGGTCAAGCATTTCAAGTTAATCTGGATCAGTACAATATCATCTCATTGACGGATCTGCCCTCAAAAAAAAATCAATGGCTTTCCGCCTTCCCCCAATTCAAACGGGAAGAAATTGTGGGAAAGCTATGGGAGGGGCTTTATAAAAATTATGTGTTAGGCATTAAAAAGGAGGATGGATCCACTGTGAGTCCACAAGGAAGCACCATCCCCCAATTGCTTATGGCGAAGAACCAGGGTGAAATACTTGTCTTGTTTACCCTGAAAGACGGTACCCCAATCATGCTACGTCAAAAGTTATAATCGCTTTTCAATTTCTGCCAACAGTTTAACATATGACTTTTTATCCGGGGCTAGCTCAATAGCCTTTTCAGCTTGCTCCTTAGCTTTGTCGAATGATTCGAGCTTCATGTAGACTAAGGCCAGATTGTAATGCGCCCCATGCAAATCCGGATTACTTTCAATTGCTTTTTCATAATAATCCCTTGCTTTGTATAAGTCGTCTTTATCAAAAGATAAATTCCCAAGCATAAAAAGCGATTGTGGTGCATCTGGGTTTTGATCCACATAATTGAATAACATCTCTTCTGCTTTATCTTCTTCTGCATCATCAATATACTTTTGGGCTAGCATGGCCATGGTATTATCATCTATAGCTGCATCGCTCTGATGTTTAAAACCAAATTGAAGCATGCCATAGGTCAGTATCGCAGTTCCTATTAAAAAAGCCAGCTGCCGAAAGAGATTCCTGGTTTTTGGCAGATGGACCACTCCAGCAGCCAAGAACCCGCCAACCAACCCTCCGATATGCCCTGCATTGTCAATTCCCGAAACGGTGAAACCATATATCAGGTTAATGATAATTAACGCGATCACCGTTGAGCCCATCGAGCGCATGAATAATTTTGGATAGACGATGCCAAAGTACAGAAGGGCCCCAAAACAGCCAAAAATGGCGCCGCTCGCCCCTGCCGAAAGATTCGGGGTCATGATGAAGCTGCCTAGAGTTCCGGCGAAACCTGCGAATATATAGATAAAAAGGAACCTGGCATTACCGTAAATCCTTTCTACTTCAGCACCGATCAAATACAATGAAAATGTATTCATCAGTAAATGAATGAACCCAATATGGATGATCATCGGTGTAAAGAACCGCCACCATTCCCCTTGTATGATATAAGGGGAATATTTAGCGCCAAACTCAATCAAAGTATTGGAGTTGGTGCTGCCTCCATTAAACTCCATCAAGATGAACATAGCTATTTGTATCGCTATGAATATATATGTAAAGAATGGCTTATTTGCATTTTGAAATACTTTCTGCTCAGCCTTAGCCTTTTTGACTGACTCCGAGATGGCGTCTTTCTTTACTGCGAGAACCTTTTCCTCATCTATTTCATTTTCTTTAAGAACTTGAATTGAAAGTGGTTTTTTCAAAACATGCTCAAGGTTTTGCAACGAATCATGAAATGATTCACAAGTAAGAATAAACGTGTTAACATTCGTTTTTTTAAAGGAAGCCACCTGTAAACTAAAGTCATGATCATCGACCGGGGCAAATTTACTAACATAGATACTTAGTATGTCTATGGGCTTTTTGTATAATTTCCTCCTGATCCTTTCCCCATTCTGCAGCGTTCGGTCGATATCACGTTTCAGCCAATTAGCCCAATCCAAATCATGTCGAATGAGCCTGATGACTGGAAACTCCTTATTCTTATCGCTCTCAAGCCAAATCTCCTGATGGTTTTCCGTGACAGTGATCATTCGATAATCATAATGGGCCGACAATTCCCTTATGGTTTCCCAAAACAAATAATCCTCTTTAAATCCCAATGCCTTCCCCACTTTCCAATGAATCTTAAGCTTCTAAAATTCCTGTTTCTATAATTAAAACTATAGACGAAATGATGAAAAAAGTAAAAAGGAGACTGTTTTCCCCTCCACTCTCCCCCTCCTTATAAAAAAAGGAACCCTTGAGAGGTTCCTTTTTAAGATGCCGGCATCATCATTTGGTCTGACTGAACATGCTTTGCATCATTTTATCCCTGAACATTGGCATATCCAAGGACTTAGTCACTAGAAATCTTCTCAGTATGCCGTTAGAAAGCACAGCATTTATCAGGCGGTACCGGTTTTGATAACCTGCATAAACCACTAAACCAACCAAGAAGATTTGAATAATTAATCGAAGCATAACAATCCCTCCTAGCATTAGTTTGATACAGGAAAGGATTTTTATGAGCTAAAAGTGATAATTAATAATTTTCTTCTTCTAATGGGCGTACGTGCGTAAAATCCTTGAAGGGGTAATGAGTTTGCTTACCGCTATATCATGAACCTCTATCGGGAGTTCATCCAAAAATTGAAGGTCGTATGCAAGGGCCATTGTAGCACCTCGGTAATATGAGAGGAAGCGGTCATAATAGCCACCCCCAAAGCCTAGGCGATACCCTTCTTTGGTAAAGGCAAGACCGGGTACGATCAATACGTCCAATTCCTCTTTGAGAGCCTTGGCAGTTTCAGCCACTGGTTCAAGCAATCCATAATAAACAGACTCCAGCTGATTGAAGGAGGAAATCTTTTTGAATTCCATTGTCTTTTTTTCAGGGTCACACTTGGGCACTGCCACTTCTTTCCCTTCACTCCATGCTTGTTCAATGATCCGTACCGTTGGAACTTCAGGTGGAATGGAGATGGTGATGCCAATGGTTTTAGCTTTTTTCCATTCCTCCAGTGAAAATAAGTTTTCAGCGATTCTGCTCGATAGTTCTTCATGTTCCACTTTGGTCAGTTCCATTAAACGGGACCTAACTTCTTTACGGAGCTTATTCTTGTTTTCTCTCATCTCTTCCGACTCCTTTAGTCTACTTCTATTATTATCTCATAATATTTGTTCAATTACGAAAATACGAAGCGGGAAGTTGCTTAATCATTAGTACATTCTGAAAATATTCACTAAATGGGCAACGGACCCAAAAGGAAAGATAGAAAGAAGGTATTAAAAAAATGCAAAAAAAAAAACAACAGGAAAAATCCTGTTGCTTACTTTGTTTCACGGTGAGTCGTGCTGCGTTTTTCTCTTGAGCAGTATTTTTTAAGCTCAAGACGGTCTGGATTGTTACGTTTATTTTTTTTAGAAATATAGTTACGGTCTCCACATTCAGTGCAAGCTAATGTAATATTTACGCGCATTGTGTATTTCCCTCCAAACATATTGACTTTTTCACATAGGACTTTTCTATAATATCATTATTCAATGCGAATTGCTAGTATGTTTTTTGGGAAAACCAACATTAACTTTTTTTAATTTTAATTGTTCACGTTTTGCATCGTCAGAAGAAGCTGATTATTTATGACTTTCGCTTCTTCTTTCGTTTCAGCATGAATGACCCAAGCCACAGCTTCTATACATTCCTTAGGTAAGATTTCCGTCTCTAATGTAAACACGCTGGTAACTTCGCCTTTGGCAAGCGGTGAATAAGCCAGGAGCCCTTCTTTCAGTGATTTGAAGCATCCCTCTTGATAAAGGCTTCCCTTACCTTGGATGCAATATTGAGAGATGCTTTTCCCTTTCACCAATCCACCCAGTAAGGCAATCGATTGAGGTGCTACATGTAAAATCGCCCTTTCATTCGGGCTGTAAAAAGCCACCGCCTGCCTTTCGAAAGCGTTTTCATAGTGAAAAAACACTTTAGGACGCTTAGTCTCAAATGAAGTATTCCTAATCGTGAACTTCGAAAAGGTCACCTGACCCTGGGTATAAGTTTGCGAAAGTGTCCGGATCTCTCCATTAGGATGACTCATCATGTCTTCCTCAGGATACCAATCAAAACTCTCATCCATCCATAACCCAGCCTTTAATCCCTTACGATATAGATCCTGGTTATCCTGCGGCATATATGCGAATAGCGAATTCATATAATCATCCCTTCCCCTTTTTTATCCTTATATAACTTATCATTAGGCGCTGACAGTGAAACTTTCCACTTAGAATCTGCACACCATTTTCTTATCTTATAGGTTCGTTGATTTTTAACTATTCATAATATTTCGTCTTTTCTTTTTATTCTATCTTTATGTTAGCACTGAATTGGCTGATGGACAATAAACACTTTTTGTCGAATTTTATGTAAGTTATCTTTTAAAGGTTTTTTTCCCGTTTTCATGCCTGAATTTTTTTCTTCATCGATAGTCATGAGGCTTTTCGACAATAATTTGAAACCAAACAGACCATTAATGTAGTTTATTGCCATATCCAAGATATAAAAATCTCCAATTTTTTAAAAATATGTGTAAAATATAAGTATATGTCGAAAATTATCTTCTGGGGTGTAAACATGGAAATCCTTATAATCCTTCTTTTTTCATTAGCGATCATCATTCTTATCATTTCCTTTATCAGTAAAGATAAAGTTGCCAAATTAGAAGAAGATTTAGAACAGATGACGATAACCTATATGCAGGATATCTACCAATTAAAGAAGAAAGTGAAAATTCTTGAAGAGGAATTCATTATCCAGGATGACCCGATTCCTCCTTTAAAGACTAAATCACCTGTCACTTCCAATGATATCGAACCCATTCATGAAATTCTAAAAAGCCAGGTTCTATCCTTATATAGCCAAGGTCTTTCTTTGGACCAAATCGCAAAACAATCCTCTTTAACAAAGGAACAAACCATCTCAGTGATCAAGCAACAAAGATTGCGGGTGAATAAAGATGAATAAAGCAAGACTGCAAGGCCTTTCCGCCGGTATCATCCTTACAACAACAATCTTTACAGGATTTTATTACGGTACCGGAATAATCGATGGTACCACTCCGACTACGGAGGAAGCTAAGGAATTGCTAGAGAATGAGGGATTTGTCGTTTCACTTCCTATCGAGGAAGCTAAAAGAACTGTCCATCAGTCAAAGGATGCGGATAAAGAAATAAAAGAGAAAGAAGCTTCAAAAAAAGATCACTCCATCGTCTCCTATACCATGGAAGTGAAAGCGAATATGACCACAAGCGAAATTGCCAATAGGCTTTCAAAGGAAAAGGTCATCGATGATGCTGCAGGATTTGAAGCTTATATGAATGAACATGATTTCGCAAAAAAAGTTCAAATCGGCGAGTTTGTGGTTACGAATAATATGACGTATAGACAATTGGCCCACACTTTGACACATTAATGAATAAGAGAGACTTTTAAATGGACGATGTCCGAGAAAAAGCCTCTCTTTATTTCAATTAGGATTGGGTTCATTCATTCCTGCTGACATATCTCCCTCTTACTAGGAAATAAATATTCTCTGCGATATTCGTTGTATGATCAGCCGTTCTTTCTAAATATCGGGCAATTAAGGAAAGCTGTGTGATCTGCTGAATGTTTTTTTCATCTGAAAGCCGAAGGAGACCTCGAATCATCTCTCCATAAAAGCGATCGACCTCATCATCCATTTCAATGATTTCTCTTGAAAGTACAACATCTTCCTTCTCAAATGCTTCTATCGAAAGTTCAATCATCTTTAGGGTAATATCATGCATCTGCTTTAAAGGTGTTAAAGGCAGAATAAATGGCTGGTCACCGATTCGGATGGCCGATTTAGCGATATTGACCCCAAAGTCCGCCATCCGCTCAATATCTGAAGCTATTTTTATGGCAGCGATGATACGCCGTAAATCAATCGCAACTGGCTGTTGCTTAGCAATCAGTAAAATAGCAAAGTCATTAATTTCCTCTTCCAGCAAATCAGCTATTGTATCATCATCAATAACTTCAAGAGCCTCTTCAACATTCTTGTTTTCCAGTGCGGTAAATGATTTTGAAATGGCGCCGGAAGCTAAATTGGCCAGTTCCACGATTTTCCCTTGTAACTCTTTCAATTGAAGCTCGAAATTTTCACGAACGATCATTATCGCATCTCCCTTTCTCTTTAACCGAAGCGTCCGGTAATGTAATCTTCTGTTCTTTTATCATTCGGATTAGAGAAGATGGTATTGGTATCAGAGTATTCGATGACTTCTCCATTTAAAAAGAAGGCTGTTCTATCAGAGATACGTGCTGCCTGCTGCATGTTATGGGTAACGATTATGATGCTGAATTCCTTTTTCATTTCTTGGACCAATTCTTCTATTTTCAAAGTGGAAATCGGATCAAGAGCAGAAGTCGGTTCATCCATTAAAATGACATCCGGCTCGATTGCCAAACATCTGGCGATACAAAGTCGCTGTTGCTGTCCACCTGAAAGTCCATATGCATTTTCATGAAGGCGGTCTTTCACTTCATTCCAAATCGCTGCACCTTTTAAACTTTTTTCAACGATTTCATCAAGGATTTTTTTATTTTTGATACCATGGATCCTTGGTCCGTATACAACATTTTCATAAATTGATTTAGGAAAGGGATTAGGCTTTTGAAAGACCATCCCCACCTGTGTCCTTAAATCTTCCACCTTATAGGACTGATCGAGGATATTCCTGTTCCTGTATTTAATCTGACCTGTCGTTTTAACATCCGGAACCAGTTCAATCATTCGGTTCAATGTTTTGATGTAGGTGGATTTCCCACATCCTGAAGGCCCGATGATGGCAGTCACTTCATTTTGATGCATATCAAGATTAATATTTTTCAAAGCATGGTTTTCACCGTACCATAAATTGAGATTGGACGTTTCATACACCTTTTCCGTCAAGACACCGGACTCGACATTTTCGATCCCGATTGCCGGTGACTTTTTTTCTCTCGTTAAGGTCATATTCATGCTTCCTTCCTCCCATCAATATCTTTTCTGGAATTTATTCCTAATTAAAACCGCTATTGAATTCATGAAAATTAACAGGAAGAGCAAAACGATGATTCCCGCTGCAGCAACCTGCTGGAATTCCTCCTGTGGACGAGATGTCCAATTATAGATTTGCATTGGCAGCACTGTAAATGTATCCATGACCGTTTGAGGCAAAAAGGCGATGAACATCGGTATGCCAACCACCACCAATGGCGCCGTTTCACCGATTGCCCGCGACAAGGCAAGTATTCCACCAGTTAAAATGCCAGGTATAGCAGCCGGGAGGACCACTTTCAATATTGTCTGCCACTTTGTTGCACCCATTCCAAATGAAGCTTCCCTTAAATCACGAGGTACGGCACGTATGGCCTCTTGGGCAGCTACTATGATGACCGGGAGAACGAGAAGACTCATGGTCAAGCCTGCTGCCAATATGGACCGGTCCAAGGCTAGCGCCCGGACGAAAACCGTTAAGCCCAGCAATCCAAATACAATTGACGGGACACCTGCCAGATTGGAAATATTCACTTTGATAAAAGTGGTGATCCAATTCTTTCTCGCATATTCCTCTAAATAAATCGCCGTTCCGACACCAAGCAGCAGGGAAACTGGAGCCACGACTACCATCAACCATATTGAACCGATTAGAGCTGCTTTTATACCAGCGTCCTCTGGTCTCCTGGAAGCGAAATTCTGAAGGAAATCCCCATTCAGATGACCAATTCCTTGAGTGAATATCCGATAAAATAAGATGGCCAATACAATGAGGCCAACCAATGTTGCCAAGAAGAATAATCCTTTACAAATCGTGTTAACAGCCAGCCTAACGGGCATTTTTTTTGCAACATGACTTTTGTTTATCAGTTTCATGTCTTAATATTCCTCCCTGAACTTGCGAGAGATGAACTGCGCCAGTAAATTCATGACAAGCGTAAAGACGAACAGTGTCATTCCAACCGCATATATGCTGTAGTAAATCGTTGTCCCATACCCTGCATCCCCCGAACTGACCTGTACGATATAGGCGGTCATCGTTTGGATCGATGAAGTGACATCCATGCTCATATTTGGAGTCGAGCCACCTGCAACACTCACAATCATGGTCTCCCCGATCGCTCTGGATAGAGCAAGAACGATGGATGCCACAATTCCTGAAATGGCTGCTGGCAATACCACTTTAATTGTCGTTTCAAGTTTCGTTGCCCCTAAAGCATATGCACCTTCGCGAATCGACTTCGGCACTGATACAAGGGCATCTTCCGACAAAGAGGCTATCATCGGCATGATCATGATCCCTACAACGATCCCAGGACTTAAGGCATTGAACATATCAAGGGAAGGAAATAAATCCCGCAAAACCGGTGTTACAAAAGTTAAGGCAAAGAAGCCGTAAACGATAGTAGGAATCCCAGCTAAAACTTCTAAAATCGGCTTGATGATTCTCCGCGTATTCTCTGATGCATATTCACTCAAGAAAATGGCTGTTGCAAGCCCTATTGGAACTGCAACCACCGCTGCTATCACTGTTATCTTCAATGTTCCAACGACAAGGGGCATAATCCCATACGAAGGGGTGGATGCAAATGGCAGCCATTTAGCCTCTGTAAAAAATTCGACGATGGAAACTTTGTCAAAGAAGATGAATGTTTCAAATATAAGCGTCAGGATAATCCCGATTGTAGTAAAAACAGAAATTGCCGCAGTAAAGAACAATAGCTTAGGTATGATTTTTTCTATATTTATTTTTTTCTTCCTTTTCTTTTCAAGGATCATTTGCTGTACAGAATAGCTTTCTGTTTTTCTCAGTTCCAACTTGCATCCTCCATTTCAGACACGCAATATTTGGATTTACAAGCTGTTACCCCCGCCTTAAACGAGTCAAGACGGGATTTCAGTAGCCTGTAATATCGATTATTTTTCAAGTTCTTTCAATTTATCAAGATCTTTCTTGTACTCTTCTTCCGGTAGGCTGATATAACCCACTTCTTCAGCAAGATCTCCAGCATTTTCAATGACGAATTGAGTATAATCTGCCACTTGTTCTTTTTCAGCTACGGACTTATTAGCTACATATGTGTATAGCGGACGTGACAATGGGGCATACTCCCCACTTTTAATTGTTTCATGTGTTGGCTCAACAGCACCTTTGCCGTTGTCGATGGAAACGATCTTTAACTTATCTTTATTTTCTGCATAGTAGGCATAACCGAAGAACCCAATCGCATTTTTATCACCTTCTACACCCTGTACAAGAACATTATCATCTTCTGAAAGCGTAGCATTTTCCACCATTGGTTTTTCGTTAAGGATCACTTCATTGAAATAATCATATGTGCCTGAATCTGTTCCCGGAGAGTAGAATTTTATTTCTTCATTCGGCCATTCGGGACGTATATCAGACCATTTCTTCACCTTGCCATTATCAACCCACAGTTTTTGGAGTTCTTCAACTGTTAGTGAATCGATGAAATCATTATCTTTATTGGCGACGATTGAAATCCCGTCAAATGCCAATTTCAACTCTGTATATTTAACTCCCTTTTCATCAAGCATCGTACTTTCTTCTTCCTTGACAGGTCGGGATGCATTGCTTAAATCCGTCTCACCAGCGATGAATTTCTTAAATCCTCCGCCTGTTCCTGATGATCCAACTGATACTTTTACATCAGGTTGTGTAGCCATATATTCTTCTGCAACTGCCTCCATGATTGGAAAGACCGTTGAGGAACCATCCGTTATCACTTCTCCCTGCAGTTTGCCTGATCCTTTTCCTTCACTGCTGCTTGTCTTAGTATCATCGGATCCACAACCCGCCGCAACTGCAATTACTCCACCCATCATTACGGTCATTGCCATACCCTTGAAACGTCTCATTTGTAAATCCCCCTAAGAATTTTATATGAATATTTTGTCCTACAAACACATCATACTTTTATACTGTGAACCCCATTTGAAGCAAATGTAAATATTCAGTAAATTATTGTGTACGAATTGTAAAGATGCCAAAACTGGATTCATCGCGACCTAAAAAAAACACGTTTTCGGTTTTACCCAAAAACGTGTTTTTAGCCTTTTTATTCATTTTCCTGGCTTTTTCTAACTTCAGCCTGGTCTTTTTGAACGTCTTTACCATTCTCCACTTTCAAATCAGTCGAGGTTTCAGTATTTTCCTTTTTAGCCCGTTCTTTTTTCAGTTTGAAATAAGTATCCATGATTTCTTCACCTATTTCTTTGCTCATGCTGTGGCCCGTATGTCCTTGATATGCCCACGGAACAACGACAGCAAAAGCAACCTCCGGATTTTTAGCAGGTGCATAACCGACGAGTGTGATATTCATCGTATCTTGAGGCTCGCTATAATCCGTTCGGTTCGGACCATCATAGAACGCTTGCGCCGTTCCAGTTTTAGCCGCTACCGTATATGGTTTCTTACCAAAATACGTATAGGCTGTTCCGCCTTGTTCCATCGTTACTTTCTCGAAACCGCTCTGCACACGCTTTATCCAATCTTCCTTCATATCCAGACGATTCATGACTGTCGGTGAAATTTCTTCATCGACAGGACCCAATTCTTCGTTATCATCAACCGGTTCGCGAATTTCCTTAACCATATGCGGCTTCATGCGATTTCCACCATTCGCAATGGTTGAAACATATTGCACAAGCTGCATTGGTGTGTACGTATCATACTGTCCGATTGCGAGGTCAAGCAGCTTACCAGGAGATGTTTCGGAACCTTTGAATCCGCTCATTTCATTCGGCAAATCAATCCCAGTGCGTGTACCCAAGCCAAACTGGGCAAATGAATTCCGTATGGTTGAAAAGGCGCTTGAACTAATATTCAATGGCTCATTCGGAACATAATGTGCACCGGCAATATTAATCGCCGTTCTGAACATATAAACGTTCGAGGATACCTTTAAGGCAGTCAAATCATTAATGTTCCCGAAGTTACTATATGATCCTTTTGCTTTTGTTCCCTTGATCTTAAGTTTTGTATCATAAAAGTATGTACCTGGCTGGATCGCACCTTGCTGATAACCAGTTAAAACGGTAGCACCTTTTACGGAAGAACCCATCGTATAGGAAGTCGTGATATTTCCTAATGCAAAGTCCTCTATGGAAGATCTCCCTGTTTTCGGATCCTTCTCATATTTCTTACCAGCCATCGTTAAAACTTCTCCTGTATTGGGATCCATCATGACGACAAAGGCCCTATCCAAGAATTTGGTGTTACCCATTTTCTTCTTGGCAATCAATTGCTTTTCAATGATTTTCTCTGTTGCTAGCTGTAAATCCATATCGATTGTCAATATAAGATCTTTTCCGCGCTGGCCTTCAGTAATCACTTCTGAATCGACTATATTTCCTGATTTATCGGTCACATTCCTTACTTTTGCTTTCTGCCCTTGGAGGATATCTTCATATTGCTGCTCGATATAGCTCTTTCCTACACGGTCATTCCGGCTGTAATCACGTGCCAGGTAATAGTCCAGACTTTCACTAGGCAATCCTTCTTCAGACGAAGAAACTTTACCCAATACAGATTTAAGGGTTTTATTATACGTATAAAAACGATCCCAATCCGTTGATATATCGACCCCAGGAAGCGAATCAAGGTTTTCGCTCACTCTGGCGAATTCTTCCTTCGTCACTTTTTTGTTTTTCACAATCTGTGGAGTAAGCGCATATCCGCTAGCAAATTCCCTGTATATGGCAAGGGTTTCCATATCCTTTTTCGAAAGCTTTGCTTCATCCTCCGTAATCCTTTTGAGCTGAAGCTTATACAAATCACTCTCTTCCAGCTCGCCCTGTTCGACCTTTTTTCTCTCTTTATCAGTAATTTTTTTGGCGGCCAACTTTGGATGATTTAAAATCCAAAAATCCTTTTTATCACGCTCAGTTACTTTATTCGTATCTTTTTCGATCAACTTCGCGAGTTTCTCAGCCGTTTCCACCATTTCTGTTTGTTTCGTACCTTGCTTTCGTGTATATGTAATTGCATCCAGTGGTTGGTTGTCGACCATCAGTTTTAAATTCCGGTCATACATTTTTCCACGGGGCACCGAATTATTCACGGTCACTTCCTCTGTTTTTTCAATCTCACGCCGGTAATCATCACCATAAACAATTTGTACAACACCCAAGCGTAAAATGAGAGCGGAAAACAAAACAAACACTAAAAAGAAAAGAATATTCAATCTGAAAGGCACATGCGTCTTTTTCTTTTTCTTTTTATTCACACTAAGCCACACATCCTTTTTACATAGTCATAATAGTCCTTTACTATTCTATAGAACATTTATATTTTTTTCTACCTTAGTGTTCTAGAAATATTAAACATCTAATGAACATTACACAAAAAGTGACTTACGGCTCATAATATCTAAACCGTAAGTCATGGATATTGAAAAGAGGCCTTTATGGCCTCTTTTCAATCTTGGTCAATGATATCGATTTTTCGTACAAACCAATATATGGCCGTATGCCCTGCCCCGACGATTAACAGATAAATCGGAAGCATTTGCTTTAGGTCGAAAAACATGACCGAAAGAATGAATCCTGATATGGATACTATCCTTCCAAAATGTACGAACAGCTCCCTGACTACGATATATTCAATCCTCATTTCCGCTGCTTTCCAAGCGCGGCCTATAATGTCATAAGTCAATGATATATATGGGACCAAAAGAATAGGATAAGCGGTAGCAACAATCGCCCCATAAATGAGAAGCTTTCCGAATGTGATATCAATTGCAATCAATAAGACTCCTGCATACAACAGGATTCCTCCAATAAGAATCGCTTTCTTTCGCATCGGCTGTTTTATATATCGAGAAGCAAAAAAATACGCAACGAATGATATGGCTGAATTTAACAGACCATAGCTCCCTAAGGCAAGTTCACTGCCCGTCTGAATGAAAACGGTGATTGAAATGATGAACATGAATGTGCCCTCTCGTATCCCTTGAAAAAAATGTGCACGAGTGATCAAGAGCCAATTACGATTTTTTTTACGTTCTTGCAATATCCGAAGAAAAAAGTATTTCCCATGGGCTGGACGTCTTTTCAACGAAAAACTAAGAAATACCGCAACGGAAAACAATAACAAAGACAAGCCGAATACAATGGAATATCCCGTGAATTTTTCAAGCCTTGAAATGATGAACCCTGAAAGAATAGGACCCACCATCCCCCCAAGGGATGATAAAATCCCTAAAAAACCATTGAAGAAATCTCTAGTTTCCGGTTCTGTAATTTCAAACGTCAATACATTATACGCTAGCCAATAAAACCCATAGCCCATTCCTAACAGTGCACCGAGCAGCCAAAGAAAATCCGTTGCCCGTGTGCCGACCAAAAGGACAGTTAAATAAAATAGGGCCAAAAAGATTACACCTAGACGCAAAACAATGATTCGATCCACTTTTTTCGCCAGCCTGCCAGCAAAGACAAAGGTAAGCGGTTGAAAAAGCACCACGGTTAGATTATATACGGCAATATCAACAATTTGACCGGATTGTTTCCACAAGTACACATTAACGAATGTATTGGATAAAGCAATGCTAAGGCTGTACAGACCGCCAATAAACAAAAGGAGGTGCAGATCCTTCTTCCCCCCCGTTTCACCCAACCATCTCTCTAAAATACCCATTGTTTTAACTCTCCTTTAAATTCCACTCTAGTGTTTGAAAAAACAAGGGTATTTATGTAAAAAAAAGTAAAGAAAACTCTTCGGCCGGCGAAGACGGAGAAGTAGTTGCATTTACACTGGTTACCTTATAGATACTGCCATCTATATATAAACAAAAAAAAGACAGGATTTCCTGTAAAGGAGTTCCTGTCTTTTTCTTACTAATTATTTTGCAGCGCTGTAACGTTTTGCAACTTCATCCCAGTTTACAACATTCCAGAAAGAATTGATGTATTCAGGACGACGGTTTTGATAGTTTAGGTAGTAAGCATGTTCCCAAACGTCCAATCCAAGAAGTGGAGTTTTACCTTCTGATAATGGATTGTCTTGGTTCGGTGTACTTGTTACTTCCAATTCGCCGTTGTTGACAGCAAGCCAAGCCCAGCCAGATCCAAAACGAGTAGTAGCCGCTTTAGCGAACTCTTCTTTAAAGCTGTCAAAGCTTCCGAATTTAGAAGTGATAGCATCTGCTAATTCACCAGTTGGTTGTCCGCCGCCGTTAGGTGAAAGGATTTCCCAGAATAATGTGTGGTTAGCATGTCCGCCACCATTGTTGCGTACAGCTGTACGTACAGCTTCAGGTACTGCGTCAAGGTTAGCGACAATTTCTTCAACGCTTTTGCTTAGAAGTTCTTGGTTGCCTTCTAGGGCATTGTTCAGGTTCGTCACATATGTGTTGTGATGTTTAGTGTGGTGAATGTTCATTGTTTCTTTGTCGATGTGTGGTTCTAATGCATCATATGCATACGGTAATTGTGGAAGTTCAAAAGCCATTATAAAATTCCTCCCTATGTAAGCTGTTTTTTTTTGAGGGCTTCAGTTCTGGAAAGATACCTGAAGCTCGCTAGCAATAGCGTATCAAATTTTTGTAACCGTTTCAAACCTTATGCCTCAATTTTTCATTTTTCGATTTTATTTCCTATGAGAATACCACGTATATAAAATATCCTATCATCAGAAGTTGAATGATGCCTTTGGTGATTACGCTGCTTATAAAACCTACAACGGAACCAAGGCCGATTTTAGAAGCAGTAACCAGGTCTTTTTTATGGACTAGGATTTCCGCCAAGAATGCCCCGATGAATGGGCCTATTAGAATTCCGACGAACGGAATCACGAATGGTCCGACCAGAAGCCCAATCGTACTGCCCCAAACCCCCGCTTTCGTGCCGCCATATTTTTTGACTCCAACCATGTTTGCTATATAATCAGCTGCGAATAAAAGGATGACGAATAAAATTTGGACAGTCCAGAAAAACCAGCCAAATGGTTCAAAGGAATAAAATAGTCCATATAACAATATTCCGCCGAATATGAATAAAACACTTGGGATGATCGGAAAAATCAGACCGACAAAGCCCATTATGAACATGAGGATAATTATTATCCAAAATAGTGTATCCATAACTAAAAACGCCCTTTCTCATTTCATTTATTATTTTTGCCTCTATCACTCCATAATTGCCTCTTTATTAATGGTTGAAACCATTGAAGCAGAAAACAGGTTGTTTTATTTTTCCCAAATAGTTAAAATTGGTTAGGAATCTTATATAGTTAGGTGCTGAAAACATTGAACATATTCAAACAACTATGGGTAAGCATATATTCTCCTAAAGATATCGCTTCCTTTCAAAGCCAAGGTATCGGGAAAACGATATTATTCGTATTCTTTATAAGTCTCATTGCCTTTCTCCCTTCAGCTTTTTATTTCGGTACAATGGTAGTTGACGGGATAGATGCCATGAATGAAACAGTATCTGAAGACTTACCTGCATTTGAAATCAAAAATGGCACGTTGACGACTGAAGAAGGTGAACCATTTAGCCTGAATAAAAACGGATATCAAATTTTTGTAGATGGTACGGGGACCTTGACCCCGGAAGAAGTAGCTGCAAAAGCTGATGAGGCTGTCGCCCTTTTAAAGTCTAATCTGGTGTTCGTATCTGGCGGCAACGTGCAATCCACTCCATATTCACTTCTGGAAGGAGATAATCAGGAAATATCCACTTGGCTTGAGTCAGTTGAATCTGTGCTACCGATCATCCTTCCACTGCTACTACTTATATTATACCTGTTTACTGCTAGCGGAATCTTCATTAAAGTGACAATCCTTGCCGCTTTTGGACTTCTTTTCAAAAATGCCCTTGGCCGTTCGCTTTCCTATAGGCATCTATGGAGAATTGGTGCATATAGCATTACACTTGCCACCATATTCTTCACCATCATGGATGCTTTTAAAGCAACGGTTCCATTCGCTTCAATCATTAGCTGGTTTGTGACATTGATAATGTTATACTTATCCATTAAAGAAACAGCTGCTAATAAAATCCCAGATTGACCTTAAACAGCAAAAAGACCCGGAACCCATCTGAACTGTGCCCTTCAAAATGGACAGTCTTAAAAAAAGACCTATAATTTAAGCAGCTAATAGATGACTCCCGTATTG
>NZ_JAWRYN010000029.1:0-60699 GCF_046534585.1 Peribacillus sp. SIMBA_075 | reverse complement strand
TCTTCAGCGCCGATGGTAGTTGGGGGTTTCCCCCTGTGAGAGTAGGACGCCGCCAAGCCATTTAAAAGATCAGCCATTCGGCTGGTCTTTTTTGATATTCTGATTAGTGAAGAAGTCCTAAAGGTAAGAAAAAATTGCAGGTTTTGCATTTATCTTTTAGGGTATTTATGTAAGATATTTTAACTTTAATGTTCAATGAGGTATGTAACTACATATAATTTGGAGAAAATGGATATTACAGAAAGAAAGTGCGTTTAAGTTGCAAAATGCATTTTTCCTTGTATAATAATAGTCAAATATAGTCAAAGTCAGATTGGAGGAGGCTGAGTGAGAAACATATCTGATGTTATCGAAACTTATTTGAAGCAAGTACTGGAAATAAGTCAAAAAGATATCTTAGAGATTAAAAGAAGTGAAATAGCAGATAAATTTCAGTGTGTTCCTTCTCAAATCAATTACGTAATCAATACCAGGTTTACAATCGAGAGAGGTTATGTTGTAGAGAGTAAGCGTGGAGGCGGTGGTTATATACGCATCATGAAAGTGGAATCGCAGGATTCCGTGCAACTTATTAACCAATTATTATCGCTTATTGGTTCTAGGGTAACCCAATCAATGGCTGAAGGAGTAATTTCCCGGCTGATGAATGAGGAAGTCATCAATGAAAGAGAAGCAAAGATTATGATGAGCGTCATAGATAGATCTGTGATTTATATCGACCTACCTGACCGCGATGAGCTTAGGTCAAGAATTTTAACTGCGATGCTTACGACTTTAAAATACAAATGAAACTGGCAGAGGTGATGAACGTTGATTTGCCAAGAATGTCATCAGAGGCCTGCTACCCTACACTTCACCAAAATCATCAATGGAAAAAAGACTGAAGTAATGATTTGTGAGAAATGTGCTCAGGAAAAAGGTGAGATGTTCATGGATGCAGGTGGACCTGTTTTTTCAATAAATAATTTATTAGCAGGATTGTTGAATATGGAGTCGAATATTCAACAGACAAAGGCAAATGCATTTCCGAAAACGGAAGAGGTGCGTTGCCCGCATTGTCATCGATCTTATAAAGAATTTGTCCATATTGGTAAGTTTGGCTGTGCCGAATGTTATAAAACATTCAATGATCAGTTAAACCCTATTTTAAAGAGGGTTCATAGCGGCAATACAGCACATATAGGGAAAATTCCAAAAAGGATTGGTGGCACCATATATCTTCGAAAGCAAATTCTGGACTTGAAAGAAGTTTTAAAGAATCACATTAATGAAGAGGAGTTTGAGAAAGCGGCTGAGGTAAGAGATAAGGTCCGTTCCCTTGAAAAAAGGTATGAAGCACAAGAGGGAGGCGAGGAACTATGAGCTTGGAAAAGTTTGTAGAAAACGCCTTGAGTTCCTGGATGAGTGCCGAAGGGCCGGAGATGGATATTGTATTGAGTTCCAGGATTCGGTTAGCCAGGAATTTCAAAGACTTTACCTTCCCAACCTCCTTTTCTAACGAAGAAGCTAAAAAAATTATTGAATTGGTAAAAAAAAGAATTGAACAGGAAGTAACTCCGGAAATTGGAAAACTGGAACTTTTAGAGATTGACCAATTACAGCCACTGGAAAAGCGCGTTCTCGTTGAAAAACATTTAATCAGTCCTCATTTAGTTGAAGGTTCAGCGAAAAGCGCATGTCTCCTTTCGGAAAATGAAGAAATAAGTATCATGATAAACGAAGAGGATCATCTCCGTATTCAGTGTTTAATGTCGGGGTTGCAGCTAAAGGAAACCTTAAAGATTGCAAATGTTCTTGACGATTGGATTGAAGAATCCATAGACTATGCATATGATGAAGAAAGAGGATACCTAACTAGTTGTCCAACTAATGTGGGGACAGGATTAAGGGCCTCAGTCATGATGCATCTGCCCGGTCTGGTCCTTACACAGCAGATAAATAATATCATACCGGCTATCAATCAATTGGGGTTGGTGGTTCGAGGGATTTATGGAGAGGGCAGTCAAGCGTTGGGGAATATCTTTCAAATCTCTAATCAAATCACTCTTGGAAAGTCGGAGAGGGATATCGTTGAAGATCTAACGAGTGTAGTGCAGCAAATCATAGCTCAGGAACGCTCAGCGAGGGATGCATTAGTTAGGACTTCCCACATACAATTAGAAGATAGGGTTTTCCGTTCATATGGGATATTGTCCAATGCTCGAATCATTGAGACCAAGGAAGCAGCTACCTGTATCTCCGATGTTAGGCTAGGTATAGATCTTGGGTATATAAAAAATATTTCTAAAAGCATTCTTAATGAGTTGATGATTTTGACACAGTCGGGATTTTTACAAAAGTACGCAGGTGGTCCTTTAAGATCCCATGAAAGGGATATCCGCAGAGCAGCACTCATTCGAGAACGCTTGAATTTAACGGAATCTACCTCCTCATAGAGGTCATTAACCTCTGAGTGAGTACCAATATTCATGTAATAGATTTGGGGCAAGAAGAAGCTTCTGCCATTACTTAGAGAATTGTCAGCAATTTTATTCAAAACGAAAATTCTTAAGGAGGAATTCCCTATGATGTTTGGTCGTTTTACTGAAAGAGCCCAGAAAGTATTAGCATTAGCCCAAGAAGAGGCAATCCGTTTAGGTCATAATAATATTGGCACGGAACATATTTTACTGGGTCTTGTCCGAGAAGGTGATGGCATTGCAGCCAAAGCGTTATATGCACTTGGATTGGGTCCGGATAAGATACAGAAAGAAGTGGAAAATTTAATTGGCCGTGGACAGGATACGGCTCAAACGATACATTATACCCCAAGAGCCAAGAAAGTCATTGAGCTTTCCATGGATGAGGCAAGAAAATTAGGTCACTCATATGTTGGAACAGAACATGTACTTCTAGGTTTGATACGAGAAGGGGAAGGCGTAGCTGCCCGCGTGTTGAATAATCTGGGAGTTAGCTTAAATAAAGCTCGACAGCAGGTATTACAACTTTTGGGAAGCAATGAATCAGGTGGTCATCAAGGTTCAGCTGCTTCAAATGCAAGCACACCGACTTTGGATGGCCTTGCCCGTGATTTAACGGCCATTGCCCGGGAAGGAAGCTTGGATCCCGTTATCGGAAGAAGTAAGGAAATACAGCGTGTCATTGAAGTATTAAGCCGCCGTACAAAAAATAACCCAGTATTGATCGGTGAACCTGGGGTAGGTAAAACAGCCATTGCTGAAGGTCTTGCCCAACAGATCATCAATAATGAGGTTCCTGAAATTTTACGTGATAAACGCGTAATGACACTTGATATGGGTACTGTTGTGGCTGGTACAAAATACCGTGGTGAATTTGAGGACCGATTGAAGAAAGTAATGGATGAAATTCGTCAAGCGGGTAATATCATCTTATTCATCGATGAATTGCACACATTGATTGGTGCAGGCGGTGCAGAAGGTGCCATCGATGCTTCGAATATCCTTAAACCATCATTGGCCCGTGGTGAATTACAATGTATCGGTGCTACTACTTTGGATGAGTACCGAAAGTATATTGAAAAAGATGCTGCGCTTGAACGTCGTTTCCAGCCAATTCAGGTCGATGAACCGACTATGCAAGAGTCCATTCAAATTCTAAAGGGTTTGCGTGACCGTTATGAAGCCCATCACCGTGTATCGATTACGGATGAAGCGATTGATGCCGCAGTCAAATTATCCGACCGTTATATTTCCGATCGCTTTTTACCGGATAAAGCGATTGACTTGATTGATGAAGCTGGATCCAAGGTTCGGTTGCGCTCATACACTACGCCTCCAAACTTAAAGGAACTTGAAGTGAAGCTAGATGATGTCCGTAAGGAAAAGGATGCTTCCGTTCAAAGCCAGGAATTTGAAAAAGCTGCATCGCTTCGCGATACAGAACAACGCTTAAGAGAACAATTGGAAGAAACGAAAAAGACTTGGAAAGAAAAACAAGGGCAAGAGAACAGTGAAGTGACTGTGGATGACATTGCACACGTCGTATCCAGCTGGACGGGAGTTCCAGTCACAAAACTGGCGCAAACAGAGTCAGATAAACTGCTTAATATGGAATCAATCCTCCACGATCGTGTAATCGGGCAGGAAGAGGCCGTCATTGCGGTTTCTAAAGCAGTACGGCGTGCAAGAGCAGGTTTGAAAGATCCTAAACGTCCAATTGGTTCATTCATCTTTCTGGGACCTACAGGGGTGGGTAAAACCGAGCTAGCCCGAGCTTTAGCTGAATCCATTTTTGGTGATGAAGATGCTATGATCCGCATTGATATGTCCGAATATATGGAGAAACATTCGACTTCACGTCTTGTTGGATCACCTCCAGGATATGTTGGATATGAAGAAGGCGGGCAGTTAACGGAAAAGGTGCGGAGGAAACCATATTCCGTCGTTCTGCTTGATGAAATAGAAAAGGCACATCCCGATGTCTTCAATATTCTTCTGCAAGTATTGGAAGACGGGAGACTGACGGATTCCAAGGGGCGTACTGTAGATTTCAGGAATACCATTCTGATTATGACATCGAATGTAGGGGCGTCTGCCTTAAAAACTGATAAGTATGTCGGCTTTAACATCCAGGATACTGGCCAGGACTACAAGAATATGAAAGGGAAAGTGATGGAAGAACTCAAACGTGCATTCCGTCCGGAATTCCTGAATCGTATTGACGAAACTATCGTTTTCCACTCATTGGAGAAGGACCATTTGAAACAAATCGTTACATTGATGTCGAATCAACTTACTACCCGTTTGAAAGAACAGGAAATTTACTTGGAGCTGACAGATGCGGCTAGAGAAAAAATTGCTACGGAAGGTTTTGATCCTGAATATGGGGCACGACCAATCCGCAGGGCACTTCAGAAGCATGTAGAAGATTATCTCTCCGAAGAGTTGCTTAAAGGTAATGTGAAAAAA
This sequence comes from Peribacillus sp. SIMBA_075, assembly GCF_046534585.1. NCBI lineage: Bacteria > Bacillati > Bacillota > Bacilli > Caryophanales > Bacillaceae > Peribacillus > Peribacillus sp. SIMBA_075. The sequence goes on along the minus strand of NZ_JAWRYN010000029.1, from coordinate 55,771 downwards.
GGGCAAACGGTCGTGATGGATGTTGTGAATAATGAGTTTGCAATCCGACAAGGCGAGCCTGTCAATATAAGTGAATAACCTGATTCTAAACTTCGAGGTACACGCAGATTTTTTTGCAGTGTACCTCTGTTTTTTATCCGTAGGTAGAAATGAGTATAAGTCGGACAAGGTAGAGTTAAAGTGGTTATTTTTTTAAAAAAACTTAGCCTTAAGAAGGTTTAAATAAAACGGAGGTATAATATCCTTAATATAGGTATTTTTTCCAAAGAAAGAGGAGTAATTTATGGCTGTAAAAAAGAAAACCAAATTTATGTGTCAGTCTTGTGGATATGAGTCAGCGAAATGGATGGGGAAATGCCCAGGGTGCGGTGAATGGAACAAAATGGTCGAGGAAACTGAAATCGTTAAACCTGCTAGAAAAGGTGCATTTACCAATTCAGAGGTCAGAGGTTCCGGAGAGCGGGAGAAGGCAGCACCCATAACTACTATTCAATCAGAAAAAGAACCCCGGATTAAGACGGATTTAATGGAATTGAATCGTGCTCTTGGGGGCGGGATCGTACAGGGATCCCTTGTTTTGATTGGGGGGGATCCGGGTATCGGTAAATCGACCCTGCTATTGCAGGTATCTTCCCAATTGGCGCATAAACAGAAAAAAGTGCTTTATATATCAGGCGAAGAATCAGTCAAGCAGACCAAGTTGAGAGCGGATCGGCTTGGGACCATGTCAGAAAATCTACTGGTTTATGCTGAAACCGATATGGACTATATCCAACAGGCGATTACAGAGGTGAAACCGGATTTGGTCATTATTGACTCCATTCAAACGGTGTACCATTCGGAGGTTACATCTGCTCCGGGAAGCGTTTCACAAGTGAGGGAGTGCACAGCCTCACTCATGCGTATTGCTAAAACGAATGGGATTGCGATCTTTATCGTCGGGCATGTTACAAAGGAAGGTGCCATTGCAGGGCCTCGGCTGCTTGAGCATATGGTAGACACCGTTTTATATTTCGAGGGAGAAAGACACCATACATATCGAATTATACGTGCGGTCAAGAACCGCTTTGGTTCGACGAATGAGATGGGTATTTTTGAAATGAAAGAACATGGCTTGGAAGAGGTTGCGAATCCATCGGAAATTTTCCTTGAAGAACGGTCGCAAGGAGCGTCTGGTTCTACAGTCGTTGCATCCATGGAAGGAACAAGGCCAGTGCTTGTCGAAATTCAAGCATTGATTTCACCTACGAGTTTTGGCAATCCAAGGCGGATGGCCACAGGGATTGACCACAATCGGGTTTCGCTCTTAATGGCTGTTCTGGAAAAGAGGGTGGGCCTGTTGCTCCAAAATCAAGATGCGTATTTAAAGGTTGCTGGTGGTGTCAAGCTGGATGAACCGGCAATTGATCTCGCTGTCGCAATCAGCATTGCCTCGAGCTTCCGTGATAAACCAACAAACCCTGCCGATTGCATCATTGGTGAAGTGGGGCTGACAGGGGAGGTAAGAAGGGTGTCACGAATTGAGCAAAGGGTACAGGAAGCAGCAAAACTAGGGTTTGAGCGGGTTATAATACCGGCGAATAATATAGGGGGATGGACTGCGCCAAAAGGTATTAAGATCGTTGGTGTTTCATCGGTTTCAGAGGCTCTTCAACAAGTGTTAGGGGGTTAAGTATGACAGATAAAAAAGGGTATGAGAAAACAAAACTGGAGATTCTGCAAATTGTAGCTCCGGGTACCCCGCTTCGGGAGGGTATTGAAAATGTCCTGAGGGCAAATACGGGTGGTTTGATAGTGGTCGGATATAACGAGAAGGTTCGAACGATTGTAGATGGCGGCTTCGAAATTAACTGTAACTGTACCCCAAGTACATTGTATGAGCTGGCGAAGATGGACGGGGCCATCATTTTAAATGAAAAGGCCGATACGATCATTTTCGCAAATGCCCAATTAGTTCCCGATAATAGTACACCTTCCACAGAAACGGGAATGCGGCATCGGACAGCGGAACGTGTAGCAAGGGAGACCAAATCGTTGGTCATTGCAATCTCACAACGTCGGAATGTCATAACTTTATATCAAGGCAATTTCCGGTATGCCCTCAAAGATATAGGAGTCATACTCGCCAAGGCTAATTTAGCCATTCAAACCTTGGAAAAATACAAGGTGGTTCTACAGCAGAGCATATCGGTATTAGGAGCACTGGAGTTTGAGGAAATCGTGACCTATGCCGACCTTTTGCAGGTATTTCACCGTTATGTAATGGTACTCAGAATCAAGGCGGAGCTATTAACGTATCTTAATGAGCTTGGCACGGAAGGAAGATTGATCCGTCTGCAGATGAATGAGATCCTGGCAGATATTGAAACGGAAGGGAAGTGGCTTATCAAGGATTATACCTCCAGCAATGATGAAAAACCTGAGGAAATCATTTCTCGGCTTCAAGAGTTGGCGATGCAGGAAAAACTGGACGAAAGCATACTTCTAAAGGTGCTGGGCTATCACGGATACATACATCTTGATGAGTCAGTACACCCCCGTGGTTACCGTATACTTCATAAAATCCCACGCTTGCCGGGTTTGATCATCGAAAATTTAGTGAAACAGTTCGGAAGCTTTAGCGAAGTCAATAAAGCAACGGTTGAAAACCTTGACGATGTAGAGGGTATTGGCGAAGTCCGTGCCAATAAAATTAAAGAGGGGCTCCGTATTTTAAAAAATCAACTGGTTACAAATAGAAGGATGTAATGTGCAGCTTGCCATTAAAATTTTCCTGAATTAGCTTGAAATGAATAGTGTTTATTTTTGACACTCAAAACTCAGGGTGCTAGGCTAATATTACGAAATAGAGAAGGAGTCATATTTGTAAATCCACTAATTCCTTAGGTGAATTTCACGTATATAATGAAAACGAATTTTCGAAGGTTTCATTTTATTTTATTGGTCAATAATGAATAGAGGGAGGTGAAAGGGATGTTAAAACGCATTATACAAGCATGCTTCTTAATAGTCGGCGGAACACTTGGAATGTTACTTATTCCAGAATTATTAATTGTTTTACATGCAGATGATATTGCTTTAATAAACAATCCTTATGTAAGTGTACTGTTGGGTGCCATTATCTTTTATCTTATTACTTTTTGGGCAGTAGATCATGTGATCTATTTTATGAAGTGGCTGGAGGAACAGCTTGTTAAGATACCAATTACGGACATAATCTTTGGCAGCGTCGGTCTTTTAGTGGGGCTGCTTGCGGCGTTCCTGGTTGGCTCCGCCTTCAGTGCCATCAAGGTGGTTCCGATCATCCTTACGCTTTTATTTGGTTATCTTGGTTTCCAGGTGGGCTTTAAAAAACGGGATGAACTATTGAATCTATTCACGAAAAATAATAAGAAAAAGAATTCCGAGGGTGAAGCAGGCGAAGAGGATGAAGAGGGTTATAGCAAGCGGCTGAAGATTCTCGATACAAGCGTCATCATTGACGGCAGAATTGCGGATATCTGTCAGACAGGATTTCTAGAGGGGACCATAGTCATCCCTCAATTCGTATTAAACGAACTACAGCACATTGCCGATTCATCTGATGCCTTGAAAAGGAATCGTGGAAGACGTGGTTTGGATATCCTTAATCGGATTCAAAAAGACCTTCCGATTAAGGTGGAGATGTACGAGGGAGATTTTGAAGATATTCAGGAAGTGGACAGTAAACTGGTGAAGCTTGCCAAAATATCGGGCGGAATGGTCGTTACCAATGATTTCAATTTAAATAAAGTATGTGAGTTTCAAAATGTGGCGGTCCTTAATATCAATGACCTGGCCAATGCCGTTAAACCTGTTGTACTTCCTGGGGAAGAGATGAACGTACAGGTCATTAAGGACGGGAAAGAGCAGAACCAGGGCATCGCTTATTTAGACGATGGTACAATGATCGTTGTCGAGGGTGGCCGTGACCATATTGGAAAACGCATCGATGTACTTGTCACAAGTGTACTGCAAACCTCTGCAGGTCGTATGATATTCGCTAAACCGAAACTATTAGAAAAAGCATTATAAAGAAGAGTAGGAGAAACCGTCATGTTTTATGAAGTAGTGATACCTGCAGCAGGACAAGGAAAAAGAATGAAGGCGGGCAAGAATAAACTTTTTATTGAACTATCGGGTATCCCGATTATTGTTTATACACTACGTGTCTTCGAAGAAGATTCTGACTGTCGGGGGATTATCCTTTCGATAAACCCGGCAGAAAAGGATTATTTCAGTCAATTGATATCAAAGTATGGGCTTAAAAAGGTCAAGAAACTCGTCATGGGCGGCAAGGAGCGCCAACAAAGCGTTTATAATGGGCTGCAACATGCAGGAGAAGAAATCATCCTGGTCCATGACGGAGCTCGCCCTTTTATCGATCTAGGGCAAATCAGTGAATTGACTACCTCCGCTTCCCTTCATGGAGGTGCCGTTATTGCAGTGCCAGTTAAGGATACGATTAAAAAAGCGGCAAACAAAAAGGTATTGGAAACGGTGGAACGATCAAGCTTGTGGGCGGTACAAACTCCACAGGCTTTTCGTGTATCCATATTAAAAAGGGCGTATGAAGAGGCGGAGGCTGAAGCATTTTTAGGGACGGACGATGCAAGTTTGCTTGAACGGATCAATGAACAGGTAGTTATTATTGAGGGCAATTATGATAATATTAAAATTACGACTCAGGAAGACCTTTATTTTGCAGAAGCGATTTTACATAAAAAACATGGAAAATGATGATTGGGGAGAATGATATGTTTCGAATTGGACAAGGATATGACGTTCATCAGCTTGTTGAGGGAAGACCTTTGATTATTGGCGGAATTACTATTCCGAATGAGAAAGGTTTGCTAGGTCATTCTGATGCGGATGTCCTTCTGCATACTGTTGCTGATGCTTGCTTGGGGGCAATTGGTGCAGGGGATATCGGAAAGCATTTTCCGGATACGGATCCTGAATTTAAGGATGCCGATTCGGCAAAACTGCTGCAGTATATTTGGGCGATTGTAAAAAAAGAAGGATATACCTTAGGCAATGCGGATTGTACAATCATTGCACAAAGCCCGAAAATGGCACCATATATTGAAGCGATGCGAGGCAGGATTGCAGAACTTTTAGATGCCTCGATAGATAGAATTAATGTAAAGGCGACCACTACTGAGAAACTTGGGTTTACAGGCAGAAGCGAAGGAATCGCGGCACAGGCTGTTGTCTTATTAGTTAAATCTAACTAAATTCATTTTTAGAGTGGATGCCTTTATCCCAATGTATATAAATGATAAAATAAACAATAGAAAAGAACGACTGGGAGGTCTATATATATCATGAGCAGCGATATTCGAGTTCGCTATGCACCGAGTCCTACTGGACATTTACATATAGGTAATGCACGGACGGCTTTATTTAATTATTTATACGCACGAAATAAAGGCGGGAAGTTCATCATCCGCATTGAAGATACCGACCAAAAGAGGAATATTGAAGGCGGCGAGGAAAGTCAGCTTAAATATTTGAAATGGCTTGGAATGGACTGGGATGAAGGTGTTGATGTTGGCGGTGAATACGGTCCATATCGTCAATCCGAACGGAACGACCTTTATCAGGAATTATATCAAGAACTTTTAGGTAAGGGTTTGGCTTATAAATGCTATTGTACGGAAGAAGAGCTTGAAGCAGAGCGAGAAGGACAGGTCGAACGGAACGAAACGCCAAAATATTCAGGGAAGTGCAAGCATTTAACTGAAGAAGAGCAAGCGAAACTGGTGGCTGAAGGAAGAAAACCAAGCATTCGCTTTGCCGTTCCAGCGGGGAAAGTCCTTACTTTCAAAGATATGGTTAAGGATGACGTTTCGTTTGAAACAGATGGTTTTGGTGATTTTGTTATCGTTAAAAAAGATGGAATCCCAACCTATAACTTTGCAGTGGCAGTCGATGATCACTTGATGAAGATTTCCCATGTCCTGCGTGGTGATGACCATATCTCCAATACTCCAAAACAATTGATGATTTATGAAGCATTTGGATGGGAACCGCCGGTATTCGGACATATGACGCTGATTGTAAACGAAAGCAGGAAGAAACTGAGTAAACGTGATGAGTCGATCATTCAATTCATTGAGCAATATGAAGAGCTTGGTTATGTACCTGAAGCTTTATTCAATTTCATTACGTTACTAGGATGGTCTCCGGTCGGGGAGGAAGAGATTTTCACGAAAGAAGAGTTCATTAATCTTTTCGATGCAGATCGATTGTCTAAATCACCTGCACTTTTCGATAAGCAAAAGCTTACATGGATGAATAACCAATACGTGAAGCAATTGGACAGCGATCGTGCAGTGGAATTGTCAATGCCTCACTTAATTAAAGCAGGGAAGGTTTCGGAGACACTAACTGCTGAAGAAGCAGAGTGGGTACACGGCCTGGTTTCCCTTTTTCAAGAGCAGATGAGCTATGGAGCGGAAATAGTTGAGCTATCTGAACTGTTTTTCAAGGATGAGGTCGAGTTCGAGCCAGAAGCTAAGGAAGTGTTGGCTGAAGAACAGGTACCTGAAGTCATGAAAGCTTTCCTTCAGGAAATCGAGGGGCTTGAAGAATTTAAAGCGGACGAAATCAAGAAGTCGATAAAAGCGGTACAAAAAAGCACAGGGCATAAAGGGAAAAAATTATTCATGCCGATAAGGGCTGCCGTCACGGGTCAAACACATGGCCCTGACTTGCCTAAGGCGATTTCATTACTGGGCAAAGAAAAAATTAAACAGCGAATTCAGAGTATTTTATATTAACAATTTGTCGAAAATGTAATATAGTATTTAATAATCTTACAAAAGAACGCGTAGATGGGGAGAAGTAAGCAAACGAAGCTTTTTAGAGAGAACCATAACCTGCTGAAAGTGGTTCAAGCCTCTCGTTTTCTGAAATGCACCCTTGAGTCCTTTGCTGAACTAACCTATAGTAGGCACAGGCGGAATGTCCTCCGTTACAGGGATTAAAGTTGGGGATGAAAAAAACAGGGGAAAGCTTTACCTGCTTCGTACATCCCAAACAGAGTGGAACCGCGCTAAAAGCGTCTCTGTCTATTTGGACAGAGACGCTTTTTTATATGCTTTAAAAGCTTCAAAGGGGATGTTGGAAAAGGGACATAGGGGGGAATCATTTTGTTAAAGATGTTTAAAGAGGATATCGAAGTGGTTTTTGATCAAGATCCTGCTGCACGCAGTTATTTCGAAGTCATTTTGACGTATGCGGGTTTACATGCTATTTGGAGCCATAGGATGGCTCACGCACTATTTAAGAAGAAGTTCTTTTTCCTGGCGAGAAGTATATCTCAAATCAGTCGGTTTTTTACCGGAATTGAAATCCATCCAGGGGCCACCATTGGCCGTCGTTTCTTCATTGACCACGGAATGGGGATCGTCATTGGCGAAACTTGTGAAATTGGTGACAATGTGTCTGTCTTTCAAGGGGTAACTCTAGGGGGGACGGGAAAGGAAAAGGGAAAACGTCATCCTACGATAAAGGATAATGTGTTGATTGCAACAGGAGCAAAAGTGCTGGGTTCCATTACTGTTGGTGAAAACTCCAAAATCGGTGCCGGATCAGTCGTTTTAAAGGAAGTGCCACCTAATTCAACAGTTGTGGGCATTCCAGGTAAAGTGGTCATTCAAGATGGTATCAAAATCAACAAAGACCTAAATCATTGTGATCTTCCTGATCCAATCAGTGATCGCTTTAAGGAATTGGATAGCGAGATCAGGTCCTTAAGAGCGAAGCTGGCTGAACAGAAACAGGAAGAAAGGAGTCTATAATATGGCGATTAAAATATATAACACAGCTACAAGAAAAAAGGAAACCTTCGTCCCAATTGAAGAAGGAAAGGTGAAAATGTACGTATGTGGACCCACTGTCTACAATTACATTCATATTGGGAATGCAAGACCGGCAATCGTTTTTGATACCGTTCGTAGGTATTTGGATTACCGTGGATATGATGTGCAATTCGTTTCGAACTTTACGGATGTGGATGATAAGCTGATTCGTGCGGCAAAAGAATTGGGGGAAGATGTCCCAACCATATCAGAGCGATTCATCAAGGCTTATTTTGAAGACGTTTCGGCATTGGGCTGCAAAAAAGCGGATGCTCACCCAACCGTAATGGAGAACATGGATGCAATCATTGAATTCATCTCGGCATTAATTGAGAAAGGATTCGCTTATGAATCTGAAGGGGATGTGTATTACCGCACTCGTAAGTTTGATGGGTATGGAAAACTTTCACATCAGTCCATCGATGAGTTGCGAGTGGGGGCCCGTATTGAAATTGGGGAGAAAAAACAAGATGCCCTTGATTTTGCCCTTTGGAAAGCGGCCAAGGATGATGAAATATCTTGGGAGAGCCCATGGGGGAGAGGGCGTCCTGGCTGGCATATCGAGTGCTCCGCAATGGTCAAAAAGTATTTGGGGGATACAATCGATATTCATGCAGGAGGTCAAGATCTAGCTTTCCCGCATCATGAAAATGAAATTGCACAATCCGAAGCATTAACAGGCAAGACCTTTGCGAATTATTGGATGCATAACGGGTATATAAATATTGAGAATGAAAAAATGTCTAAGTCCTTAGGCAATTTCGTTCTTGTTCATGACATCATTCAGAAGCATGACCCACAAGTGTTACGCTTCTTCATGTTATCCGTTCATTACCGTCATCCCATCAATTATAGTGAAGAAGTGCTAGAAAATGTAAAAGCGTCTCTTGATCGGTTACGGACATCTTATCAAAACTTAAAGCATCGTCTTCAAGTAAGCGACGGATTGACTGATAATAATGATGTTTGGTTGGAGAAACTTAATGAATTACATGAACAATTCACTAAGGAAATGGACGATGATTTTAACACTGCTAATGCAATTTCCATACTCTTTGAACTTTCCAAACAGGCAAATTATTACTTGATGGAGAAAAATACAGACAAGGAAGTCATAGATGCGTTCCTTGAAAAATTCAATATCTTATTTTCTGTCCTAGGTTTGTCCCTTGAAGAAGAGGGGCTTTTGGATGAAGAAATTGAAGGTTTGATCCAGCAGAGGATTCAAGCGCGGAAAGACCGCAATTTTGGGTTATCTGATGAAATTCGTGATCGATTGAAAAACATGAACATCATATTAGAGGATACCCCTCAAGGTACAAGATGGAAAAGAGGGTAATTAATGCTTCATTACGATAGTAAGGTAGATGCTAAAATGCTGAACAGTCTTGCTTTAGCTTATATAGGTGATGCCGTATACGAAACGTATATCCGGCATCATCTCATTCAAAAAGGAGCGGTCAAGCCCAATCTTCTTCACAAAAAAGCTACATCTTTTGTAGCGGCTAAGGCTCAAAATAAAATTATCCATTTTTTCCTGGAGTCAGATTGGTTATCGGAAGAGGAATCCGCCGTCGTTCGGCGCGGCCGAAATGCAAAATCCGGTACTGTACCGAAGAATACAGATGTGCAAACGTATCGTTACAGTACAGCCTTTGAGGCACTAATGGGATTTTTGTATTTATCCGGTCGGATAGAAAGAATGGAAGAACTTATCAAAAAATCTATTGAATACATTGAAGAAGAAAAGGGGAGTAACCCATGAGCGAAGAATATATCATTGGCAGAAACCCCGTATTGGAAGCTCTTCGCTCCGAACGGGACATTAATAAAATTTGGATAGCTGAGGGCTCACAAAAAGGCTCGATGCTTCCACTCATCGGTCTGGCTAAGGAAAAGAAGGTATTCGTGCAAATCGTACCGAAGAAAAAAATTGACCAAATGGCAGAAGGCATCCATCAAGGTGTTGTCGCACAAGTGGCTGCATATGAATATGTGGAATTGGATGACTTATTTGCAAAAGCGGCTGAACGGGATGAAGCACCTTTTTTCATGATTCTTGATGAAGTTGAAGATCCGCATAATTTAGGTTCAATCATGAGGACCGCTGATGCAGTCGGGGCCCATGGAATCATCATTCCGAAAAGAAGAGCGGTGGGCTTGACGGCAACTGTGGCTAAAGCCTCGACGGGTGCAATCGAATATATTCCGGTAGCTCGCGTTACAAATTTGGCAAGGGCAGTCGAAGAGTTGAAAGAGCGTGGAGTATGGATAGTCGGTACCGATGCGAAAGGAAGCGATGATTACCGTAACATGGACGGAAAGATGCCTATTGGACTTGTTATCGGTAGTGAAGGAAAAGGTATGGCCCGGTTAATGAAGGATAAATGTGATTTTCTCATCCGTCTCCCTATGGCAGGACAAGTAACATCGTTAAATGCATCGGTAGCAGCCGGTTTATTGATGTATGAGGTTTATAGAAAAAGAAATCCCCTAGGGCAATGATGGGATGAATATTCTGTTGGTGGACGGTTATAACATTATTGGAGCCTGGCCGGAACTGAGAGAATTAAAAGAAAGGGATCTTGCTGCTGCAAGAGACCGGTTGATTGAAATGATGGCGGAATATCAAGCATTTACCGGATACCGCGTAATTATCGTATTTGATGCTCAATACGTTCAGGGAATTGCCCGTATATTCAAAAATCACAAAGTTGACGTAATTTTTACAAAAGAAAATGAGACTGCCGATGAAAGAATAGAAAAGATGGCCATTGAACTGAATAATGTCAAAACGCAAATTCAAGTGGCAACCTCTGACTTCACGGAACAGTGGGTGATCTTTGGTCAAGGGGCTCTAAGGAAATCTGCTCGTGAATTGCTTATTGAAATGGAAGAAATTCAAGGGGAAATCAAGAAAGATGTAAGAAAAACAACGACGATAAAACCTGCAGCTAAAATTCCTTTAAGTGAAGAAGTGGCAGAAATTTTCGAAAAATGGCGCCGGGGTAAAATTTGAACCATTGACGGGTAAATTTTACCTGCTGTATAATATTTCTATCTGAGTCAGGTCAGGGGGATATAATGTGGGTCTCAAATTCGGAATGAAACTGAACGAAAAGTATCTGCAGTTTGAGGATGATGAATTGATAAGGTTGGTACACACTGGAGACAGTGAAGCGCTGGATTATTTGATCCAAAAGTATCGTAATTTTGTTAGAGCAAAGGCAAGGACTTATTTCTTAATTGGTGCAGATAAGGAAGACATCGTGCAAGAAGGTATGATTGGTTTATATAAAGCCGTCCGTGATTTTAAAGGGGATAAGTTATCTTCCTTTAAAGCATTTGCAGAACTGTGCATTACGAGGCAGATCATTACAGCTATCAAAACAGCAACACGTCAAAAACATATTCCGCTCAATTCCTATGTTTCCCTGGACAAACCCATTTATGATGAGGAATCGGACCGAACTCTAATGGATATTATATCGGGTACGAAAGTTTTGGACCCGGAAGAACTGATCATCAACCAAGAAGAGTTTGACGATATCGAATTAAAGATGGCTGAGCTCCTGAGTGATCTTGAGAGAAAAGTGTTAGCTCTTTACCTGGATGGACAAACCTACCAAGAAATTTCGGAAGAGTTGAACCGGCATGTTAAGTCAATCGACAACGCCCTTCAGCGGGTGAAAAGAAAGCTCGAGCGCTATCTGGAAGTAAGGGAAATCAGTTTATAATCCCTCCGCTTTTTCCGCTTAATTTCATCTGTCCCTTCTCCACATGGTAGTTTATTATTCACTATGTTAGAAACCGATATTTTGATTTCCGGTATCCATAATGGGCTAAACCTGCTTTGATATTGACAATAAAAGACAGCCGTGATAAGGTTTTATGGATATAGTAGATAGGATAGGTGTATCTAATGCGAAAAAAAATAGTTCTTGCCTGCATTGATTGCGGTTCAAGAAATTATAGTTATGAGAGCAAACAATCGACAAGCGGCGAACGCCTGGAAATCAAGAAATTTTGCAGTACGTGCAACTCACACTCGATTCATAAAGAAACGAAATAACCGTTTTATAAATAGATTGACAGAAGCTTCTAATGCTTGGAGGTACATTCATGAAACGTTTTACCGAATTTTTCAGCGGTGTCGCTCGCGAAATGCAAAAAGTAAGCTGGCCGAAACGCAAGGAGCTTACCAAATATACAATCGTGGTAGTAACGACTGTATTGTTTATGGCTTTTTTCTTTACAGTGGTTGATTTGGGCATTTCCGAATTAATTCGCTTAGTTATTGAATAAGAGATTCGAAAATAAGGTATAATAGTGATAGAATAATATGTGTCAGCAGAAAAGCCCGGAAACGGGTTTTTTAATTTGTCTTTTTTATGAAGTGAAGAAGTTCCAAATCGAGCACTGCTGCAATATGAATCATCACAATATATTCTAGTTAAGCCGGGATGACGCCGGAATTGGCTTTTTGGCTAAAACGTTCAAAGATAAAGATTAATAAAGAAAATGATTGATTGCAGGGAGGGAAGGACTTTAAAGTCCTAACACATGGAAAAGAATTGGTATGTAGTTCACACCTATTCAGGTTACGAGAACAAAGTTAAGGCTAACTTGGAAAAACGTGTGGAAACTATGGGGATGGAAGATAAGATCTTTCGCGTTGTAGTTCCAGAAGAAGAAGAAACGGAAATGAAAGATGGCAAAAAGAAAGTGACCAAAAAGAAAGTATTTCCAGGTTATGTATTAGTTGAGATCATCATGACGGATGATTCTTGGTATGTAGTCCGGAATACACCTGGTGTAACTGGTTTCGTAGGTTCATCTGGAGCTGGGTCAAAACCGACTGCGTTGCTACCGGAAGAAATTGAAGTCGTTCTTAAACGAATGGGCGTAGATGAAAGTAAATTCGAAGTTGATTTTGAAATCGGCGAAACCGTTCAAGTCAAAGAAGGACCTTTTGCAACCTTTGCAGGGCCGATTGAAGAACTTGATAAAGATAAAGGTAAAGTAAGGGTCCTAGTCAATATGTTCGGCCGTGATACACCGGTTGAACTTGATTTTAATCAAGTGGAAAAATTATAAACGGAAAAAAACTTGAAATTACCTTTTGAAAGTGGTAAAATTTCAAAGGTCAGTATGTTTCAATTTTTAGGCCTCAACGATACAAGCATTCTTTATTAATATATAAAGAATTCAAGATGAGTGGGAGGGTATACCCCTATTACCACATCACGGACTTATAAGGAGGTGTGTCTCGTGGCTAAAAAAGTAATTAAAATGGTTAAATTGCAAATTCCTGCTGGTAAAGCGAATCCGGCACCGCCAGTCGGTCCTGCATTAGGTCAAGCTGGTGTAAACATCATGGGATTCTGTAAGGAGTTCAACGCTCGTACAGCAGATCAAGCTGGTCTAATTATTCCTGTTGAAATCACGGTATTTGAAGACCGTTCATTTACATTCATTACAAAAACTCCACCGGCTGCAGTATTGCTTAAGAAAGTAGCTGGTATCGAGTCTGGTTCTGGTGAACCTAACCGTAATAAAGTTGCTACAGTCAAGCGTGATCAAGTGCGCGAGATTGCTGAAACTAAAATGCCTGACCTAAACGCTGCAAGCGTTGAAGCTGCAATGCGTATGGTTGAAGGTACTGCTCGCAGCATGGGTATTGTCATCGAAGACTGATCCATGTAATTGCTATTTGTTTCTACGGGGTTGCGATTGATACTCGCAACCTTTATTCGTGGGAGGTTATTCCGTTAAAACCACAATTTAGGAGGATTTATATCATGGCGAAAAAAGGTAAAAAGTATCTTGAAGCAGCTAAGCTTGTAGAAGTTTCTAAGGCTTATGCTGTAACTGAAGCAATCGAAGTTGCTAAAAAAGCAAACTTCGCAAAATTCGATGCGACTGTTGAAGTGGCTTTCCGTTTAGGCGTAGACCCTAAGAAAGCTGACCAACAAATTCGTGGAGCGGTTGTTCTACCGAATGGTACTGGTAAAACTCAACGCGTATTAGTATTCGCTAAAGGCGAAAAAGCAAAAGAAGCGGAAGCTGCTGGTGCTGACTACGTTGGTGAATCTGACTTCATCAACAAAATCCAACAAGGATGGTTCGAATTCGATGTAATCGTTGCGACTCCAGACATGATGGGTGAAGTTGGTAAACTTGGCCGCGTATTAGGACCTAAAGGTTTAATGCCTAACCCTAAAACTGGCACAGTAACATTCGACGTAACAAAAGCTGTTAATGAAATCAAGGCTGGTAAAGTTGAATACCGCGTAGATAAAGCTGGAAACATCCATGCTCCAATCGGTAAAGTATCTTTCGAGGATGCTAAACTAGTGGAAAACTTCACTACTATCTATGATACATTAATGAAAGTTAAACCTGCGGCTGCTAAAGGAACTTACATGAAAAACGTTTCTGTAACAACTACAATGGGCCCTGGTGTGAAAGTTGATCCTTCTACTTTCAATAAATAATTGACATTCCAAAACTATTATTGTTATAATAAGTTTTGTTGTGAATAAATGAATATCATTTGTACCGTAGACAGTAGGTGCTCCATTCGAGCTTAATTCCCTGCCGAGGTAATTCGATAATAATAGTCCTTGACTATGACTTTTGAAATTACTGCCTTCATGTCTGCAATAGAGATGAAGGCTTTTTCTTTGAAACGGTATAAATGTTTTCAAGCAAATCTACAGGAGGTGTAAGGATGAACGCAATTATTGAACAAAAGCAAAAAATCGTTGCTGAGATTACTGATAAATTAACTGCAAGCCAATCAACAGTAGTTGTTGACTACCGTGGATTGACTGTTGCTGAATTAACAGAACTTCGTAAGCAACTTCGTGAAGCTGGCGTTGAGTTTAAGGTTTACAAAAACTCTTTAACTCGTCGTGCTGCTGAAAGTGCTGAACTTAGCACTTTGAACGAATCATTAACAGGACCAAACGCAATTGCATTCTCAAATGAAGATGTTATTGCGCCAGCAAAAATCCTTAACGATTTTGCGAAAAAACATGAAGCGTTAGAAATCAAAGCTGGAGTTATCGAAGGAAATGTTGCAACTGCAGAAGAAATTAAAGCTCTTGCAGAACTACCTTCACGCGAAGGCCTACTTTCAATGTTACTCAGCGTGCTACAAGCACCTATGCGCGGACTTGCTCTTGCTACAAAAGCAGTTGCAGATCAAAAAGAAGAACAAGGCGCGTAAGCTAACCGCTTATTTAGCCTATTGATTCAAAAAAAACCAACCATTTCGAGGAGGAAATAACAATGACTAAAGATCAAATCTTAGAAGCAGTTAAAAACATGACTGTTTTAGAATTAAACGACCTTGTAAAAGCAATCGAAGAAGAATTTGGCGTAACTGCTGCTGCACCTGTAGCTGTAGCTGCTGCTGGTGGCGCTGCTGCTGAAGAGCAAACTGAGTTTGATGTAATCCTTACATCTGCTGGAGACCAAAAAATCAAAGTTATCAAAGCTGTACGTGAAGTAACAGGTCTTGGACTTAAAGAAGCAAAAGAACTTGTTGACAACACTCCAAAAGCAATCAAAGAAGGCGCTTCTAAAGAAGAAGCTGAAGAAGTTAAAGCTAAACTTGAAGAAGTTGGAGCTGGCGTTGAAGTTAAGTAATCTTGCATAAACAAAAAGCTCGCTATCACTGGCGGGCTTTTTTCTTCATTTTAAAGAAAATGACGGAAATTTGCCGTTAATGGTTTGATTAAAAGGATTTCGTCAAACATCCCGGCATGCAAGCATCCATTCTTCAAATCTCTTCTCAATAAATCTTCAATATTCCTTTTCTGATAGGGGGAGATGACTCTGACAGAGCATTACTACTCACATAAACCGGATGTCGTAAGCAATCCGAAATTTTGGGATTTTACATTAAAGGGACGTACCTTTCGCTTCAAAAGTGATAATGGTGTTTTTTCGAAAAAAGAAGTTGATTTCGGATCGCGTCTTTTGGTTGAAAGTTTTAACCTAGATGAAGCTGTGGAAGGAGATATTCTTGATGTTGGTTGCGGTTATGGACCAATCGGAATATCGATTGCGGCAGCTTATCCCGATAGAACGATAGAAATGATTGATATAAATAGCCGGGCAGTTGAATTGTCAAAAGAAAATGCCGCTTCTAATGGGATTACAAATGTAAAGATTTACGCAAGTGATCGTTTTGACAAAGTTGGCTCCAATCAATTCGCGGCAATTCTTACGAACCCTCCCATTCGCGCAGGCAAAAGTGTAGTCCACGAAATTTTAGAAGAAGGCTATCGTAGTTTGGTGGCTGGTGGAGAATTATGGGTTGTCATTCAAAAAAAACAAGGAGCTCCATCCGCTATGGATAAAATGGAGCAATTATTTGGAAATATTGAAGTGCCCGTTAAGAAAAAAGGTTACTATATACTATTATCCAAAAAGGTTTGACTCTAAATTTTCGCTATGTTAGTATTATAAAATGCATATATATAATTCCGTTACTATGCAATTTTTATACCATTGGTGTATAACCAATGGATAATATGGGAAAAATATATAAATAATAGTTCGTTTTATGAGAAATAGTGGTTTTTAAAATAAAAACCATTTTCTTTTTGTCTATGGAAATGATTCCTTTTCCGAGGCAATTGGATCCTTATAACGCTTGATTTAAGGGGTGAATCAGTTGACAGGTCAACTTGTTCAGTATGGACGACACCGCCAACGTAGAAGTTATGCAAGAATCAGTGAGGTTTTGGATCTTCCGAATCTGATTGAAATTCAAACAGCTTCTTATCAATGGTTTCTAGATGTAGGTTTAAAGGAAATGTTCCAGGATATTTCTCCTATTGAGGATTTTACAGGTAATTTATCGTTAGAATTCATCGATTACAGCTTAGCTGAGCCGAAGTATTCTGTAGAAGAAACAAAAGAACGCGATGTTACGTATTCTGCACCGCTTCGAGTGAAAGTGCGCCTTGTTAACAAAGAAACAGGGGAAGTGAAAGACCAGGATGTATTTATGGGCGACTTCCCGCTGATGACTGAAACAGGTACATTTGTAATCAATGGTGCTGAACGGGTAATTGTATCCCAATTAGTGCGCTCACCGAGTGTTTACTACAATGGGAAAATGGATAAAAACGGTAAGCTTGGATTCTCTGCGACCGTTATTCCTAACCGTGGTGCATGGCTTGAATATGAAACAGACGCCAAGGATGTTGTGTATGTTCGAATCGATCGCACCAGGAAATTGCCTATCACGGTATTGATGCGTGCCCTTGGATTCGGAACAGATCAAGAAATCATTGATTTGATTGGAGACAACGAATACCTTCGCAACACTCTTGAAAAGGATAACACTGAGAGTGTAGATAAAGCATTGCTAGAAATCTATGAGCGTCTACGCCCAGGTGAACCACCTACTGTCGATAACGCGAAAAGTCTTTTAGTATCCCGCTTTTTTGATCCAAAACGTTATGATTTAGCAAATGTAGGTCGTTATAAAATAAACAAAAAACTGCATATTAAGAACCGTTTATTCGGACAGCGTATTGCAGAGACCTTGATTGATCCTGAAACAGGAGAAATCATCGTGGAAAAAGGTACAATGCTTGATCGTCGGACTCTTGATAGGATCCTGCCTCATATCGAAGCTGGAATCGGATTCAAAACATTCCATCCATCAGGTGGTGTAGTAGAAGAAGAAACCCTTCTTCAACCTATTAAAGTGTTTGCACCAAATGATGCTGAAGGCGAAAAAGTAATCAATATCATCGGTAATGCCTATGTGACCGACCAGGTCAAAAACATTACTCCAGCTGATATCATTTCTTCCATTAGTTATTTCTTTAACTTATTGCATGGTGTGGGAATCACGGATGACATTGACCATTTAGGTAACCGTCGTCTGCGTTCCGTTGGTGAATTGCTGCAAAACCAATTTAGAATTGGTTTATCCCGTATGGAGCGTGTCGTTCGTGAAAGAATGTCTATTCAGGATACGAATACAATTACTCCGCAGCAACTAATTAACATTCGCCCAGTAATTGCATCAATTAAAGAGTTCTTTGGAAGCTCACAGCTTTCCCAATTCATGGATCAAACGAACCCGTTGGCTGAATTGACGCATAAACGTCGTCTATCTGCATTGGGACCTGGTGGTTTGACACGTGAGCGTGCGGGCTTTGAAGTACGTGACGTTCATTATTCCCACTATGGCCGCATGTGTCCGATTGAAACGCCTGAGGGACCAAATATTGGTTTGATTAACTCATTATCCAGTTTTGCTAAGGTTAACCCATATGGCTTCATTGAAACACCATATCGCCGTGTGGATCCCGAAACAGGCAAAATTACAAGCCAAATCGATTACTTAACAGCTGATGAGGAAGACAATTATGTAGTTGCCCAAGCGAATGTACGTCTATCAGATGACGGGTCATTCCTTGATAATGACGTTGTTGCACGTTTCCGCGGTGAAAATACCGTTGTTCCGCGTGACCGCGTAGATTACATGGATGTATCTCCTAAACAGGTTGTATCTGCTGCGACAGCATGTATTCCTTTCTTGGAAAATGATGACTCCAACCGTGCCCTTATGGGAGCGAACATGCAACGTCAAGCAGTGCCTTTGCTGCAACCGGAAGCCCCTCGAGTCGGAACGGGTATGGAATATGTTTCAGCGAAAGACTCCGGTGCTGCTGTCATCTGTAAACACCCTGGTATCGTAGAACACGTTGAATCACGTGAAGTATGGGTACGTAGGGTAAGTGAAGTTGACGGACAGCAAGTAAAAGGAAATCTTGATAAATACCGTCTATTAAAATTCATTCGTTCTAACCAAGGAACGTGCTATAATCAACGCCCTATCGTAAGTGTTGGCGACAACGTTGTAAAAGGTGAGATTCTTGCTGATGGTCCTTCAATGGAAAAAGGTGAGTTAGCACTTGGACGTAACGTATTGGTTGCCTTCATGACATGGGATGGATATAACTATGAAGATGCCATCATCATGAGCGAACGATTGGTTAAAGATGATGTGTACACTTCTATTCATATTGAAGAATATGAATCTGAATCACGCGATACAAAATTAGGGCCTGAAGAAATCACCCGTGATATCCCTAATGTAGGGGAAGATGCGCTTCGTAATCTTGATGAGCGCGGAATTATCCGTGTTGGTGCAGAAGTAAAAGACGGAGACCTTTTAGTTGGTAAAGTCACTCCTAAAGGTGTAACGGAATTGACTGCTGAGGAACGTTTATTACATGCAATCTTCGGTGAAAAAGCACGTGAAGTAAGAGATACATCACTTCGTGTACCTCACGGCGGCGGTGGAATCGTTCTTGATGTTAAAGTATTTAACAGAGAAGATGGCGATGAACTTCCTCCTGGTGTAAACCAACTTGCACGTGTATATATTGTACAAAAACGTAAAATCCATGAAGGCGATAAAATGGCTGGACGACATGGTAATAAAGGGGTAATCTCCAGGATCCTTCCTGAGGAAGATATGCCTTATTTACCAGATGGCACTCCAGTCGACATCATGTTAAACCCATTGGGTGTACCTTCACGTATGAACATCGGTCAGGTGTTGGAGCTTCACTTAGGTATGGCTGCACGCGCACTTGGCATTCATGTAGCATCTCCTGTATTTGATGGTGCTACTGAGGAAGATGTTTGGGGTACGATTGAAGAAGCCGGGATGTCCCGTGATGCAAAAACTGTCCTTTATGATGGCCGTTCAGGTGAAGCATTCGACAACCGTGTATCAGTTGGTGTCATGTATATGATCAAACTGGCACATATGGTCGACGATAAACTTCATGCACGTTCAACTGGACCTTACTCCCTTGTTACGCAGCAACCACTTGGTGGTAAAGCGCAATTTGGTGGACAGCGTTTCGGTGAGATGGAAGTATGGGCACTTGAAGCTTATGGTGCTGCTTATACATTACAAGAAATCTTAACCGTTAAATCAGATGATGTCGTTGGTCGTGTTAAAACGTACGAAGCGATTGTCAAAGGTGAAAATGTCCCTGAACCAGGTGTTCCTGAGTCCTTCAAAGTATTGATTAAGGAACTTCAAAGTTTAGGATTGGATGTTAAAATTCTTAATGCCGAAGATCGTGAAATCGAAATGCGAGATTTGGAAGATGAAGAAGAAGCCAACCAAGCAGACAAGTTAAGCCTTGATTCAGAAACTAAAGATATGGTTGCTTCCGAAGTAGGGGCACCTGTCAAAGAATAAAATCAAATATAAACATATTTAGTTATATATTACCCGCTCTGACTGGCAGCAAGATGTTTCTTTGAAGATCATGCTGCCTTGTTAGAGCCTTATTGATTCAATCAACCATCATCCGGTGTATGATTGCCTGATACTTGACGGCAATCAAGGGTTAAACCTGGAGATTAAAAGGGAGGTAGGCCCCTTGTTAGACGTTAATAATTTTGAGTATATGAAAATTGGTCTTGCTTCACCAGACAAGATTCGTTCTTGGTCCCATGGAGAAGTTAAAAAACCAGAAACAATCAACTATCGTACGTTAAAGCCAGAAAAAGACGGTTTATTCTGTGAGAGAATTTTTGGTCCTCAAAAGGACTGGGAATGTCATTGTGGAAAATATAAACGTGTTCGTTATAAAGGTGTAGTCTGTGACCGTTGTGGCGTTGAAGTCACTCGTGCTAAGGTACGTCGTGAGCGTATGGGTCATATTGAGCTGGCAGCTCCGGTTTCACACATATGGTATTTTAAAGGAATCCCTAGCCGTATGGGACTTGTTCTTGACATGTCTCCACGGGCATTGGAAGAAGTTATTTACTTTGCATCTTACGTAGTAACTGAAACAGGCGATACAACTTTAGAAAAGAAACAGCTTCTTTCTGAAAAGGAATATCGTACATACCGTGAAAAATACGGTAAGAAGTTCCAAGCTGCCATGGGTGCGGAAGCTATTAAAAAACTTTTACAAGATATTGATACGGAAAAGGAAGTAGAGTCGTTGAAAGAGGAGCTTAAAACAGCTCAAGGACAACGCAGAACCCGTGCAATCAAACGCTTGGAAGTTCTTGAAGCATTCCGTAACTCCGGAAATGAGCCATCATGGATGATCCTCGACGTGCTTCCGGTCATTCCACCGGAACTTCGTCCTATGGTTCAACTTGATGGTGGACGTTTTGCCACATCTGATTTAAATGATTTATATCGCCGTGTTATCAACCGTAATAATCGGTTGAAAAGATTACTTGACCTTGGAGCGCCAAGCATTATCGTTCAAAACGAGAAGCGTATGCTGCAAGAAGCTGTCGATGCTCTTATCGATAATGGCCGTCGCGGCCGTCCGGTAACTGGACCTGGTAACCGTCCGTTAAAATCTTTATCTCACATGTTAAAAGGTAAACAAGGTCGTTTCCGTCAAAACCTTCTTGGTAAACGTGTTGATTATTCTGGTCGTTCCGTTATCGTAGTCGGACCAAACTTAAAGATGTACCAATGCGGTCTTCCGAAAGAAATGGCGATTGAATTATTCAAACCATTCGTTATGAAGGAGCTTGTTCAAAGAGGTTTAGCGCATAACATCAAATCTGCTAAACGTAAAATTGAACGTTTATCTCCTGAAATTTGGGATGTGCTAGAAGAAGTAATTAGAGAACATCCAGTACTATTGAACCGTGCACCGACTCTTCATAGACTTGGTATCCAAGCTTTTGAACCAACGTTGGTTGAAGGTCGCGCAATTCGTTTGCATCCGCTCGTGTGTACAGCTTACAACGCTGACTTTGACGGTGACCAAATGGCGGTACACGTTCCTTTGTCTTCTGAAGCCCAAGCCGAAGCACGTATGCTTATGCTTGCAGCACAGAACATTTTGAACCCTAAAGATGGTAAACCTGTCGTTACACCTTCTCAAGATATGGTATTAGGTAACTATTACTTAACTTTGGAAAGAGAAGGCGCTATCGGTGAGGGTATGATCTTTAAAGATACAAGTGAAGCATTACTCGCATACCAAAACGGATATGTACACTTGCATTCCCGTTGTGCCGTACATGCATCTTCACTAAATAATGAAACATTCACTGAAGAGCAAAACAGCCAACTTCTAATTACCACTGTCGGTAAATTGATCTTCAATGAAATTTTACCAAAATCATTCCCGTATATTAACGAACCAACACGATACAATCTGGAAACGAAAACTCCAGAGAAATATTTTGTGGAAAAGGGCGCTAATATCCCTGAATTGATTAAGGCTCAGCCTGCTATTGATCCATTCAAGAAAAAAATTCTTGGAAACATCATTGCGGAGGTCTTTAAACGGTTTAAAATTACTGAGACATCCAAAATGCTTGACCGGATGAAAGATCTTGGATTCAAATATTCGACAAAAGCTGGTATTACCGTTGGTGTGGCTGATATTGTCGTTTTAAAAGAAAAACAAGAAATCATCTCTGAGGCTCAAACAAAAGTGGATAACGTCTTAAAACAATTCAGACGTGGTCTAATCACAGAAGATGAGCGTTATGATCGTGTTATCTCAATTTGGAGTGCTGCCAAGGATACCATCCAGTCCAAACTTATGGACTCATTGGACCGACGCAACCCGATCTTCATGATGAGTGACTCCGGTGCCCGTGGTAATGCTTCTAACTTTACGCAGCTTGCTGGTATGCGTGGTTTGATGGCCAACCCGGCTGGACGTATCATTGAATTACCGATCAAATCAAGTTTCCGTGAAGGTTTAACAGTGTTGGAGTATTTCATCTCCACACATGGTGCGCGTAAAGGTCTTGCCGATACAGCACTTAAAACAGCCGATTCCGGTTACCTTACTCGTCGACTTGTTGACGTTGCCCAAGATGTCATCATCCGTGATGACGATTGTGGAACGGACCGCGGCTTGAAAATTTCAGCCTTGAGAGAGGGTACTGAAATAATTGAGCATCTTGAAGAGCGCCTAATTGGCCGTTATGCAAGAAAAGCGATCAGACATCCGGAAACAAATGAAGTAATCGTGGCTGAAAACGACCTTATTACTGAAGATCTTGCGAACTATATTGAATCACTTGGAATTGAAACAGCGTGGATCCGTTCTGCCTTTACATGTAACACCAGCCATGGTGTATGTAAAAAATGTTATGGACGCAACCTGGCTACCGGTCAAGAAGTTGAAGTGGGCGAAGCAGTCGGTATTATTGCCGCTCAATCAATCGGTGAACCTGGTACACAGTTAACGATGCGTACATTCCATACTGGTGGGGTTGCTGGAGACGATATCACTCAAGGTCTTCCTCGTATCCAAGAAATATTTGAAGCGAGAAACCCTAAAGGTCAAGCTGTCATTTCCGAAATCGAAGGAACGGTCGTTTCGATTAACGAAATTCGGGATAAACAACAGGAAATCGTTGTTCAAGGAGCAGTTGAATCACGCACATATACTGCACCGTACACAGCGCGCTTAAGAGTAACTGTTGATACTCCTGTCCGTCGCGGTGAAGAGCTAACAGAGGGTTCTATCGATCCGAAAGAGTTGCTGAAGGTTACAGATGTACTTACTGTGCAGGAATACCTGCTTCATGAAGTTCAAAAAGTATACCGGATGCAAGGGGTTGAAATCGGTGATAAACACATCGAGGTAATGGTTAGACAAATGATGCGTAAAGTCCGTGTACTTGATGCAGGTGAAACTGAAGTGCTTCCAGGAACATTATTGGATGTTAACCAGTTTACTACAGCAAACACTGATGCATTGCTGACTAACAAATTACCAGCTACAGGACGCCCTGTACTACTAGGTATCACAAAAGCATCACTAGAAACGGATTCCTTCTTGTCCGCCGCTTCATTCCAAGAAACAACTAGAGTCTTGACTGATGCAGCAATAAAAGGAAAACGTGATGAATTGCTAGGACTTAAAGAGAATGTCATCATCGGTAAACTAGTCCCTGCAGGAACAGGAATGCTTCGATACAGAAAAGCAAACCCGGTCGTTGTAAGTGATGAAAGTGCCGATACAGTAACAGTGGACTAAAAGAAAAAGGACCAGCTCGATAAGTAAACTGAAAACCGAACTCCTGGATTCTTGGAGCTGAAGGCTCAGAATTTATTGAGCTGGTCTCTCTTATTACTCATGGCTGACTGAAGCCGTATGAGGACCAATATATTCACTTTAGACATAGTGAAAATAGTAATGGAATTATGTAAGGAAAACCTTTTGCTAGAATTATTTTTTGAAAGAAGTTGACAGTATCCGACTATTAATGATACTATAGCAAAGGTGCTCCTATGTTACCCTGTAACTTTGGAGGATATGGACCATGTCTTATGAAAAAGTAATACAGGCAAAGTCAGTGATTATAGGGACGAAACAAGCAGTTAGAGCTCTTAAAAACAATTTAATTCAAGAAGTTATCATCGCTGATGATGCAGATATATACTTGACTGGGCGTGTCGTTGAGACCGCTAAAGAATTGGATGTTCCTATCACATATGTTGATTCGATGAGAATGCTTGGCAAAGCATGTGGTATTGATGTCGGAGCAGCAACTGTTGCCATTAAAAAGTAAAAATGTTTTTGCAATTATATTTGCAAAGACTTTGTTTTTACCCATTTATGAACCACCTGGATGTGTGGTACTAGAAATGAAAACGTGAAGGGAGGAAAAATGTAATGCCTACTATTAATCAATTAGTGCGTAAAGGACGCGAGTCTAAAGAGGTTAAATCAAAATCTCCAGCACTTAACAAAGGCTACAACAGCTTTAAAAAAGCACAAACTAACGTATCATCTCCGCAAAAACGTGGTGTTTGCACTCGTGTGGGTACTATGACACCGAAAAAACCAAACTCCGCGTTACGTAAATATGCGCGTGTACGTTTAACAAACGGTATCGAGGTAACAGCTTATATCCCAGGTATCGGTCACAACCTACAAGAACACAGCGTGGTTCTTATCCGTGGCGGTCGTGTAAAAGATTTACCAGGGGTACGTTATCATATCGTACGTGGTGCTCTTGATACTGCTGGAGTTAACAATCGTATGCAAGGCCGTTCTAAATACGGTACTAAGCGTCCGAAAGCAGCAAAAAAATAATCTCAAACAAAAATTAAACTTTCTTGAAAGGAGGAAATATAATGCCTCGTAAAGGACCTGTAACGAAAAGAGATGTATTACCAGATCCGATTTATAATTCAAAACTTGTGACTCGCTTAATCAACAAATTAATGGTTGATGGACAAAGAGGTAAATCACAAAAAATTCTTTACTCTGCATTTGATTTAATCAAAGAACGTACTGGCAATGAGCCGATCGAAGTTTTCGATCAAGCACTTAAAAACATCATGCCTGTATTAGAAGTAAAAGCACGCCGTGTGGGTGGAGCTAACTACCAAGTACCAGTTGAGGTGCGTCCAGACCGTAAATCGACTCTAGGACTTCGTTGGTTAGTAAACTACTCTCGCCTTCGTGGAGAAAAAACGATGGAAGAGCGTTTAGCTTATGAAATCATGGATGCTGCTAACAATACTGGAGCAGCAGTTAAGAAACGTGAAGATACACACAAAATGGCTGAAGCTAACAAAGCATTCGCTCATTATCGCTGGTAAGATCAAACACTATAAAATCCTTATAGAAGGAAGGAGAAAGACAAATGGCAAGAGAGTTCTCCTTAGCAAACACTCGTAATATCGGTATCATGGCTCACATCGATGCTGGTAAAACGACAACAACAGAACGTGTTCTATACTATACTGGTAAAATCCATAAAATTGGTGAAACACACGAAGGTGCTTCACAAATGGACTGGATGGAACAGGAACAAGAACGCGGAATCACGATCACATCCGCTGCAACAACTGCACAGTGGAAAGGTCACCGTGTAAACATCATCGATACACCAGGACACGTAGACTTCACAGTTGAAGTTGAACGTTCATTGCGTGTACTTGATGGAGCTGTAGCTGTACTTGATGCCCAATCAGGTGTTGAGCCTCAAACTGAAACTGTTTGGCGCCAAGCTACAACTTATGGTGTACCGCGTGTCGTATTCGTAAATAAAATGGACAAAATCGGTGCGGATTTCCTTTACTCAGTTGGAACAATCCACGATCGTCTACAAGCTAATGCTCATCCAGTTCAGTTACCAATCGGTGCTGAAGATCAATTCTCTGCAATCATTGACCTTATTGAAATGAAAGCTCATTTCTATGCCAATGATCTAGGAACTGATATCACTGTTGGTGAAATTCCTGAAGAACATCGGGAATTAGCTGAAGAATACCGTGAAAAGTTAATTGAAGCAGTAGCAGAAGTTAATGAAGACTTAATGGAAAAATACCTTGGCGGCGAAGAAATCAGCATTGCTGAATTAAAAGCAGCTATTCGTACAGCAACCGTTAACGTTGAATTCTTCCCAGTTATCTGTGGATCAGCTTTCAAAAACAAAGGTGTTCAATTAATGCTTGATAACGTTATCGACTTCCTTCCATCTCCGTTAGATGTACCAGCTATTAAAGGTACTCTTCCTGATACAGAAGACGAAGTAGAACGCCACTCAGATGATTCTGAACCGTTCTCAGCTTTAGCGTTTAAAGTAATGACGGATCCTTACGTTGGTAAACTTACATTCTTCCGTGTGTACTCAGGTACATTAGAATCAGGTTCTTATGTAATCAACTCAACTAAAGGTAAACGTGAACGTATTGGACGTATCCTTCAAATGCACGCAAACAGCCGTGAAGAAATATCAACTGTATACGCAGGAGATATTGCTGCAGCTGTAGGATTGAAAGATACTACAACTGGTGATACTCTATGTGACGACAAGAACCAAGTAATTCTTGAGTCTATGGTATTCCCAGAGCCAGTTATTTCACTTTCAGTTGAACCAAAATCCAAAGCAGACCAAGACAAAATGGGCCAAGCTTTACAAAAGCTACAAGATGAAGATCCAACATTCCGTGCGCATACTGACCAAGAAACTGGTCAAACGATTATCGCTGGTATGGGTGAACTTCACTTGGACATCCTTGTTGACCGTATGCGTCGTGAATTTAAAGTGGAAGCAAACGTTGGTGCTCCTCAGGTAGCATACCGTGAAACTTTCCGTGGTTCAGCTAAGGTTGAAGGTAAATTCGTTCGCCAATCAGGTGGTCGTGGACAATTCGGACACGTATGGATCGAATTTGGTCCAAACGAAGAAGGTAAAGGATTCGAATTTGAAAATGCTATCGTCGGTGGTGTAGTACCACGTGAATATATCCCTGCTGTACAAGCTGGATTAGTTGATTCACTTGACCGTGGTGTACTTGCTGGTTACCCGCTAGTCGACATCAAAGCAAAATTATTTGACGGTTCTTACCATGACGTTGACTCCAACGAAATGGCATTTAAAATTGCTGCATCAATGGCACTTAAAAATGCTGCTTCTAAATGTAAACCGGTTATCCTTGAGCCAATCATGAAAGTAGAAGTAGTTATTCCTGAAGATTATCTAGGCGACATCATGGGAGATATTACATCCCGCCGTGGTCGTGTAGAAGGTATGGAAGCTCGCGGTAACACGCAAATGGTTAAAGCGATGGTTCCACTATCTGAAATGTTCGGATATGCTACGTCTCTACGTTCTAACACACAAGGACGCGGAACATTCTCTATGCACTTCGATCATTATGAAGAAGTACCTAAGAGCATTTCTGAAGAAATCATCAAAAAAAATAAAGGTGAATAATTGATTTTCATCTCTTATTAAAGTATAACTATCTTATGTAAGCTGTGATGGAAGAATTAGTCTTCTTTCACAGCCCTATATACTTAATCTTTTATTTATAATTTTAAGGAGGAATTCCTAATGGGAAAAGCTAAATTTGATCGTTCAAAACCGCACGTTAACGTTGGAACAATTGGTCACGTTGACCATGGTAAAACAACTCTAACTGCTGCAATCACAACTGTACTTGCTAAAACTGGTGGAGCAGAAGCTCGCGCTTATGACCAAATCGATGGTGCTCCAGAAGAAAGAGAACGTGGTATCACAATCTCTACTGCACACGTTGAGTACGAAACAGCTACTCGTCACTATGCACACGTTGACTGCCCAGGACATGCTGACTATGTTAAAAACATGATCACTGGTGCTGCACAAATGGATGGCGGAATCCTAGTAGTATCTGCTGCTGATGGCCCAATGCCACAAACTCGTGAGCACATCCTTCTTTCTCGTCAAGTAGGTGTACCATTCCTAGTGGTATTCATGAACAAATGCGACATGGTTGATGACGAAGAACTTCTTGAATTAGTAGAAATGGAAATCCGTGATCTACTATCTGAATACGAATTCCCTGGCGATGACATTCCAGTTATCAAAGGATCTGCACTAAAAGCTCTTCAAGGAGAAGCTGAATGGGAAGAAAAAATTCATGAATTAATGACAGCTGTTGATGAGTATATCCCAGAACCAACTCGTGACACTGAAAAACCTTTCATGATGCCAGTTGAGGATGTATTCTCTATCACTGGTCGTGGTACAGTTGCTACTGGTCGTGTTGAGCGTGGACAAGTTAAAGTCGGTGACGTTGTTGACATCATCGGTTTCAACGAAGAGTCTAAACCAACAACTGTAACAGGTGTTGAAATGTTCCGTAAACTTCTTGACTATGCTGAAGCTGGTGACAACATCGGTGCACTTCTTCGTGGTGTATCCCGTGAAGATATCCAACGTGGACAAGTACTTGCTAAACCAGGTACAATCACTCCACACACAAAGTTCAAAGCTGAAGTTTATGTTCTTTCTAAAGAAGAAGGTGGACGTCACACTCCATTCTTCACAAACTACCGTCCTCAGTTCTACTTCCGTACAACTGACGTAACTGGTATTTGTAACCTTCCTGAAGGCGTAGAAATGGTTATGCCTGGAGACAACATCGAAATGACTGTAGAACTTATCGCTCCAATCGCTATCGAAGAAGGTACTAAATTCTCTATCCGTGAGGGTGGACGTACTGTAGGCGCTGGCGTAGTTGCTACAATCACAGAGTAATTGATTCATAAAACAATATTGGAAGGGACGCCTTCCGGGAAAAGCAGATGGGACGCCATCTGCTTTTTTTTATTTTAAAGGACTTTATATTTTTTCTTCTATAATATCCGTTGGAAATTGAGTGCATTCCAAAGAAAATGTTGTGGATTTACCAAATGAAGAAAATGGATATGAAAGACCGTGTAGAATGTACTTGTAAATACTTGTGATAGTATGTATAATAATAAAAGTGTGTTGCACAAGAAAGTCTAAGTTTAACTTGCATTCTACTTGTGCTTTATGTATAATAGACAATGTTGGTCTTTGACTGCGATGATATGGAAGGTTGCTGACACACCCGGCCGCTTTGCCATGGCGAGTGTGTGGGAAATTTCCATTGAGAAGGTCTATTTCAAAATAGGCGAAAAGGAGGGAAAATTATGGCAAAACAAAAAATTCGTATCCGTTTAAAAGCATATGATCACAGAATTCTTGATCAGTCTGCTGAGAAAATTGTTGAAACTGCAAAACGTTCTGGTGCGGCTGTATCTGGTCCAATTCCATTACCTACTGAAAGATCGGTATACACGATCCTACGTGCGGTTCATAAATACAAAGATTCTCGTGAACAATTCGAAATGCGTACGCATAAACGTCTAATCGACATCGTTAATCCAACTCCACAAACAGTTGACTCATTGATGCGTTTAGATTTACCATCAGGCGTTGACATTGAAATCAAATTATAATTCATATAAATATGAACAATTACTCTAGGAGGTGTGACTTATGACCAAAGGAATCTTAGGAAGAAAAATCGGTATGACTCAAGTTTTTGCTGAAAACGGCGAACTTATCCCGGTAACAGTTATCGAGGCTGCTAATAACGTGGTTCTTCAAAAGAAAACTGTTGAAACTGATGGGTATGAAGCAGTTCAAGTTGGTTTTGAAAACAAACGTGAAAAGCTTTCTAACAAACCTGAAAAGGGACATGTTGAAAAAGCAAATACTACTCCTAAGCGCTTCATTCGCGAATTCCGCGGAACGGATCTTACTGAATATGAGATCGGTCAAGAAGTCAATGTTAGTATTTTCGCAGAAGGCGATTTAGTAGATGTATCAGGAATTTCAAAAGGTAAAGGTTTCCAAGGCGCTATCAAACGTCACGGACAATCTCGCGGACCGATGACTCATGGTTCTCGTTACCACCGTCGCCCAGGTTCAATGGGTCCTGTAGCTCCAAACCGCGTATTCAAAGGTAAACTATTACCAGGACGTATGGGTGGGGAACAAATTACTGTTCAAAACTTAGCTATCGTTAAAGTTGATGTTGAACGTAACCTACTATTGATCAAAGGTAATGTACCTGGTGCTAGAAAAGCATTGATCAAAGTTAAAACTGCTGTTAAAGCAAAGTAATTTCTGAGAAAGGAGGAGCAATAGAATGCCAAAAGTTACATTGTTCAACCAAACAGGTTCTCAAGTTGGCGACATCGAACTGAATGAATCCATCTTTGGTATCGAACCTAATAATCATGTATTATTTGAAGCAATCATTATGCAACGAGCTTCCTTACGTCAAGGAACTCATAAAGTTAAAAACCGTTCTGAAGTTGCAGGCGGTGGACGTAAACCTTGGAAACAAAAAGGAACTGGACGTGCGCGTCAAGGTTCTATCCGTTCTCCACAATGGCGTGGCGGTGGCGTTGTTTTTGGACCAACTCCAAGATCTTACGCTTACAAGCTACCTAAAAAGGTACGTCGTTTAGCTATTAAATCTGCATTGTCTGCAAAGGCATTGGAAGAGAACATTTTGGTACTTGAAAGCTTGTCTTTCGAAGCTCCAAAAACAAAAGAATTTGTAGCAGTACTTAAAAACCTTTCTGTTGATACTAAAACGTTGATCGTTACTGACGGATTAGATGAGAAAGTTGCTCTTTCTGCACGTAACATCCCTGGTGTTACTGTAGTTGAAGCTGTTGGTCTTAATGTTCTTGATGTTGTATCACACAACAAATTGATCTTGACTAAATCAGCTGTCGAAAAAGTAGAGGAGGTGCTTGCATAATGGATGCACGCGATATCATTAAGCGCCCCGTAATCACTGAACGCTCTTCAGACATAATGGCTGAAAAAAAATATACTTTTGAAGTTGATGTTAGAGCTAACAAAACTCAAGTTAAAGATGCTGTTCAAGAAATTTTCGGCGTTAAAGTTGAGAAAGTAAACATCATGAACTACAAAGGTAAATTCAAACGTATGGGCAAACACGCAGGCTATACTAACAAGCGCCGTAAAGCAATTGTTAAATTAACTGCTGACAGCAAAGAAATCGAGCTATTCGAGGCTTAATTCATTAGAGAAGGAGGGAAATACAAATGGCGATTAAGAAGTATAAACCTACCTCTAACGGTCGACGTAATATGACAACTTCCGATTTTGCTGAGATCACTACAGACAAACCGGAAAAATCATTACTTGCTCCTTTACACAGCAAAGGCGGCCGTAATAACCAAGGTAAGTTAACAGTTCGTCATCAAGGTGGCGGCCACAAGCGTCAATACCGTATCATCGATTTCAAACGGAATAAAGATGGTATACCAGGACGCGTTGCTACTATTGAGTACGATCCAAATCGTTCTGCAAACATTGCATTAATTAATTACGTTGATGGAGAAAAACGTTATATCCTAGCTCCAAAAAACCTAGAAGTAGGTTTGGAAATCATGTCAGGTCCAGAAGCTGACATTAAAGTGGGTAACGCACTTCCTCTTATTAACATCCCAGTTGGTACAGTAATTCATAACATCGAACTTAAACCAGGAAAAGGTGGACAATTAGTCCGTTCAGCAGGAACATCTGCTCAAGTACTTGGTAAAGAAGGTCGTTATGTACTTGTACGTTTAAACTCAGGTGAGGTTCGTATGATTCTTGCTACTTGCCGTGCTACAATCGGTCAAGTTGGTAATGAACAACATGAACTTATCAACATTGGTAAAGCTGGCCGTAACCGTTGGTTAGGTAAACGCCCAACAGTTCGTGGATCAGTAATGAACCCGAACGATCACCCACACGGTGGTGGTGAAGGTAAAGCTCCAATCGGACGTAAATCACCAATGTCTCCATGGGGTAAACCAACTCTTGGATTCAAAACTCGTAAGAAGAAAAATAAATCCGATAAATTTATCGTACGTCGTCGTAAAAAATAACGGGATTGACCTACGGTTCATATATAGAACCGTAGAACAGTCACGAAGGGAGGTACTCGCATGGGTCGTAGCTTAAAAAAAGGGCCTTTTGTTGATGATCATTTATTGGTAAAAGTTGAAAAATTAAATGAAGCTGACAAGAAACAGGTAGTAAAAACTTGGTCTCGTCGCTCAACAATCTTCCCGCAATTCATCGGACATACAATCGCTGTTTATGACGGTCGTAAGCATGTGCCGGTTTATGTAACAGAAGATATGGTAGGTCACAAACTAGGCGAATTCGCGCCTACACGCACTTATAAAGGTCACGCAAGTGATGACAAGAAAACAAGACGTTAATGAGAGGAGGGCATCTCATGCAAGCAAAAGCTGTCGCTAGAACAGTTCGTATTGCTCCTCGTAAAGTGCGTTTAGTCGCAGATTTAATTCGAGGAAAACAAGTAGGTGAAGCAGTGGCGATTCTTCGCTTAACACCAAAATCTGCTTCTCCAGTCGTAGAAAAAATTCTGAAATCTGCTATCGCAAATGCAGAACACAACTACGAAATGGATATTAATAACCTAGTCGTTTCAGAGGCATACGTTAACGAAGGACCAACATTAAAACGTTTCCGTCCTCGCGCTCAAGGTCGTGCGAGTGCAATAAACAAACGTACTAGTCATATTACAATCGTTGTATCAGAAAAGAAGGAGGGGTAATCTGTGGGTCAAAAGGTAAATCCAGTCGGTTTGCGTATCGGGATCATCCGTGATTGGGAATCCAAATGGTACGCTGATAAAGACTACGCAGTTCTTTTGCATGAAGACATTAAAGTTCGTGAGTATATCGCGAAACGTTTAAATGATGCTTCTGTATCCAAAGTTGAAATCGAACGTGCAGCTAACCGTATCAATGTATCTGTTCACACTGCTAAACCAGGAATGGTTATCGGTAAGGGCGGTACTGAAGTTGAAGCACTTCGTAAAGCTTTGAACCAGTTAACTGGCAAAAGAGTTCATATCAATATCATTGAAATTAAAAGAGCAGATCTTGACGCAAAATTGGTTGCTGAAAACATCGCTCGTCAATTAGAAAACCGTGTTTCATTCCGTCGTGCTCAAAAGCAAGCTATCCAACGTACTATGCGTTCTGGCGCACAAGGAATCAAAACTCAAGTTTCTGGTCGTCTTGGCGGTGCTGATATTGCTCGTGCTGAACATTACAGCGAAGGAACAGTTCCACTTCACACACTTCGTGCTGACATAGATTATGCTCATGCTGAAGCAGATACTACTTACGGTAAGCTAGGCGTGAAAGTTTGGATCTACCGTGGAGAAGTTCTTCCTACTAAGAAGAAATCTGAGGAAGGAGGAAAATAATATGTTATTGCCAAAACGCGTAAAATACCGTCGTGAACACCGCGGTAAGATGAGAGGGATGGCTAAGGGCGGCACTGAAGTTCATTTTGGAGAATTTGGACTTCAAGCTCAAGAAGCTTCCTGGATCACTAACCGCCAAATCGAAGCAGCTCGTATTGCGATGACTCGTTATATGAAACGTGGAGGAAAAGTTTGGATCAAAATTTTCCCAAGCAAACCTTACACAGCTAAGCCGCTTGAAGTACGGATGGGTTCCGGTAAAGGTGCTCCTGAAGGTTGGGTAGCAGTAGTTAAACCGGGCAAAGTATTGTTTGAAATCTCTGGTGTATCTGAAGAGGTGGCAAGAGAAGCATTGCGCCTTGCAGCACACAAACTTCCAATCAAATGCAAGTTTGTAAAAAGAGAGGAAATTGGTGGTGAAACAAATGAAAGCTAATGAAATCAAAGATCTAACCACTGCTGAAATTGAACAAAAACTAAAATCTCTTAAAGAAGAACTATTTAATCTTCGTTTCCAGTTAGCTACTGGACAACTTGAAAATACAGCTCGCATCCGTGAAGTTCGCAAATCGATTGCTCGTATGAAAACAGTTGTTCGTCAAAGAGAGATCGGTGTCACTAATCGATAATGAATGGAGGTTTGCAGAATGAGCGAACGCAACCAACGCAAAATCTACACTGGCCGCGTAGTATCCGATAAAATGGATAAAACAGTAACAGTTGTTGTAGAAACCTATAAAAAGCATTCTTTATACGGTAAACGCGTGAAATACTCTAAAAAGTTAAAAGCTCATGACGAGCTAAACGAAGCTAAAGCAGGCGACGTAGTACGTATCATGGAAACTCGTCCACTTTCAGCTACAAAGCGCTTCCGTCTTGTAGAAGTAGTAGAAAAAGCAGTAATCATTTAATATAGTTCGGATTAAGCTAATTCCGAAGGGAGGTACCGTACATGATTCAACAAGAATCTCGTTTAAAAGTCGCTGACAATTCAGGTGCTCGTGAAGTGCTAACAATTAAAGTCCTAGGTGGTTCTGGCCGTAAAACTGCAAACATTGGTGATGTCATCGTTTGTACAGTTAAACAGGCAACACCAGGAGGCGTTGTTAAA
Source organism: Peribacillus sp. SIMBA_075 (assembly GCF_046534585.1). Classification (NCBI taxonomy): domain Bacteria; kingdom Bacillati; phylum Bacillota; class Bacilli; order Caryophanales; family Bacillaceae; genus Peribacillus; species Peribacillus sp. SIMBA_075. The sequence continues at coordinate 21,180 of NZ_JAWRYN010000029.1, read as the reverse complement.
AAAGGTGAAGTCGTTAAGGCTGTTGTTGTCCGTACAAAACGTGGTATGCGTCGTCCTGACGGTTCTTACATTCGTTTTGATGAAAACGCATGTGTAATTATCCGTGACGATAAGAGCCCACGTGGAACTCGTATTTTTGGACCTGTTGCTCGTGAATTACGTGACAATAGTTTCATGAAGATCGTTTCTCTAGCTCCAGAAGTTCTATAATATGTAAAATTTGTATAAAGCCTTTCAAGGAGGTGCCAAGCTAATGCATGTTAAAAAAGGTGACAAAGTCGTAGTCATCTCTGGTAAGGACAAAGGCAAACAAGGAACAATTCTTGAAGCATATCCGAAACAAAATCGTGTGCTTGTTGAAGGAATTAACATCGTGAAAAAGCATTCCAAGCCATCTCAAATTAATCCACAAGGTGGAATTATCAGCAGAGAAGCTGCTATTCACGTATCCAATGTAATGCCACTTGATCCTAAATCAGGTAAACCGACTCGTGTTGGATATAAGATCGAAAATGGTAAAAAAGTACGCGTAGCTAAAATATCAGGTGAATCTTTAGATAAATAAGTCATAAATGAAGGGAGGTACACTAAGCAATGAGCCGCCTTAAAGAAAAATTCAAAAGTGAAATTACACCGTCATTGATGGGTAAATTCAACTATCAATCAGTAATGCAAGTACCAAACATTGAGAAAATCGTTATTAACATGGGTGTGGGTGACGCAGTATCTAACTCAAAAGCTTTAGATACAGCTGTTGAAGAACTTACATTGATCACTGGTCAAAAACCAGTTATAACAAAAGCTAAAAAATCAATCGCAGGCTTCCGTTTGCGTGAAGGTATGCCTATCGGAGCGAAGGTTACATTACGTGGAGAACGTATGTATCAATTCCTTGATAAGCTAGTATCTGTATCTTTACCACGTGTACGTGATTTCCGCGGCGTTTCAAAGAAATCCTTTGACGGACGTGGGAACTATACATTAGGTGTTAAAGAACAACTTATCTTCCCTGAGATTGATTACGATAAAGTGAGCAAAGTTCGTGGTATGGATATCGTTATCGTAACGACTGCCAACACTGACGAAGAAGCTCGTGAACTACTTACTCAAGTTGGAATGCCGTTCCAAAAGTAATCTCTAAATAAAGGGAGGCGAAATCGTGGCTAAAAAGTCTATGATCGTAAAGCAAAAACGCGAACAGAAGTTTAAAGTACAAGAATATACACGTTGCGAACGTTGCGGACGTCCACATTCTGTATTACGTAAATTTAAACTTTGTCGTATTTGTTTCCGCGAACTTGCATATAAAGGACAAATTCCTGGCGTTAAAAAAGCTAGCTGGTAAAACCCGAGTTTGGGAAGGAGGTAAAATATAATGGTCATGACAGATCCTATTGCAGATATGCTTACTCGCATCCGTAATGCGAATATGGTTCGTCACGAAAAACTAGAAGTTCCTGCTTCAAAGATCAAAAAGGAAATTGCTGAGATCTTAAAGCGTGAAGGCTTCGTACGTGACTTTGAATTAATCGAAGACAACAAACAAGGTATCATCCGTATCTTCTTAAAATACGGTGCAAACAACGAACGTGTTATCACTGGTCTAAAACGTATCAGCAAACCTGGTTTGCGTGTATATGCAAAAACTGGAGAGGTACCACGCGTTCTAAACGGTTTAGGTATCGCAATTGTTTCTACTTCTCACGGAGTTTTAACAGACAAGGAAGCTCGCTCTAAACAAGCTGGCGGAGAAGTTTTAGCATACGTTTGGTAATACATTTTCACAAGAATGGAGGTGCACAATATGTCTCGTATAGGTAAAAAACCTATTGAAATCCCTACAGGCGTAACGGTTACTGTTAACGGAAGTGAAGTAACTGTTAAAGGTCCTAAAGGTGAATTAACTAGATCATTCAGTCCTGACCTTACAATCGTTGTTGAAGAGAACGTGTTAACTGTTACACGTCCGTCTGACGAGAAGGCTCACCGTTCTTTACACGGAACTACTCGCGCACTTATCTCTAACATGGTTGAAGGTGTATCAACAGGTTTTGTAAAATCACTTGAACTTATTGGGGTTGGGTACCGTGCACAAAAGCAAGGTACTAAGCTTATCCTTAACGTAGGATATTCTCACCCTGTAGAAATAGAACCAGAAGCTGGCGTTGAAGTCGAAGTTCCTTCTAATACAAAAGTAATCATCAAAGGTGCAAACAAAGAACGTGTAGGAGCTCTAGCAGCTAATATCCGTGATGTTCGCCCACCTGAACCGTATAAAGGTAAAGGGATCCGTTACGAAGGCGAATTCGTTCGTCGTAAAGAAGGTAAAACTGGTAAGTAATGCCGCATAAGTAAACGAAAGGAGTGACGTAAATGATTACGAAGCTTGATAAAAATGCTACTCGTCAGAAAAGACATGCGCGTGTACGTGCTAAGCTTTCTGGAACAGAAGCTCGTCCTCGTTTAAATGTGTTTCGTTCAAACAAACACATTTACGCACAATTAATTGACGATGCACAAGGCGTAACATTAGCAAGTGCTTCAACTCTTGATAAAGAGATCAGTATCGAAGCTAGTAGCAATGCTGAAGCAGCTCAAAAAGTTGGCGAACTTATTGCGAAACGTGCTGTTGAAAAAGGTTTCAAAGCTGTGGTATTTGACCGCGGTGGTTACCTCTTCCATGGTCGTGTTAAAGCATTGGCTGACGCTGCTCGTGAAAACGGCTTAGAATTTTAATGGATAAGGAGGGACATAACAGATGCGTAGCATTGATCCTAATAAATTAGAACTTGAAGAACGCGTAGTTACAGTAAATCGTGTAGCTAAAGTTGTTAAAGGCGGACGTCGTTTCCGTTTCACTGCACTAGTTGTTGTTGGTGATAAAAATGGTCATGTTGGATTTGGTACTGGTAAAGCTCAAGAAGTTCCGGATGCTATCCGTAAAGCTATTGAGGACGCTAAGAAAAATCTAATTACTGTACCAATGGTTGGAACTACAATTCCTCACCTTGTGAACGGTCGCTATGGCGCAGGTCACATTCTATTGAAACCAGCTTCTGAAGGTACAGGAGTAATTGCTGGTGGTCCTGTTCGTGCGGTACTAGAATTAGGCGGAGTTAGCGATATCTTGTCTAAATCACTAGGTACTAATACACCTATTAATATGGTTCGCGCAACAATTGAAGGATTGAAGCAATTGAAACGTGCTGAAGACGTAGCTAAGTTACGTGGAAAATCAGTACAAGAACTGTTAGGATAAGGAGGGAAATCGAATTATGGCTAATAAATTAGAAATTACCCTCACTCGCAGCTTGATTGGTCGTCCTGAAGATCAACGTGTTACAGTTAACACTTTGGGTTTACGCAAAATGCATCAAACGGTTATTCATGAAGATAACCCTGCGATTCGCGGTATGATTACCAAAGTTGCTCATCTTGTTACTGTAAAAGAACAATAAAATAATTTTTAACTTAACAAGGAGGTGCCAACATGAAACTTCATGAGTTAAAAGCTGCAGAAGGTTCTCGTAAAGAACGTAAACGTAAAGGTCGCGGTATTGGATCTGGTAACGGTAAAACAGCAGGTAAAGGACATAAAGGACAAAACGCTCGCTCCGGCGGCGGTGTGCGTCTTGGATTTGAAGGGGGACAAACTCCTCTATTCAGACGTTTACCTAAACGTGGATTTACCAACATCAACCGTAAAGACTATGCTATCGTGAATCTTGATACGTTAAATCTTTTCGAAGACGGTACTGAAGTAACACCAGCTCTTTTACTTGAGACTGGAGTTGTTAGTAAAGAAAAAGCAGGAATCAAAATTCTTGCAAAAGGAAGCATTGAGAAAAAGCTTACTGTTAAAGCTCACAAATTCTCGTCTACTGCTAAAGAAGCTATCGAAGCTGCTGGCGGTAATACAGAGGTGATCTAATGTTTCGCACGATCTCCAATTTTATGCGCGTGGGTGAAATAAGGAATAAGATTATTTTTACCCTTCTAATGTTAATCGTCTATCGCATCGGTACATTTATACCTGTACCGCATGTGAATGCCGGTTTTCTCGCTGAACAGGACCAGCTGAGCGTCATAGGTCTTTTAAATACCTTTGGCGGCGGAGCACTAAAAAACTTCTCCATATTAGCGATGGGTATCATGCCATATATCACGGCATCTATCATCGTTCAACTATTACAGATGGATGTTGTACCTAAGTTCACTGAATGGTCTAAACAAGGGGAAGCAGGGCGCCGTAAATTAGCTCAATTCACGCGTTACTTCACTATTATCCTAGGATTTATCCAAGCTTTGGGCATGTCTTATGGGTTCAATAATATGTCAGGTGGCCAGTTGATTGAAAATCCTGGAATTGCAACATACTTGCTTATTGCGACTGTCTTAACGGCAGGAACAGCTTTTCTTTTGTGGTTAGGGGAGCTGATCACTGCTAAGGGTGTGGGTAATGGGATTTCCATCATAATCTTTGCTGGTATCGTAGCTAGTTTGCCAACAACGGCAAATCAAATATACGCCCAACAATTTCAAAATGCTGGCGATCAATTATTCTTACGAATTATAACGATTATCCTCATTGTATTAGCAGTATTAGCAATCGTGGTTGCTGTCATCTTCATTCAGCAGGCATTACGTAAAATTCCTATTCAGTATGCCAAACGTGCTGCGGTAGGTCGTACACAAATGGGTGGCCAGTCTACACATTTACCATTGAAAGTAAATGCTGCAGGGGTTATTCCGGTAATCTTTGCAATGGCATTTCTTATCACTCCTACTACAATCGCATCTTTCTTTGGAAAGAACAGTGTTACTAGTTGGATAACAGAAAATCTTGCTTATACCAATCCAATTGGTATGATCATTTATGTCGCTCTTATCATTGCTTTTGCGTATTTTTATGCATTCATTCAGGTTAACCCTGAACAAATGGCTGAGAATTTGAAAAAGCAAGGTGGCTATGTGCCGGGGATTCGTCCAGGTAAGAGTACACAAGAATATTTAACACGTGTTTTATACCGTTTGACGTTTGTAGGCTCTATATTCTTAGCCATCATTGCCGTTTTACCGGTATTCTTCATTAAGATTGCTGATTTACCTCAATCTGCACAGATTGGTGGTACTAGTTTGCTAATCGTAGTGGGGGTTGCCCTTGATACGATGAAGCAGCTTGAATCACAACTTGTGAAGAGACACTATAAAGGCTTTATAAAGTAATGAGTTTTGGGAACGCCTTGTTCCCTTTACCCATTATAGAGTTTGAGGGGGAAGAAAATTGAATCTAGTGTTAATGGGTCTGCCTGGTGCTGGTAAGGGCACTCAAGCTGAACAAATCGTAGAAAAATATAATATCCCTCATATTTCTACTGGAGATATGTTCCGAACAGCTATCAAAGATGGAACAGAATTAGGTCTAAAGGCAAAATCATTCATGGACAAAGGCGAATTGGTACCAGATGAAGTTACCATTGGCATTGTACGTGAAAGATTAAGCAAGGAAGACTGCCTAAAAGGATTTTTGCTTGATGGTTTTCCACGTACTGTGGCACAGGCAGAAGCACTTGAAAGCATTCTTACTGATTTAGATCGAAAAATGAATTTTGTCATTAATATCGATGTTGATAAAAGCATCTTAATGGAAAGATTGACAGGACGTCGTATTTGCAAATCATGTGGTGCGACATATCATCTTGTATTCAATCCTCCCGCTAAAGATGATGTATGCGACCGCTGCGGCGGAGAATTATATCAACGTGCTGATGATAATGAAGAAACGGTTCAAAATCGCTTAGATGTGAATTTGAAACAAACCAAACCACTTCTTGATTTCTACGGAGAAAAAGGATACTTGGTCAACATTAACGGACAGCAAGATATTAATAAGGTATTTGAAGATATTGATGTGTTACTTGGTGCTTTGCAAAATTAATCATTCGTATTGATTTATGAAATTCAAACCATTTTTACAACTTACTAGTTAAACTTGGTGCATTCCTTTAATACAAAGGGTATAATGGATTTCGCGAGAGCATTCGCACATTTATTAATCAGGTTCTTGTACTTGGTATTCCCTGAATTGGGCGATTACTTTCTAAGTGATCTTCATGGACATATCCGGTCGGCAAAATTGATGAAGAAATGCAGTGACTCTATTGGGATTCCTAAAGAGTCGTGATATAGAGGGTTGAAAGAAGCTATGTCAGGCGTGCGCCTTTCAAACATCTCCCATGCTATTCAAACCTATGTCGAGACTAATTGCTTCTCTATTTCGAGAGTATGTCGGTCACGGAATCGGTCAAGACTTACATGAGGACCCATAAAATCCTCATTTCGGTCCAACTGATAAAGGTCCTCAGTTAAAGCCTGGTTCTACAAAATGGTGAATACTTGATGCAGAATTGTAAGACTTATGAGGATAATTGGACTGTAGTAATGTTGACGGAAAGATGTGTACCTTTAATAGGTTCACGCATAGAGAAGGGAGAATCACTTTAATGGCGAAAGATGATGTAATTGAAGTAGAAGGCACAGTACAAGAGACTTTGCCAAATGCAATGTTTAAGGTAGAATTAGAAAATGGTCATACTGTTTTAGCTCATGTATCCGGTAAAATTCGTATGCACTTTATTCGCATTTTGCCTGGAGATAAAGTTACGGTTGAGCTTTCCCCGTATGATCTAACTCGCGGCAGAATCACATACCGGTTCAAATAATCCGGTTACGCTCCGATCTGTATAAGGAGGTTAGATAGCAATGAAAGTCAGACCATCAGTCAAACCAATCTGCGAAAAGTGTAAAGTTATCCGCAGAAAAGGTAAAGTTATGGTTATTTGCGAAAACCCTAAACATAAACAAAAACAAGGCTAAATAGAAGGAGGTGCACTCAAGCATGGCACGTATTGCTGGAGTAGATATTCCCCGTGACAAACGTATTGTTATCTCATTAACATATATATATGGTATTGGAAAACAAACCGCGATGAAAGTTCTTGCAGAAGCAGGCGTTTCTGAAGAAACTCGCGTTCGTGACTTAACGGAAGACGAATTGAATAAAATTCGTGATATCATTGACAAGCTTAAAGTAGAAGGCGACCTTCGTCGTGAAATCTCCCTAAACATCAAACGTTTAATGGAAATCGGTTCTTACCGTGGTTTACGTCACCGTCGTGGTCTTCCTGTTCGCGGTCAAAATACAAAAAACAATGCTCGTACGCGTAAAGGACCTCGTCGTACTGTAGCTAACAAGAAAAAATAATTAGTAAAGGAGGTTACTTTTCATGGCACGTAAAACTAATACACGTAAACGTCGTGTGAAAAAGAATATAGAAACTGGTATTGCACATATTCGTTCAACATTCAATAACACTATCGTTACGATCACTGACTCTCATGGTAATGCTATTTCTTGGTCAAGTGCTGGAGCTCTAGGATTCCGTGGATCTCGTAAATCCACTCCATTCGCTGCACAAATGGCTGCTGAAACAGCTGCTAAAACATCAATTGAACATGGTATGAAAACTCTTGAAGTTACAGTTAAAGGACCTGGTGCTGGACGTGAGGCTGCTATTCGTGCACTTCAAGCTGCTGGCCTAGAAGTAACTGCAATTAAAGATGTAACTCCAGTTCCACATAACGGATGCCGTCCACCAAAACGTCGCCGTGTTTAATTTTTCTGTATAGATTTTGTATTCCTGTCAATAATGGGATATAATACTGAGTTTGCGTTCTTACAGAAGATTAATTTTCAGTTGTTGCGCACAGCGGGAACGTATACATGGGGAATTTCGGTTTAAGTGACTTAGTTTACTTGCCGGGGTTTTGACGTTTTGAAGGAGGGTTTATTGATGATCGAAATAGAAAAACCAAAAATCGAAACGGTTGAAATCAACGACGATACCAAATTCGGTAAATTCGTCGTAGAGCCACTAGAGCGTGGGTATGGTACTACATTGGGTAACTCCTTACGTCGTATCCTTTTATCCTCACTCCCAGGTGCTGCTGTCACAGCTATACAAATTGATGGAGTGCTACATGAGTTCTCAACAATTGAAGGCGTCGTGGAAGATGTAACATCTATCATTCTTAATGTGAAAAAACTAGCTCTTAAGATTTACTCTGATGAAGAGAAGACGCTGGAAATTGACGTTCAAGGTGACGGAGTCATCACGGCTGCTGATATCACTCATGATAGTGATGTAGAAATTCTTAATCCGGATTTATATATTGCTACAATTGGTAAAAACGGTCATATGCGTATGCGTTTATCTGCACGTCGCGGCCGCGGCTACACTCCTGCTGTTCAAAACAAGAGAGAAGACCAGCCAATTGGTGTAATTCCAATCGATGCTCTTTACACTCCGGTTTCACGCGTATCTTTCCAAGTTGAAAATACACGTGTTGGACAGTTGTCTAACTTTGACAAGTTAACGTTCGATGTTTGGACTGATGGCAGTACGGGTCCGCAAGAAGCGGTAGCACTTGGAGCTAAGATTTTAACAGAGCATTTAAATATTTTCGTTGGGTTAACCGATGAAGCTCAAAATGCTGAAATCATGGTTGAAAAAGAAGAAGATCAAAAAGAAAAAGTTCTTGAGATGACGATCGAAGAATTAGACCTTTCTGTTCGTTCTTACAACTGCTTGAAGCGTGCTGGAATCAATACCGTTCAAGAGCTAGCTCATAAAACGGAAGAAGATATGATGAAAGTACGTAATCTAGGCCGTAAATCACTTGAAGAAGTGAAAGCGAAACTAGAAGAATTAGGCTTAGGTCTTCGTAAAGACGACTGATAACATGGCGGAATCAATCCATTATGTTGTGAGCCTTGTTTTAGACACACAATATAGAACTTCAACAAAGGAGGGAATCTCTAATGGGTTACAGAAAGTTAGGACGCACTAGCGCACAACGTAAAGCATTACTTCGTGATTTAGCTACGGATCTTATTATCCATGAGCGCATTGAAACTACTGAAGCACGTGCAAAAGAATTACGTTCTGTAGTAGATAAAATGATCACTCTTGGTAAACGTGGTGACTTGCATGCACGCCGTCAAGCTGCATCATTCATCCGTAACGAAATCGCTGACGCTGAGAAAGGCACAGATGCCCTTCAAAAACTATTCAGTGACGTGGCTCCACGTTATGAAGAACGTCAAGGTGGATACACTCGTATCATGAAAGTTGGTCCACGCCGCGGTGACGGTGCACCAGTCGTGGTTATTGAATTAGTTTAATAACAACGATGAAAAAGGGCGGGACAAATGAATATACTCACTTGTTCTATGCCCTTTTTCTTTTTTTAAATAGAAATTCTGTTTTTTAGAAATTCGCATTGAGTGTTACGATGGCTGGCGGAACCTGTTTATACAGGGAGCCTTCACGTCTAGCTCAAGCATCCCTTCCCGCTTTTTTTAATAAGCGATTATAAGATAACCTGTTTTTCGTAACAGGCCCGCTGTAAGCTGCTCTTAATTTACCGAAAATTCTTTCGGTGGAAGGGGTGCAGCGTTTTTTTATATTTTCAGAAGAAATACTACTATGTTTATGTTGATAGAGCAGAGTTCAGATTAGACGAGTGCAGTCGAGGATGAGGAGGGCCACATGGGGAAGAAGCTGGTTTCTTTAAATAATATTATTTACAAATATGAGGGTCAGTCTCGAAACGCTTTGGATGATGTTTCTTTTGATATTCATCAGGGGGAGTGGCTTGCGATTGTCGGACATAATGGTTCTGGCAAGTCGACATTAGCGAAGTTACTGAATGGTCTTCAGTTCCCTAATTCAGGTACCATTACGATTAATGGTCAACTTCTGACAGAAGAAACCGTTTGGGATGTACGCCAGAAAATTGGCATGGTTTTTCAAAACCCAGATAATCAGTTTGTAGGCACTACAGTTCAGGATGATGTGGCTTTTGGTTTAGAAAACGCCGGTGTTTCTCAGCAGGTTATGGTGGAGCGTGTTCATGGTGCGTTAAATAAGGTTAAAATGAATGCCTTTCTTAATCAAGAGCCGCACCATCTATCCGGCGGTCAAAAGCAGAGAGTGGCCATAGCAGGTGTAATAGCCTTGCAGCCAGACATAATCATCTTAGATGAAGCAACCTCAATGCTTGACCCAAGAGGCCGTGAAGAAGTGCTTGAAACAGTTAGGGAATTAAAACAGGAAAACGAGATTACCGTCATATCGATCACCCATGATCTTGAGGAAGCTGCGAAAGCTGATCGAATGATAGTCATGAACCAAGGTCGGTTATATCGTGAAGGACCGCCTCAGGGTATTTTTGAATTAGAGGAAGAATTAATTGCCCTTGGTCTGGATATTCCCTTTTCAGTGAAACTAACCAAAGAGTTACAAAAAAATGGTGTTCGTGTGGTTGATGGGCATTTGACAGAGGAAGAGTTGGTGAAGGATTTATGCGAATTACACTCGATGATGTAGAATACCGCTATCAGGTGAATACTCCTTTTGAACATCTAGCCCTTCATGATGTCAATATTTCAATGGAGCCTGGAACCTATACCGCAATCATCGGGCATACAGGGTCCGGAAAATCGACGCTACTGCAGCATTTGAATGCTCTTTTAAAACCGACGAAGGGCAGGGTCTTCATTGGTGATCGGACGATTGAGGCTGGACGAAAAGAAAAGGCATTACGGTCGATTAGACAAAAGGTTGGAATTGTTTTTCAGTTTCCGGAACATCAACTGTTTGATGAAACGGTTGAAAAGGATATATGTTTCGGACCTATGAATTTTGGGGTTTCTGAAATCGATGCAAAGAAACTGGCCAGGAAAGCTATCGCCCAAGTGGGGTTGAGTGAGGAAGTTCTTGAAAAATCTCCATTCGACTTATCCGGTGGTCAAATGCGAAGGGTGGCTATTGCCGGGGTACTTGCCATGGAGCCGGAAGTATTGGTACTGGATGAGCCCACAGCGGGACTGGACCCACGAGGACGCAAAGAAATCATGGATATGTTTTATGATTTGCATAAAGTTAGGGGCATTTCTACAATTCTGGTGACACATAGCATGGAGGATGCAGCCAAGTACGCGGATGACATCATTATCATGCACCAGGGTACGGTGTTCAAAAAGGGAACTCCCCAGGAAATTTTCTCCGAGCCAGAACAACTTCTGGAGCTTGGCCTGGATGTACCTGATACGGTCCGTTTTCAGCTCAAGCTCCAGAAGGAACTTGGGGTTCGGTTTGATCATCCATGTCTTAATATCGGTGATTTAGCTGTAGAAATAGATAAAGCCATGAAACGGGGGAACCGCTGATGCTGGATAAAATGATTATCGGGCGTTATGTCCCTGCAGACTCCCTGATACACAAGATGGACCCAAGGGCTAAATTGCTCCTTGTGTTCCTGTTTGTTTGTGTCATCTTCTTGGCGAATAATGTCGTTTCTTATGGTTTACTTGCGGTTTTCACCATCCTGTTGATTAGCCTTTCGAAGATACCGCTTCGCTATCTTTATAATGGGTTAAAACCTATTTTTTTCTTAATCGTATTTACATTCCTTCTCCATATATTGTTTACGAAAGAAGGGGAATTGCTTTTTGAATACGGTTGGTTCGAAATCTATGAAGGCGGTTTGATTCAAGGTTTGTTCATATCCGTAAGATTTACTTTACTAATCCTTGTTACGTCTTTATTAACTTTGACGACAACCCCAATATCCATTACAGATGGGATGGAAGAGCTGTTGGGACCCTTGAAAAAGTGGAAAATGCCTGTACATGAACTAGCATTGATGATGTCCATTGCCCTTCGATTCATTCCAACGCTGATGGAGGAAACAGAAAAAATCATGAAGGCTCAAACGGCAAGGGGAGTTGACTTTTCATCAGGTCCTATAAAGGACAGGGTTAAATCGATTGTACCGCTGCTTGTTCCTTTATTTGTGAGTTCGTTCAAACGGGCAGAAGAATTGGCGACTGCCATGGAATCAAGAGGATACCGTGGTGGGGAAGGCCGCACGAAATACCGCCAATTGGACTGGAAGACGAGTGATAGCCTTTTGATGGTCTCAATAGGTCTTCTTACGGTCATGTTATTTTTATTACGTTCATAATAAGGAAGAGTACTATGCCAAAATATAAATGTGTGATCGCTTATGACGGCACGGACTTCGCTGGTTATCAGGTGCAGCCTGAGAAACGGACCATCCAAAGTGAATTTGAGGCAGTCTTAGCCCAAATGCACAAAGGCACAATTATAAAGGTCACTGCTTCAGGCAGGACAGATTCAGGGGTTCATGCAAAGGGGCAGGTGATTCACTTTGAATCACCCCTTACATTTCCTACTGAAAATTGGGTAAAGGCGTTCAGCGCCCTTCTTCCGACCGATATTATCGTTTTGGAAGTCGATATCGTGCCTGATGATTTTCATGCCAGGTTCCATACGACTGGGAAAGAGTACCGTTATATCATAGCCCGATCCAAATTACGAGATCCGTTTAAGCGGAATTACGCCTATCATTACCCCTATCCATTAGATGGGAAGGCGATTAAGGAAGCAATTTCCTATTTGGTAGGGACTCATGACTTTACAAGTTTTTGTTCGGCAAAAACGGAAGTGGTCGATAAGGTTCGAACCATCCAAGAAATTGACTTTGAAGAGAGCGATGGCTTCATGGTTTTTCGCTTCGTTGGGGAAGGGTTTTTGTATAATATGGTGCGGATCTTGGTTGGGACGCTCCTGGAAGTCGGCAGCGGTAAGATGGAACCCCGGGATATGATCGGGATATTGGACAAAAAGGACCGCAGTTTTGCAGGGAAAACAGCACCTGCCCAAGGCTTGTATTTATGGAAAGTATTTTACAAATAAAAATATTTTCGAAGTGATACCAGTTTTTTTACAACTGGCAAACAGGATGAAATCAGTAATGGAGCGGTTTGATGCCATACTGACCTTTTCATGGAGTTGCAAAGAGTGTTTTATAGACAACTTATCCTAGTGTAACATTCCCTTGACAATGAATCTGGGAGAAGTTAATATAATATGGTATGTATTTTAATCCCACGATAAGCCCCGGAAGTTTATTGTGATTGAAAATAAATATAAAAAATTAAAAAGTTTTTTAGGAGGTTAACCATGCGTACGACATTTATGGCGAAAGCTAATGAAGTAGAACGTAAATGGTATGTGATTGACGCTGAAGGCAAAACTTTGGGTCGCCTTTCTACTGAAGTAGCATCCATCTTACGTGGTAAACATAAACCAACTTTTACACCTAACATTGACACTGGTGATCATGTAATTCTAATCAATGTTGAAAAAATCCACTTGACTGGTAAAAAATTGACTGACAAAATTTATTACCGTCACACTATGCATCCAGGCGGTCTTAAAACTAGAACTGCTCTTGAAATGCGTACAAACTACCCTGAGAGAATGCTTGAACTTGCTATCAAAGGTATGCTTCCAAAGAATTCTCTTGGTCGTCAAATCTACAAAAAATTACACGTATACGCTGGAGCTGAGCACCCACACGCTGCTCAACAACCAGAAGTATACGAATTACGCGGATAATTACTAAGGAGGTTACTATCTTGGCACAAGTTCAATATTATGGTACTGGTCGCCGTAAGAGCTCAGTAGCTCGTGTACGTTTAGTACCAGGCGAAGGTCGCATCGTTATTAACGGTCGTGACATTAATGAATATATTCCTTTCGCAGCATTACGTGAAGTTGTTAACCAACCACTAGTTGCTACAGAAACTACTGGAAATTACGACGTTCTAGTAAACGTTAGCGGTGGTGGATACACTGGTCAAGCTGGAGCAATCCGTCACGGTATCGCCCGTGCATTACTTCAAGTTGATCCAGAATACCGTCCATCTCTTAAAACTGCTGGTTTACTAACTCGTGACCCACGTATGAAAGAGCGTAAAAAATACGGTCTTAAAGGCGCACGTCGTGCACCTCAGTTCTCAAAACGTTAATTCTATTTTCGTTTCGAAAGGCTCTCAACCATTTTGGTTGGGAGTCTTTTTTATGAAAAGAAAGCTTTTGACCACACCATAGCTCCATGGACCTTTTGGGATTTAGAAGGTTTTTGCTCTCTAGTATCTGTTACATGTTTATGTATGATCATTGTCATATGAATGTCCCTAGTATCGCCCCATCTTCTTTAACCTTACTCCGGCTTCAATAAGGTAAGAATCATGGGATGTCTGAATCCAAGAATAAATAGAGGCTTAAGGGGAGAATCAAAGGTAATTAACGCTTTATACCTCTCTTATCGGCTTTTACCATCCTAGCCCAAATGAAATGCCGGGATCGTAATGGTGTGTTCCTTTTAAATCACGGGAGTTTATTTATATGATAAAGATTTATTTGTAAAATCCATATTTATTAAGTTTCTGATAAGAAGTATGATAGTACTTAAAAAAAGAAAGAGGACCTCATATGAATTCAACATTCTCACCAATTGAAATGACTAAAACAAAAGCCTTGGTCATCAATGCGCTATTCATCGCATTAACCCTTGTAGCGACAATGATCAACATCAAGCTCCCAATAATGGGTAACGGAGGCCTAATCCATCTTGGTAACGTTCCCCTTTTTATAGCAGCTTTGGTATATGGCAAAAAAACAGGAGCGATAGCAGGCGCAATCGGAATGGCCTTCTCCGATCTTATCTCTCCTTGGGCAGCATGGGCACCGTTTACATTCATCATCGTAGGTGCAATGGGCTTTTTAGCTGGCCTCATATCCGAGAAGGTACCCGGAAAAAGAGAACTTGTATATACACTTGCCGTTGTCGTTGCATTGATTGTAAAAGTCGTGGGCTACTATTTTGCCGAAGTTATCCTTTACGGTAACTGGATACAGCCATTCGGCTCTATCCTCGGAAACGTAATGCAGGTCGTATTAGCGGGTATAATTGTAGTGCCCCTTGCAGGACGCTTAATGAAAAGAGCTGGTCAGATATAGGCAGTGGAATTTGCGGAAACTATTTCAAACCATTCTTGGAGTTGGAATACGTTGTTTGTGACCTCAAAAAAGTGCCTTTTTGATGAGTGAACTAACGCTTTGAATTTCACCCCCGCTGCTAAATAAGCAGTGATTATGACCGCTATTGCAATATGTTATATCATGTGAAAGAAGGACATCCGTTTACCATGGATGTCCTTTTTCATCCTAATCGAGTTTTTTTTAAGGGGATTGAAAGAGAAAACAAAATCATTACATTCGCTTAAAGTTCAAGAAAGAAGTACAGATAAGAATATTTACATATTGAATCAATGTCCTGAAGAGGCATGCGTGGTGAGCTGCCCGAGTCGGCACGGACAGCCTCGGGTAGCAGCCTGAGTGGCGAGTTATCGGGGGATAATTCCAAGTTTCTTAGGTCCAAATGATTGGCATGTAAGTGGGGAAAACAACGAGTAAACCTCCGAAGATGCAATCATATTCCTGTTTACTCAAGCGGTGCGTTCGTAGGATCGCGTAGCGATTCATTTTTAAAAAACAACTGGATCCTCCTCAAAGGTTTATCTTTATTCCAAGTCCTTGTAAACAGACTTTTATCACTCGAATATGCGTTCTGCCTTTTAACAACGTTTCTTAAAGAAGAGACTCTATATTAAATCGAGTTCCATGTGCCTTCTTCATTTACTTCCATTCACCCATGCTACGGCTGATGAACTTATTCTCATTATATTTTGCCAATAGAATAAATGAATGGTTCAAAATAGAACGCAAAAACTAAATTATGTCTTAGGAAATAATTTGGGAAATGGGGAATTGCCCCGGAGGTGAAATATGGCTGTGATATTAGGTTTACAGGAGATGCAAAGGGAAAGGCAATTGAAGTTCGAACGTAGATTGCTCAGGGATCTTTCTATCGACGATATGAAGGGAAGGATTCAGCGTTACTTTGGACAGGATTTCATGGATGTCTTGGAGGAAGGCTACTTCGATGTTGCCATCGAGGCTTATTTATTAGGAGCGAACTATAGTAAGTTTGGCTATTACGGTGAGTCAGAAGAAGATGTAAGGGCCAGGTGTTGGAAGGAAGAGAAGTTTTTGACCGATACTCTTTTTAACTTTATTTTGTATTGGAGAGAAGTTACAGCGAATAACGCTTTCGATGAAGGGTTGTTTTATTGCTGTGAAGGGTTTGTGGGAGAGTGGTGGCAGGACGGCTTTAAGACTGGTGAAAAACGATATAAAATGAAACTGCATTAGAAGGCAAAAATCCCATACCTTGTTCTAATTCCATGGTTTGTCCCATACCTTTTAGTATAGGAATCATGGAAGGGGAACGGTCATGCGTAGAAAGCTGAAATATACAGGAATCGCTATGGGATTGTTTGTCCTTTTTTTAATTGTAACTTTTAAATTTGTTGAAGATGATTCTTGGGACTCCTGGAACCTTCCGTTGGCAGGTAAGGTAATCGTGCTGGATGCCGGTCATGGGGGAATGGACGGCGGGGCAAATGTACAAGAGGTAATGGAGAAGGAAATTGCCCTTTCCGTTTCATTAAAGGTTCGGGACTATTTACAGGAACAGGGTGCCCTTGTCATCATGACCCGTGAGAAGGATGAGGATTTGGCACAGGGAAAGACAAAAGGGATCCGCCAGCGAAAACAGGAAGACTTACGGAACCGGGTTGAAATGATCAATGATTCGGAAGCGGACTTATTCTTAAGTATTCATTTGAATTCTTTTCCTTCAGCGTCATCGAAAGGAGCCCAGACCTTTTATACAAACAGGTTTGAGGAAAATGAACAGGTAGCAAAATTCATTCAGACTGAAATCATTAGAAACCTTGAAAATACAAAGCGTGATGCAAAAACAATAAATCATGTATATTTGATGAATCGTGCTAAGAAACCGGGAGCTCTTGTGGAAATTGGTTTTCTTTCCAATAAGGAGGAAAGGGAGCGCCTAGTCAGTGATCGGTATCAAGAAAAGGTGGCCAGTTCGATTTATATGGGTATTTTACGTTACTTTACAGAGGAAAAACTAACGCAAGAAGAGTGATTTCTGGGTCTTGTAACGTACAAGGCCCTTTTTACTATGGGGAAGTAATCAGGTTTCGCGTACAGGGCAGATAATAAGCTTTATTTCAGTAATATGTTATACTGAAAAATGGGAAAATAAAACGAATTCAAAGGGGTGCTCGACTTGTTAACAGAAGAGAAAGTACTGAATTTATTAAAGGATCTTAAAGACCCTTTTCTACATAAAAGCCTTGAAGAGACAAATGGGATTATAGAAATCAAAATAAAACCTGAAAAGAATCATATAAGCGTTAAACTTGCCATTGCGAAAACGGGGACTGCCGAGCAAATGCAAATGCAATCGGAAGTGGTGGACTTGCTGAAAACGAACGGAGCGGAATCTGTAGGGATTCGTTTCACGGAGCTTTCTGAAGATGAGTTAGCCAAGCACCGGGAAGGCATTCCGCAGGATGAAGCGGACCAAGGCTTGCTTGGACCTAACAGCAAGACACAATTCATTGCGATTGCGAGTGGTAAAGGGGGAGTGGGAAAATCTACGATTTCAGTGAATTTCGCCACTTCACTTGCTCGCTTGGGTAAAAAGGTCGGATTGGTTGACGCTGATATTTATGGATTCAGTGTACCTGATATGATGGGGATAACAAAAAGACCAGTCGTCCGCGGGGAAAAAATCATTCCTGTAGAACGGTTTGGCGTTCAGGTTATCTCAATGGGCTTTTTTGTGGAAGATAACGCGCCTATCATCTGGAGAGGGCCGATGCTGGGAAAAATGCTTAACAGTTTCTTTAATGAAGTGGAATGGGGAGAATTGGACTATTTAGTCCTTGACTTACCACCAGGTACAGGCGATGTTGCATTGGACGTGCATACGATGCTCCCTTCATGTAAAGAAATCATCGTTACGACACCGCATCCGACTGCTGCCTTCGTTGCTGCAAGAGCTGGTGCCATGGCCATCAAGACAGAACATGAAGTCATTGGTGTTATTGAGAATATGTCATTCTTCGAAAGTAAAACGACCGGTGAAAAAGAATATGTTTTCGGAAAAGGCGGCGGAGCGAAGCTTGCAGAAGAGCTTCGAACAGAAGTCTTAGGTCAACTCCCGTTACAACAGCCAGATTGGAACGAAGAGGACTTTGCTCCATCCATTTACGCAGCAGATCATAGGCTCGGTAGGATTTACGAGGATATTGCTAAAAAGGTCATTGAAAAGCTACAATAAAAAAAGGCTGATTCCAATGGAATCAGCCTTTTTTTATTATTTTGCCTTTTTATCCTTATTTTCCTTCTCTACCGCTTTAGTAGCTGCTTTATCCAATCTCTCCTGCATTTTCGCTTGAACGAGAGGACTCTCCATGGTTTCTATGATCAGCTCTTTATAGACGGAACGCATTTCCTTTGTTTTTAATAATTTATTCATTTCTTTTTCCATATCCGGTTCTTTCAATATATCCATGATCATTCCACGATACTGAGGATCAGCAGTTAAATCCTTCAATACCTTTTTATGTTCGTCTTCTAAAGCTTTAGCATAAGCGGAAGCGAATTCAGGATCATTAAATGTCTTTTTCCAAAATTCCTTTCCTTTATCTGAAGTGACCATATCTTCAATGGATTTCTTAATGACATCCGAGTCCATTATAAGTTCAGCTTTCGTTTTATCATCGGAAATGATATCCTGGATGGCTTTTTTTCCATCATCTGTCTTCAAGATATCGACGACCATTTTCTTTGTCTCTTCATACTCCATTTTATCTGCGCCTGCTCCATTTTGAGCACAACCGGAACAAACGAGTAAGAATGACGTGAAAAGCAAAGCAACTCCCACTCTCATACGCAGGGCCCCTTTCATCCTTCTTATTGTTAATATGGTTCCAAACGGCGATATTATTCCTTGGTGGAATAAGTGGATTTTTCCAAATTTGGTTGGTACAATTAGGGGAATTAAATAGAAATGTATGGAGGAAAACAATGAACAGCCGTAATTTAGTTAAATTGTTTTTAACAACATTGCTTATCGGTGGTGTAACGGGCGGAGTTGTAGGGTTTTTGGCTCGATGGAGTGAGTTTGAGGCTTATTTCTCTTCTTTTGAAGCCAGCGCCATCCTATCCACGTTTATTTGGTTATTCGGTGTTGGGTTAATTTTTAGTGTCATAAGTCAAGCTGGCTTTTTTGCCTATTTAACGATCCATCGTTTTGGCCTGGGAGTATTTAAAAGCGCTTCTTTATGGAATGCCGTTCAAATTGTACTTATCCTTTTTGTTGTTTTTGACCTGGTTTACCTGCGATATCTTAATTTTGGTTCAGGCGAGGGGATTAGTTCCTATATCGTGTTAGCATTGGTTGTTTTGGCTGCAGCACTGATAACAGCTTATTTCAAAATGAAACAAACGAATAGACAATCGTTTATCCCAGCCTTATTCTTCATGGTCGTAGTCACAGTTTTGGAGTGGTTACCTGTCCTAAGTACCAATGATGAAAGCTGGCTTTACTTCATGCTGCTTCCTTTGATAGTCTGCAATGCTTATCAACTCTTGGTTCTAAGCAAATTGATTGAACGATCACAAAAGGAATTGGCCAGTAAAAAAGCACGGAAGCAAACTCGAGCAAAGGAAATGAAAGCTGGCGAATTAGGTAAAGGCAGCAGCTAATCTACTGTAAGTCGGGCCATACATAAGGAAGTCAACATAAAAACTGCGTACTAAGGTTCATGAGGACCATCAGTACGCAGTTTTTTCAGTCAGCGGATTTCCTCACTGTTTGCCGATGAATTGGAAATCATTTCAGAAACGTTAACAAAGTTTAAATTTTTTGATTGTAGTTCCCCTAGTAACTGTGGCAAAGCCTTATTAGTTTGTTTTGCTGAGTCTGAAGCATGTAATAAGATTATATCACCCTTTTTGGTCTTACTGATGTTCTGAACGATCTGGTCAACACCTGGATTGGTCCAATCCTTTGAATCGATGCTCCAATGGACTACAGTATATCCGAAGTTCTCACTGATCTTTAAGAGGCGTTTATCAAAGTGACCGGTGGGCGCCCGTAAAAGTTCTATATTCTTTACATTCAGTTTTTTAAATGCTTCTTGAGCTTTAGATATATCTCGGATGATTTCTTGATCTTCCATTTCGGAATAATCCTTATAATCGTAACCAAGCATACCGATTTCATATCCTTCTTTCCTAATTTTCTCTACTATGTCCGGATGGCGCTCAGCCCAAGATCCCGAAAGGAAAAAAGTGGCTGATTTAATCTGTTCCCTTTTTAATGTTTCTATTATCGGGGCGGCTTTCTCATCACCCCAGCCAATATTGAACGTAATCGCGACATTCTGTTCCCCTTTATAAACCGCTTTTGGCCCATCTTCTGTAGAAAAAACAGGGGCTTGAAGAATGTTTTGCACAAAAAGGAACCATGCGGTAAAAAGTGCCGTAAGTAAAATTAACGAATAATACTTGATTTTTTTTGCATGAAGCACCATGAAAAATTTCATTAATCCATCCCCTTGTCCAAAAGACTCTTGTCTTCAAATTTATGCGCGAGGATTATTGTTATGCAAAAAATCAGTTGAAAATTCATAAAAAGGGTGTGAATGGGGAAAGATGTCTGATGGAGGTGTGAATCATGCTCGGTTTATTGATTAATGACAAAGAAAAGATGGAATTGGAGTACCTGTTAAAAAGAGAGATGGATGAAATACTTTTCGATTTGCAAGATGACAGAATTGATCACTTAGTAAAAAGGGCAATAAACGAGAAATATAACATCCTTTTCAGACTGTTTAAAAGGGTGAGCACTGAGGAGGAATGCCTAATGTATATGAGGGTGAAAACGAACTTAACCAAGGGAAATCAGTCATGATATATAAAAGTGAATTATATTCAAAAAACCTATTGACTATTAATTTATACACTGGTATATTATAAAAGTTGCTGCAACGTAGTAATGCTTTTGAAAAAGAGTGAAAAAACTTTTCAAAAAAAGTTATTGACGAAGCGGTAATAAGATGTTAAGATATTAAAGTCGCTAAGAGATATAGCGAAAAAATTGCTCTTTGAAAACTGAACAAAACAAAGCGCCAACGTTAAATTTTAAGTGAGCACACACTATCAAAAAAGCAAAATGAGCAAGTCAAACATTTCTTCGGAGAGTTTGATCCTGGCTCAGGACGAACGCTGGCGGCGTGCC
>NZ_JAWRYN010000202.1:0-368 GCF_046534585.1 Peribacillus sp. SIMBA_075 | reverse complement strand
TTTGTCTTGTATACGGCGGTTCACGAATTGGACTAATGGGAGCCATTGCAGATGAGGTATTGAAAAATGGAGGGCAAGTCATTGGGGTCATGCCAAAAGGGCTTTTTAGAGGAGAGGTTGTGCATCGAGAGCTAACAGAATTAATAGAAGTAAAAGGGAAGCATGAACGAAAAGCGAAAATGAGCGAGCTGGCCGATGGATTTATTGCCATGCCAGGCGGCTTTGGTACATATGAAGAATTATTTGAGGTGTTATGCTGGGCACAAATCGGGATTCACCAAAAGCCAATTGGATTGTATCAAGTGAATGACTATTTCAAGCCGCTCATTGACATGGTGAAGTTCAGTGTACAGGAAGGTTTTTCAAAT
>NZ_JAWRYN010001780.1:0-228 GCF_046534585.1 Peribacillus sp. SIMBA_075 | reverse complement strand
CTGCAATTGCATATCATAAGTTTTGGCGGTAGTGTGCTGATAATCGCGCAGCTTATCGGAAAACGCCTTGAATGCGGCGCGCCGCAGTTCGGTGTCGGTTTCCGCTTCCCAGTCGCCTTCGAACGATACATAGCTAAGGGGATGGGATTTGCCGCCAGCTTCGAAATCAGGAAAGTCCATATCGACCATTTTCGTTGTATTGTACAATCCATAAGGGGACTGAAAAAC
>NZ_JAWRYN010001779.1:0-228 GCF_046534585.1 Peribacillus sp. SIMBA_075 | reverse complement strand
AACATAAAAAACAGTAGGGAGGATGAAAATCAAACCTACTGTTTTTAGATTAATAAAGTAATAAGAGGACTGTCTATTAAATTTCAACATGACAAATAGCCTTGTCTTTATCGATTTTTTTGAACAAGGCTTATAATCTATTCATTTTTAAAATTTAAGTAAGTCGGAATGCATCAGGTACATCAATATCATGAGAAATGAGTTCCAATACAAGTGCATGACGTGTAT
>NZ_JAWRYN010001778.1:0-228 GCF_046534585.1 Peribacillus sp. SIMBA_075 | reverse complement strand
AATCCATACAGCGGTTATATATCCACTTAAACCTATGAGCGCTGAAAAACTAAGAACAGAAGCTATATCTAATTTACTCGATCGTGTGAAAGTAAAGAAACTCATTTTGGTAAGTAATCAAGATGCATTGGATCTCACATGGGCTGCATCAATTAACACTAAGATTGTTTATGACTCTCTAGAGGATGATCCAGAGTATCATCAAAGGGTAATAGATGACATTGCAAG
>NZ_JAWRYN010001777.1:0-228 GCF_046534585.1 Peribacillus sp. SIMBA_075 | reverse complement strand
CGAATCACCTGGTTGATCAAGGTACGAAGCTCGATATAGCGCTTGTTGCTTGCGATGTCCTGTCCCCGTTCCTCCAGTGGGATGTCTACCTCGATCTCGGAAACGATTTCTCCGGGCAAGGGCGAGAAGACAAAGATGCGGTTGGCCAGCAAGAGCGCTTCCTCCACGTTGTTGGTCACCATGATGATCGTCTTTTTGGTTTGCTTCCAAATGTTCAGCATTTCATAG
>NZ_JAWRYN010001776.1:0-228 GCF_046534585.1 Peribacillus sp. SIMBA_075 | reverse complement strand
AGATGGTCAATATCTTGAACGAGCGGCTTATCGGCGTCTCGCTGTATGATCTGCATAGGCGCCTCGAGCAGGAAACGCTCGCGCTCTTGCGCCAGCACATCGAACGTTACGGGGAATTGTTCCGGACGTTCCAGCAGGCACTGCTGCTTCCCCGAGCGGATAATGTGTATTATGGAGGCAAGCTGAATATATTGAAGCAGCCGGATTTCCATGATATCCAAAAAATCC
>NZ_JAWRYN010001775.1:0-228 GCF_046534585.1 Peribacillus sp. SIMBA_075 | reverse complement strand
CCTCACCTGTCCCGTCAGATCACGCGGCATGTGAGGATCGGTGATCAGGTTCGCGTGCGCGGCGTCAAGCCTCGAGGCGCGGACGTGATCGCGGCGGTCTCATTCGTGACGAAAAGCGGCAGGATCATTCTCGACAACGGCCCGCACGAAGATGGCGGGAAGCATCAGAAGCCGGACGTCGTGCACAGCGCCATGGAAGCATGTGGTCAGGTGGCGCTGTCCCTGTTC
>NZ_JAWRYN010001774.1:0-228 GCF_046534585.1 Peribacillus sp. SIMBA_075 | reverse complement strand
GGCGGAAAGAATCCCCGCCCCTTTTCCTATATTCGAACTGGCCAATTTGCTTACTTTTGGATACTGGTTTTGCTTCCATCCTGCAAGAGCGTTTGACCTTTTACTACGATCTGATCCCCTGCGGAGAGTCCATTCGTAATTTCAATCGAATCACTAGAAGATTTACCGGTTGTTACTTCTGTCAGCTTGGCAATCTCTCCCTCCAGCTTAAAGACGTAACGTTTTCCA
>NZ_JAWRYN010001773.1:0-228 GCF_046534585.1 Peribacillus sp. SIMBA_075 | reverse complement strand
CATTAAACAATATGTAGAGTCTCATTCTAGCTATAGTTCCCTAGGAAACAACGCAATGCTATGATGGTGAATATCAACCACGAGCACGAAGCTATGCTATAGTTCCTTAAGAAACATCGCTAAGCTATGATAACATGCGTATTCTTCGTACAGTGACGCAAGCTATAGTTCCCTAAGAAACATTGCTAAGCTATGATAGTTGTCGAAAGAACCTTGTCTTGATAACAC
>NZ_JAWRYN010001772.1:0-228 GCF_046534585.1 Peribacillus sp. SIMBA_075 | reverse complement strand
CGTTATGAGAAGTTAAATGAATTGTTAAGTGACCCAGAGGTTATTAGCGATACGAATAAGCTTCGTGAGTATTCAAAGGAACAATCTGATATGCAGGAAACGGTAGAGGTGTACCGTGAGTATAAAGATGTTCGTGAGATATTTCCCTGCGGTACGTAGACGTCCAAGTACATTATGAAGCGCACCAACGTTTGGTGCAATTGACATTTCATTATCATTCAAAATAAC
>NZ_JAWRYN010001771.1:0-228 GCF_046534585.1 Peribacillus sp. SIMBA_075 | reverse complement strand
TGTGTCCCTTCAATTTTGCTATATATTGCAGGAACCCTACATGTTTCATTATAAAAAGTTTAACACGATTAGGGAGAAGTTTCCATATGAGCGAAGCAATAAATCGAACAGGCCAGAAAAAAACTTTCCATATGAAAAGTAATATCCAAATCACCATTTTCCATAACACATGTCCAATTGAAAGCAGTATACGAAATAAGAATAATATAAATGCAATAAATAGCTGTG
>NZ_JAWRYN010001770.1:0-229 GCF_046534585.1 Peribacillus sp. SIMBA_075 | reverse complement strand
TGTCCATCCCATTAAATGGGCAACAAACTCACAAATTGTTGAATATGAATATGTGTACACACTACCTGAAACAGGAAGTGTAGATGCAACTTCTGCATAACATAATGCTGCAAATCCACAAACAATTGCTGCAATCATGAATGAAAAAATAACTGCTGGACCAGCATCTCTTGCTGCTACTAATCCCGTTAATACTAGAACTCCTGTACCAATTATCGCACCAATCCCT
>NZ_JAWRYN010001769.1:0-229 GCF_046534585.1 Peribacillus sp. SIMBA_075 | reverse complement strand
CCAATTATTTCGTTTTCTTCATTTACAATCATTCTCGATAAAGACCTCTTTTTGCGCTCTTCTTCTATTGCGAAAAGAAGAAATGCTTTCGTGTCTTCTATCTTTTCTACTTTTATTCCTAATGCATTTTTTATGTGTGGATCACTTGATAGCTTGAAAATCACATTTGCATAGCGTAAATCGAGTGGTACTAAAGTAACGTGTTGCATCGTCTATACCCCTTTTAAAT
>NZ_JAWRYN010001768.1:0-229 GCF_046534585.1 Peribacillus sp. SIMBA_075 | reverse complement strand
CAGGCTGGCTTGAGCCGCAGATAGCCTGACAAGCATTGCATCGAGCTTGGAATAGTCCAAAATCATGCCTGAGCTTGGCGGTTTCGGGGATACCGTCACTTCATCGATTTCCGTGAGCCAGTCCTGCCAGATGCTGCCGTGCGTTTCAACAGCGGTGCGCCAGCCGCGTTCGCGGCATTGTTCAACGAGTTCTGCGATGCCTTTGTGAAGAGCTGGGTTGCCACCGGAG
>NZ_JAWRYN010000201.1:0-368 GCF_046534585.1 Peribacillus sp. SIMBA_075 | reverse complement strand
ACTGGCTTTGTACGAAGTGTTTGAAGAACGGCAATGGCTTCTTCATATTGACGCGTATCATCTTCGAAACCAAGCGCTTCATTTGCTTCCACTGTATCATAGCCGTTCTCTTGAAGGATGTAAGCCACGGCTTTACTGAAAAGGCCAATGCCGCGCCCTTCATGGTTGGCTAAATAAAACAGCGCACCTGCTCCATTGTCCTCAATCATTCGCATGGACTGCTTCAATTGGAAACCGCAGTCGCAGCGCTTGCTTCCGAAAATATCGCCAGTGTGGCAAATGGAATGCATGCGGATAAAGGCTTCATCAGCGTGCTCGAAATCCCCATACACAAGAACGCTTGATTGCTGATGATCGGCAAGCTCACG
>NZ_JAWRYN010001767.1:0-229 GCF_046534585.1 Peribacillus sp. SIMBA_075 | reverse complement strand
CCCAAACCAGTAGTCAGCAAACCAGCAGAAAAACCAAAGGAGGCCGACGAATTGGATAAAGAATTAATCGTTATTAACTCAGAAAATGATTATGTTACAGCTAGGAAGCTTTCTATCCGCAGAAAGATTAAAGTGATCGAACGCGCAGCAGTTAAAGGAAAAATGGCGCAGACAGCTTACATTGTGGGTGGCAGCACGAAAGGCATCGAAGGAGTTGCCGATAAATTAG
>NZ_JAWRYN010001766.1:0-229 GCF_046534585.1 Peribacillus sp. SIMBA_075 | reverse complement strand
CGCCGATTTCATAGGACTCTTCAGAGCTATTGTTCACAGTTTCCGAGATGACGACTTCATTGGCGTTTTCAGGCAAGCGCCCTTCTGTAAGCGCAATCGGGAAATGTTCCATTCCTTGTGCTTCGAACTGGCGAAAATAAAGATAGTGCTTGGAGTCGGTTGACGGATTTTCAAGGTCAGCGAAGCCGTCCTTTGTAACGATGAGCTGTTCGGTATTGCCTTCTTGCTC
>NZ_JAWRYN010001765.1:0-229 GCF_046534585.1 Peribacillus sp. SIMBA_075 | reverse complement strand
ATCATTTTGACGCCATAGATGGCTTGGAGCTCACGAAATACCTTGCGGACTTCTTCTTCGCTTTGCTCACGGATTTCTCCGATGATGTAGCGCTTGGAGGCTGGATTGCTAATGCTGCGAATCACGCGAAGTACCCGGGCCCGCGCATAAATAGCCGGCTTCACATCTTTGTTTTTCACATTAATACGATCGCCCAGGCGCACTTTCTTATGCGGAAACAAATGCTCAA
>NZ_JAWRYN010001764.1:0-229 GCF_046534585.1 Peribacillus sp. SIMBA_075 | reverse complement strand
ATATAGGGCTAAAAGTTCCGCAAGGAACGGGTTGTATTTTTGAGAAAACCACTCAAAAATCTCCACCCTCAATATCAAAAAGTCGGTTCGTTAATCCTCACCTAAAGGCTAACGCCTTTTCTTTTTTTCTTTGTCCTTGCGGAACTTTTTTCGGCTCGTGTGCTTTTCTCGCCAAGCCGACAGACAAAAAGCAAAGCAATGGTTCTCGACTTGGACAAGCAATTATACG
>NZ_JAWRYN010001763.1:0-229 GCF_046534585.1 Peribacillus sp. SIMBA_075 | reverse complement strand
GGTCGGTGTTGCGAAATCTAAACTGTTTTTAGAGGCTGTAGAAAGTTATGTACAGCGTACGGTGCAAAAAGATGAGGAATTAAACCGACTGCAGCACGAGTGTAAAATTTCGGCTGCGAAACTGAAAATGATGGAGCAAATGAAAGGTGAAGTAGCAAGGGTGGATCATGCGGTTCGTTTATATGCGTATGCGATTCCGAGCCGCGTACATGAGCATGTAACGACACTA
>NZ_JAWRYN010001762.1:0-229 GCF_046534585.1 Peribacillus sp. SIMBA_075 | reverse complement strand
GGGCGATGAAGAGATCCTGGACGAACTGCTCGTCACGTTCCAAAAGCTGATGAGAAAATAATAGATAGAGGAAGCGATTCGCTTACCTTATACCAAGGAGGAATTTTTCATGAAAGAACAAGTTCATTTGCAAGTAAGCGGCATGAGCTGCCAGCATTGTGTAAAAGCGGTAGAAGACAGCGTCGGTGCATTGTCCGGTGTCGAGAAAGTGTATGTGTCACTTGAACAA
>NZ_JAWRYN010001761.1:0-229 GCF_046534585.1 Peribacillus sp. SIMBA_075 | reverse complement strand
CCATGATCTGGTACAGGATCGCCAGGAACAGGAAGTTCAGCAGCATGTTGACGACCAGCGCGGCGACGCCGGCGCGCACCGGGGTGCGGGTGTCCTGGCGAGAATAGAACGCAGGCAGCACGATCTTCAGCAGCGCGAAGGCCGGCAGGCCGAAGCTCAGGCCATACACCGACAGGGCCGTCATGCGGGTATCCACGGCGGTGAAGTGCTTGTGCTGGAACAGCGTGGC
>NZ_JAWRYN010001760.1:0-229 GCF_046534585.1 Peribacillus sp. SIMBA_075 | reverse complement strand
CACGACTTCTGAGCCCTCATGCGCTGTTCGCCACTCCCTCAGCCGACCTCCCTCCAGCAAGGCAGCGCGCACCTTTCCTCCCGTACCACTGATTGCAATCTGTCTCACTACTGTCACTCCCTATATTCCCGCACAAAAATTTGTCCAACAGAAGGACTATCGGACTCATACGAAGTAATCTAACATAGGCACCTGGAAAAGAAAAGGCGATGCATAACGGGAGGAGTGA
>NZ_JAWRYN010001759.1:0-229 GCF_046534585.1 Peribacillus sp. SIMBA_075 | reverse complement strand
GGGATCAACTAAAAGCACTCTTAAATAGATACAGTTTTACAGATGTAGAGTGGTTCGAAGAAGTTGTCTCTTCTGATTCTATTGATAATAGGCCTATTTTTTCTAGATTGTTGCCTAGAATCAGATCAGGTGAATTTGATGTTGTGTGTGTAATTGCGAACGATAGACTTTCCAGGGGATCACAGATAGATTCAGGACGTATCATGGAAGCCTTTAAAGAAAGCAACAC
>NZ_JAWRYN010001758.1:0-229 GCF_046534585.1 Peribacillus sp. SIMBA_075 | reverse complement strand
AAGGGAAGATGGAGTAGCCCACCGCGTCGTTTTTGTGGAGTACTTGCCTTGGAAAAAACAGGTGGGGAGATATTCAGAGTAAGGCCCGCACTTTATGCGCGATCCTGCTTATCCATACCTTTAGTCGGATATTTCTGGAGGTTCAAGCGCAACGGCTAGCCTTCAGCCTAGCGTAAGGGATAACGCTGAACTATCGGTCCATGAAGGGCCAGTACGCCTCGTCGTCCCG
>NZ_JAWRYN010001757.1:0-229 GCF_046534585.1 Peribacillus sp. SIMBA_075 | reverse complement strand
ATGCCTAAAAACGTAATATGAATTGGTGATTCAAACATCGTTCCTGCAAATAACGTATATAATGGCTCACTTGCTTTTAAACCTAATAAAGCCGGATAGACTAACGCTCCCCCAATTGCCATACCGATGAATGGTGATCCTCCGAATTTCTTACTTGCTGTATATCCTAAGAAGATCGGGAAGAAATAAAATAACGAATCGCCAACTGCATTTAATATTTGATACGTTC
>NZ_JAWRYN010001756.1:0-229 GCF_046534585.1 Peribacillus sp. SIMBA_075 | reverse complement strand
ATGTAAAAGTCTTCAACCGTGAAGATGGAGATGAATTACCACCAGGTGTGAACCAGTTAGTCCGCGTATACATCGTTCAGAAACGTAAAATTTCTGAGGGTGACAAAATGGCCGGAAGACATGGTAACAAAGGGGTTATCTCTAAAATCCTTCCAGAAGAAGATATGCCGTATCTTCCAGATGGAACGCCGATTGATATCATGTTAAACCCACTAGGGGTACCATCTCG
>NZ_JAWRYN010001755.1:0-229 GCF_046534585.1 Peribacillus sp. SIMBA_075 | reverse complement strand
CGATGTTGCTGGCCGAGCCGGTCAGCAGCAGGCCATCCAGGCGTTCGAGCCAGGCCTCGGCCAGCACCGGCGGGTGCAGGCCGGGCAGCAGCACGGGCGTGGCCTCGGCGCCCTCGACCACGGCACGAACATATTTCTCGCCGACGGCGAGAAAGGGATGCGGGCCGATGATCTTGCGGTCGGTAGGCAGTCCGACCAAGGGCGGGAGAGCCATGCGGATCGCTCGTTC
>NZ_JAWRYN010001754.1:0-229 GCF_046534585.1 Peribacillus sp. SIMBA_075 | reverse complement strand
CGACATATCACAAGGCATGATTAGTTTTGGCTTATGTTCAAATAGTTTTTTATTAAAGGCAAAATTTGAGCTAGTAATTGTTCATCAGTTAGTTCAATGCCGCGCTCAGTCCAGAACGTATATGCAGTACCTTTAAGGGCGTCTTGAGAATTAACTTCACGATAAGGATTATCTTTGCAACAAAATACAGATGAGTTATGAAACGCCTTTACGTAGTTAATTTGTTCAG
>NZ_JAWRYN010001753.1:0-229 GCF_046534585.1 Peribacillus sp. SIMBA_075 | reverse complement strand
CCCCATAACCGTTATTTGCGTGTCCGGGAAAGTGGTCACCATATTAGCGTTGCCTTCGTTTGTTACAAGCGAAATAGATCCCGAGTCGGCTACTGCAAAATTACAGCCGGTTACACCGATATCCGCTTCCATAAACACTTCCCGCAGTTGGCTACGGGCGAATGCCGTCAATTCCCGTGGTTCTTCAGTGCCGGTATAATTGGCTTTATCCCTGAAGGTGTCACGGATC
>NZ_JAWRYN010000200.1:0-370 GCF_046534585.1 Peribacillus sp. SIMBA_075 | reverse complement strand
GAACAAGGAAGAAGCGTTATGGAGCACATGGAGCAGCACTCATCCGTGTTCATGGAGGTTTTAAAAGACAAAGAATTCGGCCTAGAAAAGAAAATCCAAAAAATGAATCAGCAAAGTATATCTGGAACAAAGAAAATTAGCTATCAAGACGTTGAAGAGTTGGCTGGGTCACCGGCATTGAAGCGTGGAATCTGGCGCTCTGTCAAAATTATCGAAGAGTTAGTCGCTATATTTGGAGAGCCTGCTAATATCGTACTGGAAGTTGCCCGGGAAGATGGAGAAAAAAAAAGGACCAAAAGCCGAAAAGATCAATGGGAAGAGCTGGCGAAAACAAGCTTGAAAAATGAGCCGGATTTAAAGAATTTCATAC
>NZ_JAWRYN010001752.1:0-229 GCF_046534585.1 Peribacillus sp. SIMBA_075 | reverse complement strand
CGTAAAAACGGATGTGCGCAAACTGCAGTGGCCAAACTTTTTTCATATACCAGATGAGCGCTGCCGCAATAAAGACCAAGCCAATATTGCCGGCAATTGCTGCCCCGGTAATGCCGTATCCGGGCACCAGCCATAAATTGCCGGCCACTTTTAGCAGCAAGCCTGTCCCCAGCAGCAATGCCGGCACACGGATTTTTCCGAAACCGTAAAGAATCGCCGTCAATACCAG
>NZ_JAWRYN010001751.1:0-229 GCF_046534585.1 Peribacillus sp. SIMBA_075 | reverse complement strand
AGCCCAGCTCTTGCAGCTCCTCTTCGACGCGGGATTCTGAGGACACGCCCAGGTTGCGCTTTTGGCGATCGGTCAATTTGCCATTGCCGAGGCCGCTGTCGACCAAAATATTATGGCCTTTGAATTGCACCAAAATCGGATGCGTCGGCAATTCGATCTGATTCTGCCCGTTAGCAGGGTAGCGTTTCGACCACACCACTTTTGGGACCACCCCGAACATCGTGCCTCC
>NZ_JAWRYN010001750.1:0-230 GCF_046534585.1 Peribacillus sp. SIMBA_075 | reverse complement strand
CAAACAAAAGGTTTTTTTATTGACCGCAAATTTTATTCTGACAGCCATCTTGATATCAAATACGATCTTTTACGGTTTTTATATTGATTTCATTACCATTCCCGTGTTATTTCAAGCCAAGAACATGGGGGATATGGGCAGCAGCATGACTGAGTTGTTCCACCCGCTGTTTGTGCTGATGCTCATTGATTTCGTGGTGCTGGCATGGCTGTTAAAGCGTAAACCATTAG
>NZ_JAWRYN010001749.1:0-230 GCF_046534585.1 Peribacillus sp. SIMBA_075 | reverse complement strand
ATATGCTTCCAAATGGCCGTTCTGGAAACCCCGAATTCTTCGGCCAATTGCTGGCCGGAGACCGGCTGCTCCCCTGCTTCCAATAGCCGAGTCGCCAATTTATGTGTGACGGTGATATTCATCTATGAACCAGTCCTTTATCCGTTCTTTATCATTGGCCAAGCGGCGTTCGACCACTGCTTTTTCGATCAGCAAGGTCCATTGTTTCAGCCATGGGCCCGCTTTTTCTC
>NZ_JAWRYN010001748.1:0-230 GCF_046534585.1 Peribacillus sp. SIMBA_075 | reverse complement strand
GAGCCTGCTGGAGAAAAATCTGAAGAAAAGTCTGATGAGAAGGGGAAATCCTCTGATCAAGAAAAGTCTTCAGATTCCTCTAAAGACAGCAGTCAGTTAGAAGAAACAAAACAATCTTAATGTCTTGCAAGATCCTCTGTGTAGATGATTACACAGAGTTTTTTTCTGTCTTAAAAAGATCCTCCGCCACGCGGCGGAGGATGTACTATAAGGCGGCAGGTCCTTCTTCA
>NZ_JAWRYN010001747.1:0-230 GCF_046534585.1 Peribacillus sp. SIMBA_075 | reverse complement strand
GAACAGCGGATGCATATGAAGGCTTTTACCGACTATGAGCGGCGACATGATATTCCCCTCAAGGAATTGGAGTGCAAGCACGATGATCGCAATGATCAATACCATTTTCACTGACATGGTCGCGGCGATAATCACTGCAGGAATGGCCCCGATTATGGGACCAAAATAAGGAATGACATTCGTCATTCCGATTATCGCCCCCAACAGCAGCGGATATTGCATTCCGACTA
>NZ_JAWRYN010001746.1:0-230 GCF_046534585.1 Peribacillus sp. SIMBA_075 | reverse complement strand
CTTAAATAATAGGACCTTTAACAGAACAAGTAGATAAAGGCACTCCGCCTCTTACACGTCTAGGATATGAGAAAAGAACTTCCACTAAGCGGTAGGAGTGTCAATTATTTGTTTAATAATAAATAGAACAAACGCCTGTAAAAAACGTTTGTCCAAAGTAAATTCATAGTTAGATAGGAGGTAGATTACGATTTATGTGTACGAGAAAGCTTTTTTATAAGTTTAGGAAG
>NZ_JAWRYN010000199.1:0-370 GCF_046534585.1 Peribacillus sp. SIMBA_075 | reverse complement strand
AAAGAAAATCGTAACGTCATGATCGTAGGCAGCGGCACCATTCGCAATGATAAATGCAGCAATTGCTTTATCTAAATCCCCACTAAACAGGACAATCGTTGTTTTTTCTTTTTGCGTATCCATTTTGAGACCTCCCTCAATATACTTATACCACTATAGGTATTAAAATAGACGCAAAGAGCTCTTGCAATGAAAAGCTCCTTCTCTTTACAGGATATCACTCCAAATCTTGATCGCCGTCGCACAGATCAAAACAATCAGGCCATACCGAAGATACTTAACATCGATTTTTGCGCTGACGCGGCTACCCAGCGGCGCACCTAGCACGCTCCCTATTACCGTAAACATAACGGGCAAAACCGGAATATGT
>NZ_JAWRYN010001745.1:0-230 GCF_046534585.1 Peribacillus sp. SIMBA_075 | reverse complement strand
CAGACAAGAGTGGTGTGTATGGATAGTGAAGAATAAATTGAACGGTTTGGTCATCCACTACTTTTACTTCCTTGATTGCTTCAAACAGATTGGCGCGATTGGAGCCAACTGCCGGGTCCTGGACGCGTGCAATCGTCGCTTTCACAGCTTCTGCATTAAATGGAGTTCCATCGTGGAAAGTAACTCCGGAGCGCAGTTTGAACTCCCATGTCACGTCATCCAGCTGCTTC
>NZ_JAWRYN010001744.1:0-230 GCF_046534585.1 Peribacillus sp. SIMBA_075 | reverse complement strand
GGCTGATTACAAAAGAGGCTGACCAATCAATATGATTGAATCAGCCTCTTTGTGATGTTAGACGGTCAAGCTTCCATCTACACTGACCACTGCCCCAGCCATAAAGCTCGCTTTATCAGAAGCCAAAAACAGGACAACTTCAGCGATTTCATCCGGTTGACCGTGACGGCCCATCCGCATTGGCGAAATTTCTTCTGGAACATAGCCACCGCTTGCGAACGCATCCGCTA
>NZ_JAWRYN010001743.1:0-230 GCF_046534585.1 Peribacillus sp. SIMBA_075 | reverse complement strand
ATCCAAAACAGGACGACAGTGGCGGTGATGATTATATTCATATGGCCTTACCTAAAGCACGCGACAATTCATTTAAATTGGACACCTGCTCCTTTCTGACTTCATAAGGTGAATCCAGTAAATTCAATTCCTGCTTCACCTTGTCCCGGTAGCGTTCCATCATGAGTCGGACGCCTTCCTCATCGATATCTTTCAGCAGCAGGTAAATCGATTGCCCGGTCGAGGTCGCC
>NZ_JAWRYN010001742.1:0-230 GCF_046534585.1 Peribacillus sp. SIMBA_075 | reverse complement strand
ATCCATTTATAATTTTATTTCCTGCCATATATGATATTTGTTCATACGCCCAATGACTTTCTGGGACATCTAAAAATACATTAGGAACTTTAATACCATTTTCATTAAAATAATACCATTTGTTATCTACTTCTTTCCAACCTGTAACCATAGTACCATTTTCGTTAAAGTAATATGTTTTTCCTTTAATAGATTGTAAACCGGTTAGCATAATCCCGTTCTCATTAAAG
>NZ_JAWRYN010001741.1:0-230 GCF_046534585.1 Peribacillus sp. SIMBA_075 | reverse complement strand
CTTGTTCTTATCTTTATTGGTGGCTTAATGATTTCTGTGCTACTCGGTAATGGGATGGGAATTATATGGCACGGCGAGGAGCTTTCATGGAGTGAACCGATCGCTTCTGCAATCGCTTACGTTTTCTCGGGAATAAATGAAACCGCAGCCATTTCTGTGTTCTATTTCTCTTGGTGGGTGCATCTACTAATTTTGTTAACGTTTTTAGTGTATGTTCCACAATCAAAACA
>NZ_JAWRYN010001740.1:0-230 GCF_046534585.1 Peribacillus sp. SIMBA_075 | reverse complement strand
ATAGTGAAGAAGATGTTGTATCACATAATGGATTAAAGGTTAAAGCAGTTCCTGTTTCAGCTTCAAAAGATATATTTAACCATGTAACAGAAGAAATGGATGTTATTGCAATCGATGAGGTACAATTTTTTGATGGGGACATTGTGGAAGTGGTGCAAGTATTGGCAAATCGTGGCTATCGTGTCATTGTAGCTGGATTAGACCAAGATTTCCGTGGTCTACCATTTGGA
>NZ_JAWRYN010001739.1:0-230 GCF_046534585.1 Peribacillus sp. SIMBA_075 | reverse complement strand
CTGAAAGGCAAACAAATAGCTTTGCTCGGTTTAGCTTTTAAGCCTGATACCGATGATATCAGGGAAGCGCCGGCACTTGCGATCATCGAGGAATTGCAACGCTGCGGGGCCAGTATTCGCGCTTACGATCCGATTGCATCTCCTGCAGTTCAAAAGCTTTTTCCAGGCGTTTCGTATTTCGGTACCCCTGCAGAAGCTTGCCAGGGTGCTCACGCCGCTTTGCTAGTAAC
>NZ_JAWRYN010001738.1:0-230 GCF_046534585.1 Peribacillus sp. SIMBA_075 | reverse complement strand
ATGATAGAAAATAACTCATGTTTTCAAGGAACAATCAAAAAAAGCAATCCAAAATAAATTGGATTGCTTTTTTGAATAAACGATTAAAGAACTGGAGCCATTGTTTCTTTCAATACTTGAACAGAGTGATCGAATTTTAATTCTTCTTCTTCACTTAATTCCACTTCTAAAATTTCACGAACACCGCCGCGATTTAAAACAGCAGGTACGCCGATATAAACATCCTTTTG
>NZ_JAWRYN010000198.1:0-370 GCF_046534585.1 Peribacillus sp. SIMBA_075 | reverse complement strand
CTTGATCTTGCCTCAGAAAATGATCAAACACTCCCAGATTGGTTTTTCAAACGCATATGGGCGAAGGAACATATCGGTCCGTCTCAGCCAGCTTCCACTGATCATATACTCGTTTTCGAGGATGAAAAAGGGCTTTACCAATCGCTTGACGCACAATTCAAACAAACGAATCAGTCCTATGGTTCTGTGAAGAAGGGGCATGAATTTTTACGCCTGTCAAAAGGAATGTATCAGATGAATCCGAGAATCAAGGGGGATTACGTCAGGCTCATTGCAGCGCTTGAAGCAGATGAATTAAAGACCGGCCGCATGCTCCATCTATGGAATGTGTCGGACAAAGAAGAGATCGTTGATCCTGCTCAGTTCAAAG
>NZ_JAWRYN010001737.1:0-230 GCF_046534585.1 Peribacillus sp. SIMBA_075 | reverse complement strand
ATGTCAATATTAAATATAGTTGTACATACACAATATGACAAAAACCTGCACTTTTCTAAAGCTGAGACGACAGAAAGGGAAAGCGCCTGTTTTTGATTCGACAACCATGTTAAAATATGTCCATACAATTTCTTCTCAATCCGAGTAGATGATCAACTGAGAAAGAAGTGAAACGATGAAAAAGAAGTACCAGATCATTATCGATGATATAAAAAGCAAAATACTTACAG
>NZ_JAWRYN010001736.1:0-230 GCF_046534585.1 Peribacillus sp. SIMBA_075 | reverse complement strand
CTACTACTCGTCCAGAAACGATGCTTGGTGATACAGCAGTAGCAGTTCATCCAGAAGATGATCGTTACAAACATTTAATCGGGAAAACAGTTACACTTCCAATCGTAGGCCGTGAGATTCCGATTATTGCTGATGAGTACGTAGAAAAAGATTTCGGAACAGGCGTTGTAAAAATTACACCAGCTCATGACCCGAATGACTTTGAAGTAGGTAACCGTCATGACTTACCA
>NZ_JAWRYN010001735.1:0-230 GCF_046534585.1 Peribacillus sp. SIMBA_075 | reverse complement strand
CACGGAATCGGGAAAGCATCAATCAAGGATCCTGCGTGGGGATACGCCGAGTTTAACGACAGCCGGTGACAGAGTTGACACCGGAGGCCAGATCGGACCCATGACCTATGGGGGTGGCGTGACATGGCCGCTTCGCGGCTGCCCATCCACCGGGCATCGCCGCGGGGCCCTGCTCCAGCCACGCGGCCGCCTCTTGCAGGAGCGGCTT
This sequence comes from Peribacillus sp. SIMBA_075, assembly GCF_046534585.1. Taxonomy (NCBI): domain Bacteria; kingdom Bacillati; phylum Bacillota; class Bacilli; order Caryophanales; family Bacillaceae; genus Peribacillus; species Peribacillus sp. SIMBA_075. The sequence goes on along the minus strand of NZ_JAWRYN010001735.1, from coordinate 22 downwards.
CAGCCGCGACTGCCGGACCCAG
>NZ_JAWRYN010001734.1:0-230 GCF_046534585.1 Peribacillus sp. SIMBA_075 | reverse complement strand
GCACCGTCGCCACCGGTACCGCCTACGCCTACCGAAACCTGCACCGTGGGAAGCTCGGCATTCGTGGCCAGGTCATAGGCTTCGGACTTGCTCATGCCGCCGTTACCGCCGCCGTCGCCCACGCTCTGCCCGAGCAGGCCCCAGGCATCCGAGCCGGAAGTCAGGATCTGCCCGGCGTTGGTGGCCAGCACGTCGCCTGCGGTACCGCCCTTGCCACCGTTGCCGCCGAC
>NZ_JAWRYN010001733.1:0-230 GCF_046534585.1 Peribacillus sp. SIMBA_075 | reverse complement strand
CATCGGCTGAGAGAACCATACGTTACCGTTTTTCCGGACATACATACGTACGTTAACTGAGTTAGCTGCACTTGTAGGAGCGTCTAATTGGATAGACAGTTGAGTCCATACACCTTCCTTTAAGTTAGCTTTGAGATACGTTATCTTATTAGCTACTTGAGTGCTGCCATTTCTAAACGTAAGTTCTATAGCTCCGTCTTCGTCAATCTCGCTTAAACTAGGGGTGAATG
>NZ_JAWRYN010000197.1:0-371 GCF_046534585.1 Peribacillus sp. SIMBA_075 | reverse complement strand
ATTAAGAGAAGATCATATAAAAATTGAAGCAAGTTACTTACCTTCATTCAAACTAGCTGGAGATATGTATTATTGGTATAAAATCGATGAAAACCGCTACGGTATTATATTATTAGATGTGATGGGACATGGTATATCTGCTTCATTAGTTTGTATGTTTATTTCTTCTGTATTACGTGAAACAAGTAAATGTTTAATTGATCCAGAATTGGTCATTAAAGACTTAAATAAATATATGACTCTGTTACATAATGACAATGATCATATTCCATATTATTTTACAGCAATATACTTAGTAGTGAATACAAAAAATAGAACAATTGAATATGTAAATGCAGGACATCCTTCTGGATACGTTTTAGTTGATGAAG
>NZ_JAWRYN010001732.1:0-230 GCF_046534585.1 Peribacillus sp. SIMBA_075 | reverse complement strand
ACTCCACGCCGCCGAGCGTGAAACGGACGACGACGAGACCATCGGGCATCCCCGCGCCGAACTGTTGGACGTGCAGGATGCGGGAGTCGGGCAGGAGCGAGGTGTACAGCTCTGCGGCCTCCTCTACGCCGTGCTCGAACCACAGGAACGTGCTGACCTTCTGCATGGGACCTCCGGGCGTCGTCGCCGATGGCGCCCATGGTAGCCATGCGCGGCGGCTCTGCGCGACG
>NZ_JAWRYN010001731.1:0-231 GCF_046534585.1 Peribacillus sp. SIMBA_075 | reverse complement strand
ATTGTCATAAAGTACAGCAGGTTACGTATTTTCGAGAAATTCTCGCTGATGACAAGCTCATGGCTTGTCATAAAGGTATGCGGGTCTGCACTTGTCCCTTTCACACTTTAAGGAACAGATGAATCACCCATTAGAAACAAATAAAAATAAATAAACAGACCGTACAATATGTATGCTAACGTTGCAAGAGCTACCCATTTACGTACACGCACAGGTCAGCCTCCTTTCCAT
>NZ_JAWRYN010001730.1:0-231 GCF_046534585.1 Peribacillus sp. SIMBA_075 | reverse complement strand
CGTATTCTTCGTCTGTCAACCAGTTGTAGCGGTCCACGACATCGCGCTGCATGATCGGGATGACTGCCGGGCCGCCGCCAAAGCCGAGCATGCCTGCGCGGAAAAAGGCCATGGCGAGGTCGGTCGATTTAACGCCTTGTTCTGTTACCAAACAGCAATCGTCCCATCCGTGCGGGATTGCGTGCCGCCTGCAAGCACGCCTGTTTCCGGGGTGCGCCAGATGATCTGGCC
>NZ_JAWRYN010001729.1:0-231 GCF_046534585.1 Peribacillus sp. SIMBA_075 | reverse complement strand
GTGGATGGGTGTCCCATGTATCCCAATATCGCGGTTTGGGCGTGATTGAATTATTAAAGCAGTACAAGACCTTCCCTTCCAACTCAGCGAGAATCACAAGCATGAACCGCTTTCCCGACTTGTGGGCACCGCCTGTCCTGCGGGTAATGCTAGAATCTGATCCCAGCAACCCGTCACACATTCTGTTGCTGAAAGGCTCTGTTCCTGGTCCTACAGCCAAAGTGACAAAAC
>NZ_JAWRYN010001728.1:0-231 GCF_046534585.1 Peribacillus sp. SIMBA_075 | reverse complement strand
GAGGCCGGGCATCCTCGTGCTGCACGACTGGTTCGGGGTCGCCGACAACGTCCGCATGCGCGCGCAGATGCTGGCGCGGCGGGGATACGTCGCGTTCGCCGCGGACCTCTATGGCGCGGACGTCCGCCCGACCGGCGACGCCGCCTCCGCCGAGGCCGGCAAGTACTACCGCGACCTGCCGCTGCTGCGTTCGCGCGTGGCGGCCGGTTTCAGCCTCCTGCAGCAGCATCC
>NZ_JAWRYN010001727.1:0-231 GCF_046534585.1 Peribacillus sp. SIMBA_075 | reverse complement strand
ACCAGTATGATCAGGTTGTCTGGGTTGATCCGCGCTGTCTCTGGACTGCGATCAAAAAAATACTCGGGATGAGCGATGACGTACTGATCCAACGGCGTCGAGCTGCCGACCATCACGACCACAGACTCTCCTTGTAGTCTCCCTGCACGACCCGCCTGCTGCCACGTACTCGCAACGGAGCCTGGATACCCGGTAATGACACACGCCTGCAGCTGACCGATATCGACACCC
>NZ_JAWRYN010001726.1:0-231 GCF_046534585.1 Peribacillus sp. SIMBA_075 | reverse complement strand
CATTAGATTCTCTTTGATTTTGCTGCTCTAAAAACTGCTGATTTTTAGAAACGGTTTTGATGGACATAATAAAACACTCCTCCAATTGATAAAGATTATCATTTTCATTTACTAGACTAGAGGATATGCGATATGAAAGTCAATTGTATTCAAAAAGATGATTCGAAAATCATATGAATGCAATATTTTCTTTTTTACGAGTATTTTCGTGTATCTTTTACAAACATCTAC
>NZ_JAWRYN010001725.1:0-231 GCF_046534585.1 Peribacillus sp. SIMBA_075 | reverse complement strand
CCCGCTTTTATATCTTTGTAAGCAAAGAAGTTAAACGTGTGATTCTCAAAGACAATATCATACGTTGCATTCGGATTATATGCATGATTAAATAACATGCCGTATCCTAAAAGGAATGCTGTATGATTTACCCCATACTCAAATGCGTAGTCAGCAAGTAACGTTTTCTCAATGTGTTCATGCTGTTCATTCGGATACGAGATAACTGGTGCTGAGTGAATCAACTCACCC
>NZ_JAWRYN010001724.1:0-231 GCF_046534585.1 Peribacillus sp. SIMBA_075 | reverse complement strand
ATTAGCCCGGATAAACCCTTGCAACTGTTTTTTGAAGAGGGCCAGGATGAGAGGCAGCAGGAGATAGCGCGGCATCGTTTGCGCTTCAAAGGCTCACTTGCTTGTCGAATCGCTTTGGAAGGATATATCGATCATATAATTGAAACGAGAATTCCATTTAAGAAATTAAGCTTCCTTTACAACAAAACGAAGCAAGTATTTTCTATTCCCGGTGATTTTATTCGTCAAAGC
>NZ_JAWRYN010001723.1:0-231 GCF_046534585.1 Peribacillus sp. SIMBA_075 | reverse complement strand
ACGTAGATGTCAGCGATGCCGCCGTTCGTGATGAAGATTTTCGATCCGTTCAGGATGTAATGGTCGCCGTCTTCTTTCGCGCTCGTTTTCATGCTTCCTGCATCTGATCCTGCAGATGGTTCAGTAAGTCCGTAAGCACCGACTTTTGTGCCTTCAGCCATCGGGCGCAAGTATTTCTGCTTTTGCTCTTCTGTGCCGAATGTATAGACCGGCCATCCAGCAAGTGAGGTG
>NZ_JAWRYN010001722.1:0-231 GCF_046534585.1 Peribacillus sp. SIMBA_075 | reverse complement strand
CCGAAGGCCCGGTATCGGTGAGCTGGACCGACCCGGCCCAGTTCGCTGAAATCCGCTTCAGCGGCAACCGCTTCGAAGCCCAGCAGGGTGACTGGGTGAAGTCGCTGGCCGAGTACTTCCGCACCTCGGCGGGCAAGGCGCTGCCGGCCGGGGACCGCCTGGACGTCACCATCACCGACATCAAGCGCGCCGGCCAGTACGAGCCCTGGCACGGCCCGCGCAGCAACGACG
>NZ_JAWRYN010001721.1:0-231 GCF_046534585.1 Peribacillus sp. SIMBA_075 | reverse complement strand
ATTCAGGGCTTTTCGGTCATCCTGATCATGACGTTAATTGTAAGCTTGTTTACAAATGTCTTCGGATCGCGTTGGCTTCTCGCGTGGCTTCTTAAGACTAATCTGTTCAAGAGGCCGACATGGTTTGGCGTTGCTAAAAGAGACATTCGTGAGAAGGAGAATGCCGAGGTCATTCGATTTGATATTGTCAAACGGCGCCGCAGCTTTTATCTGTTCTCCACAAGCATCCTG
>NZ_JAWRYN010000028.1:0-61308 GCF_046534585.1 Peribacillus sp. SIMBA_075 | reverse complement strand
CCTGAAAAAACGACGACGAAATATGTAAATGTAAGCTCTGGTTCTCTCAATATGCGAAAAAGCGGAACGGAAAGTGCGAGCATAGTCGGGAAGCTTTCAAAAGGAACGAAAGTGACGGTGTATTCGGAATCCAAAGGCTGGGCGAAAATCAAGGCCAATGGAATAGATGGGTATGTAAGTACTGACTATCTTTCAACAACGAAGCCAGGAACGGCTCCCAATCCAATCATACCTGAAAAAACGACGACGAAATATGTAAATGTAAGCTCAGGTTCTCTGAATATGCGGAATAAACCGTCAGAAAGTGCTTCCATCATTGTGAAATTGGCCAAGGGTGCAGAGGTAGAAGTCATCTCGGAATCAAATGGCTGGTCAAAAATTATAGCGTATGGCGGAGAAGGTTACGTCAGTACGCAATATCTATCAGAAACGAAGCCTGGTTCTGTACCGGAAAGCCCGGATCCGAATCCAGACGAAGAAGAAACCACGTTAGTTAAATATGTAAATGTGAATGATGGCTCCAGTCTGAATATGCGCTCTTCTGCATCAGCTTCCGCTTCGATTATTGCCAAGCTTGTAAACAATACGGCCGTAAATGTATATTCTGAGTCTAATGGCTGGTCAAGAGTCACAGCTAATGGAAAAACGGGATATGTAAGTACGCAATATTTAACAGCCAAAGCGCCGGAAGTTCCAGGGAGTTCTAATGGATCGATAATCAGGATCGATAAAGAGTACAATCTTTCGATGGACAAGATGGTTGAAATCCAAATGGCCGTGAATGGTCAAACGGATAAAACGTATAAAACCTACATACGAGAGGATGGGTTAACGTTAATCAATCCAACAAAAGGTACGGTAAAAGGAACTGGATGGCGTGTCAGGGGCGGAGCTGGATCTAATTATTGGGTAGTCGGTGCTGTCAGCAATTATCAATCATTGAATATCAAATCAAAAGTCATGGGCGCTGACGGATACTATTGGTATGAGGTGGATTATAACAAGACATGGGTAAATGCCAGCCCGGAAGATATAGAATATAATCTCAATCCGGATAATTTTGTGAATGATCCAGTCAAATCGTTCCAGTTCGTTAAGCTCTCCCAAGTCACCAACATGAACGTTTCTGAAGTGAATGATAGAATCCTTTCAGGTAAAGGGATTTTACAAGGCCAAGCTGCAACCTTCACTTCGGCAGGGGAAAAGTATGGGGTGAATGAAATCTACCTGATTTCACATGCTTTGCTGGAAACCGGGAATGGCACTTCACCGTTGGCGACTGGAGTTAAGGTGAACGGGAAAACGGTCTATAATATGTATGGAGTGGGGGCTTTTGACGGAACAGCGTTAAGCAGCGGCGCTCAATACGCATATAATGCAGGCTGGTTCACTCCGGAAGCGGCCATCATAGGCGGAGCCGAATTTATCGCCAAAGGATATATCTCTGCTGGACAGGACACGCTATACAAAATGAGATGGAATCCTATAGCTGCAGAGAAATATGGATATGCTTCACACCAGTATGCTACTGACATTGGCTGGGCAACAAAACAAGTGAAACAGATTTATAATTTGTATAGTTTATTAGATTCCTATAAATTGACGATTGAAGTTCCTAAGTACAAATAAGAAAGAAGCAAAAAACACAGAGACCGACTCATGTGTTTTTTGTTTTTAAAACCAACTTCCAGCTCGAAAAAAGCTTCATATCGACGAAAAGGATAAAATGAAGCATTGATTATTTCATTTTATCCTTTTCTAAAATATCCTTAACGACATCCTCGATCGTTACCACTCCCAATGCCTTTTCCAAGGCAAGTTCAGCAACTGAAAAGATGGGTTCTATCGTATTTTGTATATTTCTTCCAACAGTGCATGCTGGATTAGGATTTTCATGGATTCCAAATAACTCTTTATCGGATACAACGTTAACAGCCTGGTAAACATCAAGTAAAGTAATATCCGATAATTCCTTGGCCAATGTCGCTCCGGCAATACCTGGACGAACGTTGACTAAACCTGCACTCTTCAGCATGCCGGTGATTTTTCTGATTAATGCTGGGTTGGTGTTTACACTTTTTGCAATAAAATCAGAAGTGTTAACGCCTTCTTTATTTATTTCTAAAAGAGATAATATATGGATTCCTACGGAAAAGCGGGTACTGATGGACATCTCTTTTTTCTCTCCTTTAAAATCTCTATTCTTATATAGTATAAATTATTTAACATGTAATTCAAGTAGTTACAAGTTATAATTGAGGGTGCAAGAATAATATTTATCCATTAACCTTTACCCTGTCAAGTAACGCCGTTAAGAAGAAGCAAAAATAAAAGGTATGTGTAATTGACAAACATCATAGTGAAACTTATATTATTACGTGTAAATGAATCAGTTACAGGTGAGAGGCATATAGGAAGGGGGAACTGAAATCGGCCTTAATGGTGCTTATAGGTGTCCATTATGGCTGTTTAAGGAATTTCTAAACAACTACAACAGATGGAGGTATATGATGGCTAATAAAAAAAAGGGTAATCCAAAACAATCTTCAGCATTCATGTTTTGGATCATAGGGTTAATCGCTGTAATCATTATTGGCTTTATATTTTTAGCGAATGGGAAAGACAAAGATACAGATACCGCTGTATCTGAAATGGATTATAAATCACAGCCCTATTTGGGAGAAAAATCGGCCCCTGTTCAAATTGTGGAATTTGGTGATTATAAATGTCCAGTGTGTAAGACATTCGAGGAGAAGTTCTTTCCTTCTATACAAAGTGAATTGATTGATACTGGAAAAGCACAATTTTATTTCATGAATTATTCGTTCATTAACGTCGATTCAATTAGATCCGCTAAATTTGCGGAAAGTGTTTATCAAGAATTAGGAAATGATACCTTTTGGAAATTTCATGAGCTGTTGTACGATAAGCAGCCAGATGACCCGAAATATGAAAAGGAAGATGTGTTTACGGACAAATTCCTAGAAGATACATTGAAAGAAATCGCAAATGACAAAGATGTGAAAAAGGTCGTTTCCTCTTTTAAAGCCGGTAATTCTGAGGACCAATGGAATAAGGATATGAAGATTGCCGACGAATTAGGCGTTTCTGGAACACCTTCCTTATTCGTTAATGGCAAGAAGTTTGAAGGAAATACAATCGATGATTTAGTGAAAATGGTTGATGATGCAGCGAAGGAGAAATAGTTGATGAACAAGCCATTATTATTTTCGTGGATCCTATCAATCATTGCCACTGCTGGAAGTCTCTATTTTAGTGAGGTTCTCCATTATGTACCTTGTACCTTTTGTTGGTATCAAAGGATCTTGATGTACCCGCTCGTTATTTTATTGGGCCGTGCCTTTTATGAGCAGGACCTGAAAATCCATCGGTACATACTCCCATTATCGATTTTGGGCATGTTGGTTTCAGGGTATCACTATAGTCTGCAAAAAATTCCAGCACTACAGCATTTCGAAATGTGCCAAAGTGGTGTTCCTTGCTCCGGTGAGTATATTAATTGGTTAGGCTTCATCACGATTCCGTTTTTGGCTTTTATTGCTTTTACTCTCATTACTATCTGTATGGGACTGCTAATGCGGAAGAACCGCCATATTTGAAAAAAGCACCATTCTTTGTCAACTCTACAGGGAATGGTGCTTTTTTTATCATCGAAAACCGGAATATATCATCGAAAATAGGAATATATCGGCGAAAACCGGAATATATCATCGAAAACCGGAATATATCATCGAAAACCGGAATATATCATCGAAAACCGGAATATATCATCGAAAATTGGAATATATCATCGAAAGTCGGAATATATCATCGAAAACCGGAATATATCATCGAAAATCGAAACTTACCAATCGTAATGACTCATAAGACTAAAGGCAGGATAAAATATATTTGACAAATCAGTGACTTGTAACTTATATTGTTACATGTAAGTAATTCAGTTACATTTGAGAATTCAATTAAGGGTTCAAAAACGATATAGGAGGAATTTGAAAATGAAAATAGGTATTATTGGTGCGAGCGGAAAAGCTGGAAGTATGATTTTAAAAGAAGCATTGACTAGGGGACATGAAGTTACGGCTATTGTCAGGGATCAAGCCAAAGTCCAAATTCAAGGAGCATCCGTACAGGAAAAAGACCTATTCGATCTGAAAGCTGAAGATATTAAAGCATTTGATGTGGTAGTGAATGCCTTTGGTGCTGCACCAGGGAAAGAACATCTGCATGTAGATGCAGGAAAAATCTTAATTGATGCCATGAAAGGGGCTCCTCAAACTAAACTGATCGTTGTTGGCGGAGCGGGAAGCCTTTTCGTTGACGAGGCGAAAACGATACGTGTACTGGAAACACCTGAATTCCCGAAAGAATACTTTGCAACAGCATCTAATCAATCCAAGAACCTTGAGGATTTAAATAATGCCACTGGAATTCAATGGACGTTCATCAGTCCTTCAGCCTTCTTTGATCCGCAAGGAAATAGAACAGGTGAGTATAAACTGGGTAAAGACAACCTTCTTGTAAACTCAAAAGGGGAAAGTTATGTAAGCTATGCCGATTTTGCCCTTGCAGTACTTGATGAAATAGAAAACCCGCAACACATCAATCAACGCTTTACGGTTGTTGCCGAAGCTGAATAATTTGTTTGTAAGGTGATCCATTATAGTGGACATCAGCCCCTGTCTTAAGGCAGGGGCTGATGTCCAAGATCACCGAATCCATCGCCATCCCCTGATTATTGCCTCCATTCAAATTCAATTGATTATCCATCCCTAACAAACCTTTTTATGTTGAAAATATTGACTGATATCCATTTATTGCTGATAATATAGTGAAGAAAGTCCTATGAATGGCTTTTTTTTTATTTCAGTGATAACTGTTAGTCTTTAGCAGAACATCTAGATTTCCCAACAGGGAACCAGAAAGAAAGAAGGACAATGTGAAAATGGATTATAAATGTTCTTACCACTCATGGGTGAATTTCGAAGCCCTTGATGAGGAAATGAAGTCATTACTAAACAAGATGCAAGATGATGAAAAACATATTGAAGATGCGTTTTATAAGAACTTGGAATTTGGCACAGGCGGTATGCGCGGGGAAATTGGGGCAGGTACCAATCGAATGAATCTTTATACGGTCCGCAAAGCAACATTGGGATTAGCCCATTATCTGCAATCGATGGGTGATGAAGCAAAACGCAGAGGTGTCGCGATTGCCTACGATTCACGTTTTAAATCACCTGAATTTGCCTTGGAAGCAGCCAAGACCTTGGCTACTGAAGGGATCAAGGCTTATCTATTCGATGAGTTAAGACCAACGCCGGAGTTATCCTTTGCCGTTCGAGAACTGAATGCCTATGCTGGGATCGTTATCACGGCAAGTCATAATCCCCCTGAGTATAATGGCTATAAAGTGTACGGACCAGATGGTGCCCAGCTTCCTCCGGCTACTGCTGATAAAGTGATTGAATTCGTGAATGCGATTGAAAATGAACTTGCCATTTCGGTAAAAGATGAAGTGGCATTGAAAGCACAGGGCCTCATTGAGATCGTCGGAGAGGAAATCGATGCCGCTTATAATGAAAAGTTGCTTACTGTGCCCGAAAACAGAAATCTAAGCGAAGAAGTTGATGTGACAGTAGTATTCACACCACTTCATGGCACAGCAAATAAGTCGGTTAGGCGGGCTTTAAAAGATCTGGGATACGATAAGGTACATGTTGTTAAAGAGCAGGAATTGCCTGATCCCAATTTTTCGACAGTCAAATCACCGAACCCTGAAGAACATGCAGCATTTGAAATGGCCATTGAATTAGGAAATGAGGTATCGGCGGACCTGTTGATCGCAACAGATCCGGATGCAGATCGGCTCGGTATCGCCGTTAAAAATAAGAATGGCGAATATGTAGTGCTTACAGGTAACCAAACTGGTGCACTAATATTGGATTATCTTTTAAAAGAAAAGAAATCGAAACGCACTTTACCTCCCAATGGAGTTGTCTTAAAAACGATAGTGACTTCTGAAATAGGCCGCAGGATCGCAAATGAATATGGCTTAGGGACCGTTGATGTATTAACGGGTTTTAAATTCATAGCTGAAAAGATCAACGAATATGAGAAAAGCGGTAAGCACACATTCTTATTCGGGTATGAAGAAAGTTATGGCTATTTAATCAAGGATTTTGCCCGTGATAAAGATGCGATCCAAGCTGCTGTTCTTGCGGTGGAAGTGTGTGCCTACTATAAAAAGCAGGGCATGGACCTATATGAAGGTTTGCTAAATATATTTGAAAAGTACGGATATTACCTGGAGGGACTCCAGTCATTGACCTTAAAGGGGATCGAAGGCGCTGGGCAGATTCAAGGGATACTGAATCAATTCCGTGAGAATCCTCCAAAGCAAATAGCCGGAAAAGGTGTAACTGTGCAGGAGGATTATCAAAGCGGCATGAAGCTGACGGTGGGCACCGATAAGGAAGAAGTCATTGATTTACCTAAATCAAATGTAATTAAGTACTTCCTTGAGGATGGCACATGGGTATGCTTACGGCCATCTGGGACAGAACCTAAAATCAAATTCTATTTCGGAATCCAAGGTGAAACGATGGAAGAAGCCGAGCTGAAGTTGAACCTAGTCATGAATGCTTTCATGGAAAAAATTAATGGGATGATCAATAGTACTAAATAAGTCAGTCTTTGGACCTGACAGCCGTATAATCAAGAAAATAAGGCCTTTTCCTGATATTCGTTCGGGAAAGGGCCATGTTTACTTTATCAGACGTTCCGTTCCAAGCTAGAGACGGTGAATAGTGTCAATTTATGTGTCTAAACAGTTGTAGATGAAAGATTTACCCAATAAGTTTTAAATTATGAAGAAATTGGTATATAATAAATAGGATATAAAAAGTATTGAATATACAAACATTTTAACAAAAAACCAGACTATGTTACTATTAATATGGTGATTAAGAAAAAACTGTAAATTATATGGATTTAATTTTTAAAGTTGATATGGAGGAGTAACAAGAGTATGAAAAAAGTAAAAAAGGCTATAATTCCTGCAGCTGGATTGGGAACTAGATTTTTGCCTGCTACGAAGGCTATGCCAAAAGAAATGCTGCCAATAGTGGACAAACCAACTATTCAATATATTATAGAAGAAGCCGTGAAAGCGGGAATCGAAGATATTATCATTGTCACTGGAAAGAATAAACGTGCGATAGAAGATCATTTTGATAATGCATACGAACTAGAGAACAACTTGAGGGAAAAAGGGAAATTCGATTTATTGGAGAAGGTACAATACCCATCGAATTTAGCTAATATCCACTACATTAGGCAAAAAGAACCGAGAGGCCTTGGACATGCTGTTTGGTGTGCACGTAACTTTATTGGTGATGAGCCATTTGCAGTCCTTTTAGGCGATGACATCGTTCAAAGCGATGTGCCATCATTACGTCAATTAATCAACGAATATGATGCGACAGGTTCGTCCATCATTGGAGTGCAGCCAGTAAATGAGAATGAAACACATAGATACGGCATCATTGACCCGCTTACTCAAGAAGGCAGAAGATACGAAGTGAACCGATTCGTTGAAAAACCAGAACAAGGAACGGCACCATCCAATTTAGCCATCATGGGAAGATACATACTAACCCCGGAAATATTTGATTTCTTAGCTAAGCAGGAAACAGGGGCTGGCGGTGAAATCCAGTTAACGGATGCGATCCAAAAACTGAATGAAATCCAAAAAGTCTTCGCTTACGATTTTGAAGGAAAACGTTATGATGTAGGAGTTGTTGATGGCTTTGTGAAAACGACAATTGAATTTGCCCTTCAACGTCCTGATTTAAGAGACGACATTATAAAAGAAATGGAAAATATCCTCAAGATGCATAAAGCAGGAATCAGATAGACCATTTTAAATAGAGAAAACACCTATGTGATACTATCCCCTTTAGGTAGAAAGTGTACTAAGACCAGTAACAATTTTGGATTGTACACGACTTGCCTGGAGGGGATTATTATGGCTAAAAGGGCTAAAGCGTGCGATCCAGGGACGCCCAATTCTTAAGACGCGTGAGGTTTGTTGGGAGAACTTATAACGTAAAGAAGTCAGTTTAAAAAGAAAGGGTAAATATTATATGATTTTGGTCGTTGGCGGTGCAGGATATATTGGAAGTCATCTTGTAAAAGAGTTAGTGAATACAGAAGAGGTTGTCATTCTGGATAATCTCTCAACCGGTTTTCCTTCGCTGGTCGATTCGAAGTCGATCTTGGTAGAAGGTAATTTAGGGGACGAAGCGGTCTTGAATGAAATATTCCTTAAATATCCCATTAAAGCTGTAATGCACTTTGCTGCTAATAGCTTGGTTGGCGAGTCTGTCCAAGACCCTTATAAATACTATGATAATAATGTTGGTGCAACTCTTACATTAGTGAATACCATGCTCAAGCATGATGTTAAGAATTTCATTTTTTCATCAACGGCAGCTACTTACGGTATACCAAATGTGGATATGATTGATGAAGATCAGCCAACTGATCCGATTAATCCATATGGCCGCTCGAAATTGATGGTGGAGCAAATCTTAAGTGACTTTGCAAATGCATATGGACTCCACTATGTCGTTTTACGTTACTTTAATGCGGCTGGAGCACATGTTTCGGCAGAAATCGGTGAAAGTCATGATCCTGAAACACATCTGATTCCTATTATTTTACAGCATTTATTAGGTCAACGAGAGAAGATTTCCATATTTGGCACAGACTATGACACGAAAGATGGCACTTGCATTCGTGATTATATTCATGTAACGGACTTAGCCAAAGCTCATATAATCGCGCTTCAAGCCCTATTGTCCGGGAAGAAGGATACGGCCATCTACAATCTTGGGAATGGAAAAGGATTTTCGGTTAAAGATGTAATCGACACTTGTGAAAAGGTCACAGGAGTGAAGCCGACCATAGAGTATGCAGACCGTCGCCCTGGAGATCCAGCCCGTCTGGTTGCTTCAGCTAATAAGATATATGAAGAACTTGGATGGAAAGCATCAATAGATTTGGAAGAGATTATTGAAAGTGCATGGAAATGGCATAAATCTCAGATAGTTTAACAATTAAAAGTCGTTTCAGGCTGTAGACAAACTCGAAGAAAAGCGAGTTTGCCTGCAGTTTTTTTAGTTGAAAATCGTTCCATTTGATTTCGGCCGCCGACTGTCTGCCAAGCCTCACCAAAGCACGCGTCTGTGGGATCTCGGCTAGCCAGTTTTTCGACCTCCCGCGCAGTTTATTCGACCGCGCAACCCAGTTGGACCTAACTCAAATTTTATTCGTCCGTTCACGAATTTTTGCGACAGTCTGAAACGACTTAATTAAAAGTCTTTCTTTGTTATTCTAAGCTTGAAGAGCTTTCTGTATTGATTTTTTCATCGCTTTTACAAAGTTCTGACGGGTCTCATCAGTTAATTCCAGCAAGGAAAGATAGGGATTTAAATCTTCCAGTTCAACCAATAAAAGTTCACCTTGCTCATTCCGGCATGCATCAACTCGTTGAATCCCCCAATCAAGATTATTCCATTCAATAAATTGCTGAGCAAAGGCTAAATCTTTTTCTGTTGGTGTATATTCCTTTAATCCCCATCTTTTCTCTTTGTCTGGTGCATAAAGAGCATACTGAAATTCCTTATCGATAAAATAAAATGAAACCTCATACTCAAAGTTGATAAAGGGTTGTACCAATAGGTTCTTTGATTCTGAATCGATTTTTTCTCCCAATTCATCTTTCGAGACAAATGCCAAACCGATGGAATCTGCACCATCTTTCGGCTTCACTATGTACATTTCTACATTAGGAAGTTTATTTAAAGAATCAAGGGTATCGATAGTTGGAATGACAGGAAATTGGGCATTCGTCAGTTCAATTAAGTATTCTTTCCCGTTCATATCAGCCTTTCCAATAAATGAATTATAAGTTTTCAAACCAGTAGCCACTCTCTTGCGGAATGCTTGATACTTATCTTTAAAATTTGCTACTGGACCAGCATTTCGAAATACAATTAGGTCAAAATCCTTTTCAAATGTTTCAGTGTCTTCAGGGTGACAAATGACCAATTGAAAATCTTCCCTAAGTTCCGAAGTAAGGAACAAATCCTCCTCATAATAATTTCTTCCTTTTGCTTCATAGTATAAATCTGTTACGAATAATAGTGTCTGCATTAGACCTTCACCTGCTTTGCCTTTATTTTCATTGATTTAACTGGATTAAAACAAAAAATCCCGTCTCATTAAGAGACGAGATTCGGAACTCGCGGTACCACTCTTGCTTAATGGAATGCTTAGAAAGCACATTGCTGCCCTTTACAAACATAATTGTATGTTGTCCCTTATAACGGAGGAAACCGGTAAAGCTTACTAAAGGTTCGGCTTTACTTCTCAGAGATGATCTTCGGTTATTATCTGGACACTGGCTTTCAGCAAAGCACCAGCTCTCTTTGGAACAGAAACTATAACGTACTCTTTCTCTTCATGGAATGTTAAATAAAATTAGGTTAATTTGAGTTATTGTATAATAGTCAGAAAATAAAATCAATGGTTTTTACCAGCAAGGAAAATGGTCATTTCTCTTAATATAGGATAATTGTTACTTCTATACTTAAATTCATGGATTTAAATTGAAAACGTAAAAACCCTGTGCTAAGACGTGTATTGTCTTAGCACAGGGTTCTTTAATCAATCATTCCCCCATGCTCATCCCTTTTAAAACGACCGCAGTCAAAAATACGGTCACACAAATGATTGAGGTGGATACGACAATCGCAATCGGTAACGTCATTGGAAATCCCTCCTTTAGATGATGGTCACGCTGCTAAGATCAACCTTCGCTCCATTTAAAAAGTTGAAAGTAAGTTTATCCATCGAAGCTCCAGTAAAGTCGATTTTCTTTAAATCGGACATCCGGAATTGAACATTGATGAGTGTGGCATCACGAAATGATGCCTTTTTCAATGAAGAACCCTCGAAAATGGTTTGGTTAAATGTTTCCCCATCAAATGTAAGACCAGATAAATTACAGCCTTTAAAATGGGTCTTATTATAAATGCTGTTCTTGAAAGTTACGCCTTTTAAATTCGCGCTTTTAAATAAGGTGCTCGTTAAATTGACGTTTTCAAAGATGCATTTATTTAAGTTACTGCTTTTAAAAGTGCTGTTCGTCAGGTCGGAATGGCTGAAATCAGAGCGGCTTAAATCACAGGAATTGAATTTCCCGTCATGCACGGAAACCGAGCGAAAGTCGGAATCCAATAAGCGATGTCTGGAATAGTCCATGTTTATCGCTTGCTCAAGTTCACTATAGTGAAGATTGAGTGATTCCATGAGCTCTGATACTTCTCCAATTGAATCCACAGTCAGCTTATACGCTTCCTGCTCACTAGAGCCATTCCTTTTATGGTCATTGTATTTTTCCAGTAAGTTTTGCAGCAGTTCTTCTTCCAATTCATTTGCTGTTTTTGCATTTTTGTACGGTGCAAAAATGCCATGAACATGTGCATGCAGTTTTTCAATCACATTTCATCTTCCTTTCTTACAAGAGGCGTTCAAGTATTCGCTTGGCAAGTTCCCAATCATTTTTATTTTGCGTATATGTGTCTTCCCCGATGGGGGTGATTTTGTAATATTTCCTTCTTCCGCCTTGTGAAGCATCTCCCCAATAAGAGATGATGCATCCGTCCTTTTCTAGACGTTTTAAACTGGAATACATGGTCGCTTCCTTTAATTCATATTGCTCATTTGAACTCATATATATCAGTTTGCTGATTTCATAACCGTATTTATCGCCACTTTGCAGGAGTTTTAGAATCATCGTATCTACATGTCCGCGAAGCAGGTCAGAGGATAGCTGTCGTTGAACCAAATCCTCACCTCCTGTGGTATATCTTATAATGCATTACTATGACAGTCAAGGTAATTTATTAAAATGGTTGCAGGTGTAAGGTCTGTGTTTAAAAAGGTATGGCCTTTAGATTTGGAGGGTTGTTCTATATGGAAAGAAATACAGGGAAACCTAATGTCGGACACGGCTGGAGCAATCTTATGATGATTTAAGGAAGAAAACCAATAGTGGGAACAGTTTTTAGAGATATGGCATACCTGACCGTTATCGTGGAAGGAAACATCGCATACTGAATGAACTTTACATATCCGCTTGGAAGGGATTTCATATGCTTTATAGAAGAAGTATGTAAGAGGCCGGGGAGGTATGGATGTTGAATAATTCGTGGAATAAAGTAATTTATAAGGTTTGGTCTCCAATATATGACAAAACCTTCAGTGCCCTCTTTTTAAAAGCCAGGAAAAGTATATTTGAAGAGATATCATTTCATGACAATGCAAAGGTTCTGTTTGTGGGCGTAGGAACGGGTGCCGATTTAGAGTTGATCAAGCACCTTGACCTTGAGATAACGGCGATAGACCTTTCGGCTGATATGCTAAAAAAGGCGATGGTTAAATATGGGGATAGATCGATCACTTTCCTGGAGATGGATGCACAGCATATGGAATTCGATAATGAATCGTTTGACTATATAGTTGGAAGTTTGGTCCTTTCCGTCGTACCTGATGCAAATGAATGTCTTAAGGAAATGATCAGGGTTTTAAAAGGCGAGGGGAAAATAATCATATTCGATAAGTTTATCTCTAAAGATGAACGGCTTTCATTACCCAAAAAGCTTCTGAGACCCATTATTAGATTTTTAGGTACAGATATTGGCTTGAGGTTTGAAGACTTGTTCAGTAGACATGAAAAAAATATGAAAATGGAAGAAAATCGATCGATCATGCTGAATGGAATGTATAGAAAGATAATTATCAGTAAACGGAGGGAAGAGTAAAGACCCAAAAGGTGTGAAAATCATTCTGAAAAATGGAAGGGCTCAACGAAGTTTATTTTCTTCATCATGGTTTATAACCTTATATTATTTTAAATAGATGTATAGAACGGAAAATCCCAATTAAGTCTTCCTTGGTTTTTCTAATCGTCGTTATTACATCCTTTATCAGTATGCAAATGATTGGCCATGATTATATCTTTTCAATGCTTACTGCCAATAGCATGATTTTAACCCTATTATTATTTTCTTGGAGATATCGAGAACTGCTGGTGATAGAGAGGTAGTTGTGGATTCTCTTAATCGGCTGGGATATTTTTTTCATCTAAGGGGGATTTATTTGTTTGTCAGTCTTGCCATTTTGATTGTTATAGTTATGGCTGCCAAAGTGATGGTAAAGAACAATAATATTGAGGAAGCTGGTGGAGGCATGTTTCAGAAGTGGATTGGGAGTCAATTGAAAAATCCGAAAGGCCCTCTCTCCAAATGGGTGGGCAGGTATATGGAGAGAGGGAACCATACTATAAATGATTGGACAATTGGCTTATTGAATAGTAATGGAAACGAAAAAATTCTGGAAGTCGGAATGGGAAATGGCTCCACATTAACTAGATTGGCTCAAGTGAATATTCTTGGCAGAAATTATGGTGTCGATATTTCCGAAAAGATGGTCAAAGAAGCAATGAGGAGGAATAGGAAGTATCTGTACGATGGGGTGGTGGATATACAGGTAGCCAATATTGAAAGCTTACCTTTTAGAAATGACTTTTTTGATAAAGTATTCACCGTCCATACCATTTATTTTTGGGATGATATTGATCAAGGAATATGTGAAGCATACCGAGTGTTAAAACCGCATGGAATGTTATTTTTATCTAAAACCAATATGGAAATGATGGAGCAAACGAAGGACTTTAAACTGTATTCAATCCAGGAGATAGAAAGTAGCTTGGTACAATGCGGATTCAAGGACATCAGGATACATAATAGAGATGAGTTTTATTGTTTGGTAGCTAAAAAATAGGAACCTGTCCGTAATGTTGATAATGGGTTGTTTCTATCAAGGTGCGTAAGTATGGGAGACACCGTTGTCTGTCATTCTTCTAATGGATAATGAGCTGATAAACGGTTATTAAGTAATGTTGGATTATCAATCAGAAGGCAGTTTGAGTGCGACTTTGCTAGCTTTACGTCATATGTAACAAATGCAGCTGTTACATGGCCGCCGGGCGAAATCGGTATAATTAAATTGTGGGATATAATGGGAAGAGGTGATGGGTTTTGTCGGAGACGATTACAACCTATGAAGATCTATTGAACATGCTTGATTCGTTATTGCGTGAGCCAACTGCATTCTGGAATGGTTTTTATGAAGACCGGGAAAAGGGAGTTCCCTTTTTCGGAAATCTCCCTGATGAGAATTTGGTTCAATACTTTGATAGTGAGCTGCTTGGGTCTGGAAAGGTACTTGAGCTTGGGTGCGGTCCTGGAAGAAATGCTATTTACCTTGCTCAAAAGGGCTGTTCTGTTGATGCGGTTGATCTTTCAAAGGAAGCCCTGGAATGGGGAAAAGAACGAGCGGCAGAAAAGAAAGTCCAAGTGAACTTCATTCAAAGGAATATATTTGAGTTGGAAATTGAGGAAGGGCGATATGACTTCGTATATGATTCAGGCTGTTTTCATCATATCGCACCACATCGAAGGATCAATTATTTGGAGATGGTGAAAAAGGCGTTAAGGCCAAGGGGATTGTATTCGATTACTTGTTTTATAGAAGGCGGCATATTAGGTGGTGCCGACATCTCGGATTGGGAGGTATATAGGCAAAGAAGCCTTAAAGGCGGATTAGGTTTTACTGAAGAAAAACTTAGAATGATTTTCAAGGAATTTGAAGTGGTGGAAATACGTAAAATGAGGAAAAAGGAAGAATCTGATGAAACCTTTGGGGTGCAAGGTTTATGGACGGCTTTATTTATGAAAAAGTAATGGTCATTAGATGGGTGAAACGGTGATGGGGTGGTTTAAAGGTTATGGATAGTGCGGCTCAATGCCACTCAATGCCACTAAACGGAGGATCTGGGATCAGGTCCTTTTTTCACGTGAAAAGAAAATGGTTTGGATGAAGGTGAAATTGTTAACAAAAAATAAAGATGGTAAACTATAACAATAAAATGACCAGAATAATTGATGAATGTTTTTAAGAATCCTTTTTTAAAAAATCGGCAGTTGTATGGTTTCAAAAATAGCTGGGAAGGTAAATGGAAAGAGGGGACCATTGGGGGGATCTTTGATGCTTACTTTGTTGATTGAATCGTTAACTTTCAATACCCTTACAATGCTGATTCCAGTCTTCCAGTAGCGATGATTTATCGATTGCTGAGACCAATTGGGATGATAAAAAAATAAATAGGTGGGGAATTTATGCACAGAAATAAAGAACTATATTCATTTTTATTAGGTGTTGCAGCACAATTGACTGAGGATTGGTACGCAACATTGAATAAAAATGATAAGGCGGGGGTTTATTGCTCACCTGATCCCGAAGTAATTAAAAAGCTTAAGCAACAAAATAATGAATTCCATTTACGTTTCTTTCAGGTCTTTGATACAGAGGAAAGGGAATACTTTGAGCATCTTGGTGAGTGGATTGAAAATATCGGTCAGGATGAGCAGCATTTAAACACACCCATCTATTTTATATTGAGGGAGTTCTTTCGAACGCAAGAGCAATACTTGGATTATATTGATCAATTCGTGGCATTGCATGGAGATCAACATACACAGGAGGAAATAAACTCCTGGTACCGGATAGTGGTCAAGGTGCTCAGTGAAGTGATGGAGCGGTTTACGGAAGCGAATCATAGATATGCCAATAAAATTATGAAAGCCCAGCAGGCAACGATCGATGAATTGAGCTCGCCTATCATTTCCCTTAAAGATAACACGGCGTTGCTTCCCCTGATCGGTGATATTGACACGGCGAGAGGCATGTCCTTGCTTGAAAACACATTACAAAAATGCGCTGAAAAAAATGTCACCAGGCTTTTCATTGACCTATCGGGCGTCCATGCAATAGATAGTGTATCCGCCCACCAACTGTCACAATTGATTGAATCCTTAACTTTGATCGGAATCCGGACAACCCTTTCAGGACTTCGGCCGGAAATAGCCAAGACTGCTGTTAAGCTTCAACTGCCTTTTGATAAAGTGATGATAAAATCCACTCTTGCCCAAGCCATCAATACCATTAAATAATACATACGTATTCATGGCAGGGGAATATTTGTTTTAGTGAAAAAAGTATAAAATCCATTCAAGAAGACCGCCATAAAGCAGCCTTCTTGAATGGGTAAACATAAAAATGAAACCGCTACAGAAAAGGGAGGTGGAACTATGGAAAGGCATATGACATTTGATGATGATGCGGGTATGGGCTATATCTATTTAGCCGAACCATTGAAGCACACCATTACAAAAACGGACGAGCTCCCGCTTAACGAGGATATCATTCTGGATTTCGGCAAAGGCATTCCAATCATAGGAATTGAATTGGAAGGTGGAACAGCCTTGAAAATTAAAGGTTTGGCTGATGAAATGCCTACATTCACAATAGGAATTACAGCTGATGGTGAAAGCTATTATTCCTTAAGATTGAATGATGTACTTGTAAAACGGTCAGTTACTCATCCTGATGCCAAGAAAATAGTGTTTCTCTTTTCAGATCCTGACTGCAGGGAATTTATAGGAATCGATATATATGACACGAAGTCCTATGATGAGTCATTCTTAATCGGCTGATTTTAGTTCATCTTCATACAGCCAGAACCGGAAACGAGAAGGGGAACCATTATTCAATATTTGCAAAGACGGCAAGATCTTCTTTATTGCCAACCACTAAAAGCATATCTTTTTCTTGGATATCCTGATCGGGTGATGGTGCTATGATAATTTCCCCATTACTCACGATGGCAATGACGCTGATATTATATTTTGCGCGTAAATCCAGCTCCCTGAGGCTTTTTCCCTTCATGCTCATGGGGACTATGATTTCCTCGATATTATATTCTTTAGATAGTTCAATATAGTTCAGCATGTTAGGGGACAGAAGCTGGTTCGCGACCCGTTCCCCCATATCCCTCTCAGGATAGATGACCCAATCGGCTCCAACTTTAGTGAGCACCTGACCATGATTTTTATTAAGGGCCTTGGCAATCACCTTTTTGACCCCAAGCTCTTTTAAAAGCAAGGTAGTTAAAATGCTTGATTGCATATCAATTCCGATGGCTACGATGACACAATCGAAGTTGCGGATTCCAATGGATTTCAATGTCTCTTCTTCAGTCGTATCCGCAATGACTGCATGGGTAACGCTCAGTTCCGCATTCTCGACTCTTTCCCCGCTGATATCAATACCCAATACCTCTTGGCCAGCCGAATATAATCTATGGGCCACACTGGTTCCGAATCTGCCTAAACCAATCACGGCATATTGTCTTTTTCCCATCTTTTACACTCCTTCATTTATGTTTAACCAATCATGATTTTCCCTTTTGGACGTCGGAACGGATCTGGTTTGCGCCTCATAGCGATGGCAAAGGCCAAAGTCAAAGGACCCACACGGCCTGCAAACATCGTGAAAATGATGAGCATCCGGCCAACCGGTGATAATTCGGGGGTCAAACCCATTGAAAGTCCCACGGTGGCAAATGCTGAAGTGGCTTCAAATAAAATCATCAAGAAGTCACTTCCGCTTTCAGTGATGGTCAGCAGAATGGAGATGATTGAAACCATGAATACGCCAATGAATGTAACGGATAATGCTTTAAAAATCGTTTCACTAATTATGCGGTGACGGAATAATACCACATCACCCTTTCCTTTAATCTGTGACCAGACCGTTCCGATAAGCGTCGCAAATGTGGTTGTTTTAATCCCGCCGCCAGTCGATCCGGGTGAAGCCCCAACGAACATCAAGAAAATGATGAGCAGTAATGTGGGTTGAGTCAAATCAGGGATATTCAGCGTATTGGAGCCGGCCGTCCTTGGTGAAACCGATTGAAATAGAGACGATAACGTTTTACCCATGAAAGATAAAGGCTGCAATGTCTTGGCATTACCGAACTCGAATAAAAAGATTAAAATTGCGCCGACGATTGTAATTGTCAGGCTAGTCATCAGAACAACCTTCGTATGTACGGATAAACGATGGGTATCACGATATTCGTATAGTTCATTCATCACGATAAAACCTATTCCGCCAAACGTGATCAGGAAGGCGACCGTAAGGGTTACGAATGGATCCGATACATAAGGGGTCAAGCTCTTGAATTCTCCCATCAAATCAAAACCGGCATTATTGAAATTCGATATGGAATGAAAAACCCCGTAATAGATCGCTTTGCCGATTGGCATGTCAAAAGAAAAGCGAATCGATAAGATAAGGGCACCCATGCCTTCAATGATGGCCGTGAAAATTAAAAGCCGTTTTACTAACTTGACTATACCTGCCATGGAAAGATTATTTAAGGATTCCTGCAAGAGTAACCTGCCTTTTAAAGAAATCCTTTTGCCTAAAAGGAAAAAGAAAAACGTCGCAAATGACATGAAACCTAAGCCGCCTATCTGAATCAGTGTTAAGATGACCAATTCACCAAAGGTGGTGAAGGTCGTTCCCGTATCCACTACGACAAGTCCTGTTACACATGTAGCGGAGGTTGAGGTGAATAAAGCATCCAGAAAAGCAAGGCCATTCCCATTTTCAGTAGAAATCGGCAGGGTCAGCAAATAGGCCCCAATAAGTATCAGGGTGGCAAAGCCTAGTACAAGGATTTTTGGCGGATCGAATAATTTTTTTGCTTTTATCAATTGATCATCCCTACCTAAAAATGACATGTGTAAAACTGTATGAATATCTTAACCATCAATCCTGTTATCAAATCTTTTTTAAGCATAATAAAAAGACCTGCGTAAACATCGAACAGCTATTTTGTCACAAAAAGCGTGCAAAAAAAGCTCCCGAAATAGGCGGTCTTATGACCTCCTTCGCTTTAGCCGACGAAGTTAGCTGACGGGTAGGATGGCGAAAGAGCTGATCTCATCCCTTCTGCATGGCAGAATTAACCCCAAATGATTGGGTCCTCCGTACTCAATTCCTTTGAGTTTTGGCCGAAATATATTAAATTGATAAACGTATTCTACTCCCAACATTTAGCAGTTGTAAACCCCTAAATTGTAAAAAAATATTTCTTTAATAAAACTGAAAATTTACGTTTTATTTACATTGATAAAACGTATTGACAAATATTAGTTAGCACATTATGATAGGTTCGATTAATCCGATTATGATAACAGTTTCGGTGTACTTGATTCAACACTTTCTAGCTGAACAGGTCATGGGCAATCAATGTTATTAATATATATAAACTATTTTTCTTTTGAAAAGCATAGAAAAAGTCAATGCATTCGTATTTAAAGGTTTCAGACATTTTATAAAAAAGGCGGGCAATTATGGAGAAGACGTTCAATAGATATGTTATTAACGCTACAGGCAAGGGTGGCCAGACATATTTAACACAATGCCAGGATAAAGATGCACTAAGGAAATGGATAGCCGATCATGAGGACCAAATCATAATGAATGAGTTAAGGATAACGGATAAGAAAAAGAATCCGTTATTAAAATTGTTTTCCCTAAAGTAAATCAGCTGAATCCAAACATTCATTTAACGGTATTCAATTATGTCATTCCTGTGTCTTATTCGGGAACGCTGAGCGAAAAATTCCTATCTTGTTTTGCTTTCAAACTCATTTAATTTTGAATGAGTTTTTTTGTTTTGAAAATCATAACATTTACAAAATTATACCATTAATGTTAAAGTTTAGGGGGAATGTGATTCTGATGAGAAAAAAGTAAATGAAACGCAACTTTCCAGTGCGCTTGGTAAACTGGAAAGGAGTAACGGGGATGTATTGAGGCTTAAAGGGAGTTCCCATTATAGTGCATAGTTATTGCATGCTGTTAATGCAATACGGCATAAGATTAATAATGGTGACATATTAATTGGCACCGTTCTATTGATCCCGTCCCCAAGACGCATTTCTTGTGGACGGTTTTTTTTATTGTTTTTATATTTTCTTTCTAAGGAGGGGAAGCGTTGACATTGAGAAATTCATTAGTATCTTGGAAATATCCTTCCATTTTATTGTGCGGGATCGGGATTTCCAACTTCGGTGCTTGGGTTTATTTCATTGCACTTAATTTAATCGTGCTGGATATGACTGGCTCGGCCTTGGCGGTTGCTGGACTGTATATCG
Organism: Peribacillus sp. SIMBA_075; assembly: GCF_046534585.1. Taxonomy (NCBI): domain Bacteria; kingdom Bacillati; phylum Bacillota; class Bacilli; order Caryophanales; family Bacillaceae; genus Peribacillus; species Peribacillus sp. SIMBA_075. The sequence continues at coordinate 41,086 of NZ_JAWRYN010000028.1, read as the reverse complement.
TTAAACCGATGGCTGCCATATTTACGAATGTTTGGGCCGGCAGCGTGATCGACCGGATCAATAAGCGGAATCTAATGATCGCACTTGATCTATTTCGAGCGGTATTCATGGCTTTGCTGCCATTGGCTTCTTCTATTTGGGTCATCTATTCCCTTATCTTCGTGATCAATATGGCAGAGGCCATGTTTGTAACGGCATCAAGGACTTATATAACAAAATTAATCCCCATTGAACAGCGGAAACGATTTAACTCGTTACGAAGCTTGATCGATTCTGGAGCTTTTTTGATTGGACCAGCGATAGCGGGTATCCTTTTCTTAATCGGTACACCGGTTTTAGCCATTTATATTAACGCGGCTGCCTTATTATTATCCGGTATCATCACTCTATTCATGCCTAATCTTGAAAAGGATCATCCCCTTGGAAAATCCAGTCATTACCTGTCTTGGACCATCATGAAAAAGGATTGGGGCATCGTCCTGGATTTCAGCCGGAAATCTTCCTATATCATGCTCATTTATTTCTTATTCAGCTGCATGGTGGTGATGGAAACGGCCATCGATTCCCAAGAAGCAGCGTTTGCCAAGGCCATACTCCTTTTGTCGGACAGCGATTACGGATTCCTTGTAAGCATCGCCGGGGCAGGCATCATTGCGGGTGCCATAGTCAATGCCGTATTCATCAGTAAAGTGCAAATCTCGTACATGATTGGTCTTGGATCTTTATTTGTCTCGATAGGTTATATGGTCTATGCCTTTTCGAATTCCTTTTCATTGGCCGCCATCGGTTTCTTCATCATTGCCTTTTCTCTGGCGTTTGCCAATACAGGCTTTCAAACCTTTTATCAAAATAATATTCCTGTGGAAATCATGGGCAGGGTCGGAAGTGTTTTTGGCTTGTTAGAAGCTTTATTGATCATCATCACTACAGCAATTGTCGGTGTTTCAGCTCATTTCATTTCGAGTCGGTTCGTGGTGATTTCAGGTTCAATGATCATGTTTGCTATATCCATTTTATTGTCCATGCTTAGTATGAAGGCCTCGAAGAGCAGGTATTATCAGGTTGGAAAGGCAGAGGTCAAAGCGGGGGAAAAGATGTAAGTTTAAAGGGGGAGTATCCCATTTTATTATCCTAAAGGCATGTAAATGGAACATGCCTTTATAAAAGTTCATTGAATGAATGCCCGTAATTGGCTGATGAAGTTCAGGATTTGAAAATGAATTTTCGCCATTTCTTCCGCCGTTTGCTCTTCGCAATTCTCCAGCCACTCCTGTATAACGCCTAAAATCGCAGATGTCATGAAGGCGTGCATATACATGCGGAATGCTTCATCTTTAGCTGCTGGATGCTGGCTGATCAAACGCTCCGATAGTACTTCACCGAACACAAGCTTTATTTTTTTTGCAAAAGAAGGATCTCCCTTATCTCCAAGAATGGCCCTTAATGCGTGCGCATGTTCACTGATGAATTGAAAAATGGCTACGAAAGGCGGGTAAAGTTGTTGTTGATGGAGAGCCAAAAAAGCCTCTTTCGGCAAAATGGCAGTAATTCGGGTTTGTAGTTCATTTAACAATTCCTGCTGTAAGTGATCCATCAATTCATATTTATCTGTGTAATGCAAATAGAATGTGCCCCGATTAATGTTGGCGCGCTCTGCAATTTTCTTCACTGAGACATGTGAGAACCCCTCTGCTTCAACGAGTGCAATAAAATGATGTTGTATCTGCTTTTTCGTCTTTTGTACCATATCCTCATGAAATTCCGCCATTGAATGTCTCCTCACTAAACATTTTTCGAAATGTGTTGATTGTATTAGACTAAAAGCTACCTTAGAATGATGATACACTCAACACCGTGTTAATTAAAGAGGGAGGATGTGTGTACAATGAAAAATGCGATTTCCATTGAAGGAATTGCTAAGGGTTTTCATCATAAAAAGGTCATTCAGCCATTGAGCCTGAATATTGAAAAAAGTGGAATTTTTGGCTTGTTAGGTCCATCCGGATGCGGAAAGACGACCTTGATTAAAATGCTTGTCGGATTGATTAAGCCCGATGCTGGTAAAGTCACGGTTCTGGATCATGAAGTGCCAAATGAAGCACTGTTAATGGATGTCGGCTATATGGCACAATCCGATGCTTTATATACAGATCTGACGGGTGCTGAAAACCTCGAGTTTTTTGCGAAGCTATACCGTTTTTCGAAAAAGGAACGAAGGGAACGCATTCAATATGCAGCTGAAATCGTACAGTTGACGAGTGACTTGAACGTTCGGGTTGCGTATTATTCCGGGGGGATGAAACGCCGTCTGTCACTGGCGGTTGCACTCATCCAAAATCCGGAGATTCTCATTTTGGATGAACCGACAGTGGGAATGGACCCTTTGCTGAAACGATCCATTTGGCGGGAACTTGAGCGTTTAAGAAATGAAGATCATAAGACGATCATCATCACGACGCATGTGATGGATGAGGCGGAACGATGCGATAAACTGGCGATGCTGCGTGAGGGTGAAATCATCGCATCAGGAACCCCGGCGGCTTTAAAAACACAATATGCAGCGGAAACGCTTGATGATGTTTTTTTAAGGATTGGAGGTGGCCTAAAATGAGAATTGCCTCTCTTGTTACGCGGATCACACAGCAGATGCGCCGGGATCGAAGGACGCTCGCTTTATTTTTCCTCGCTCCATTGCTCATTTTAACGCTCATGTATTTTATTTTCGATACAGAAGCGAGTGATTTGAAAATCGTTGTTACAGGCAGTAATGAAGCTATGGTTAAAGCATTGAAACAAGCGGATTTTCAAGTAACGGCTGCTGAGGAATTTTCACAGGGGAAAATGATTGAAAATGATACAGATGGCTGGCTGCAGGTTGAAAATGGCAAGATAAAACTGACACTATTGAACGACGAACCGAGCCGTGCAAAGGCCGTTCAAATGCAATTGATGCAAGGGCTGCAAGGGAATGGAAAAAATACACCCTCAATTGAGAAGCAATATGTATACGGGGATGCCAAAACAAAGGGTTTTGATACGTTCAGTCCGATGCTCGTCAGCTTTTTCGTGTTCTTCTTTGTATTTTTAATAGCAGGGATTGCACTTTTGAAGGAGCGAACAAGTGGTACGTTGGAACGGTTGCTTGCTACACCGATTAAACGATACGAAATCGTAGCGGGGTATGTAATCGGATATGGCATATTTGCGCTCGTTCAAACCTTAATTGTCGTACTATATGCCGTAAATGTGTTGGATATCGTCCTTGTTGGCTCCATTTGGCTCGTTTTATTAACGAATATACTTGTCGCGCTTGTTGCATTATCGCTTGGTACATTACTATCGAGTTTCGCAACATCTGAATTCCAAATGGTACAATTCATTCCGTTGGTCATCGTGCCGCAAGTCTTCTTCACAGGGATTTTCCCATTGGATGGCATGGCAGACTGGCTGCAAAAAATCGGCAAGGTCATGCCGCTCTATTACGCATCGGATGCCATGAACGGGATTATGTACAAAGGTTTCACTTTCAATGAGGTTTTACTGGATTTACTCATTCTCCTGGCATTTTCCGTCGTTTTTATAACCATCAATATTATAAGTTTAAAAAAATACCGTGCACTATAAAATGAACATCAATAAACAAAAAAGCCTGATTCCTGGAAAGTGAGGAACCGGCTTTTTTTGTTCTGCCGGATGAAGGACGAATTATCAAACACAACGGACGAATTCTCCTTCGTTTCGGGTGATTTATTCGAAAGAACTTCCCCTTGACGAACATACCGGCAGTTTTCTAAATGACAGGTGTATGTAGTTTGTTGACGGCTTGTTAAGGATGTCCTAGGATATAATGATATGCATTGATTTTGAGAGAAATAGAAGGGGGAGTTACAATGTCCCGAAAATCCGCCATGCTTTCCCTTTTGCTGTCGCAAGCCCTGTTTTTGTGCGGTTTACCTCTTTTCCTTCAGCTTCTATTATATTTGAATCCTTTGGTGATCATGGTTGTTTGGTTTTGTATACTTCTTTTCGTTTCGTTTGCGGTCCTTTATTTTCGAGGTGAAACGGTGATGATTCCGCGCCTTTTGTGGCAGGCAGCCTTGATTTGCTACAGTTTATCATTATTGGTTTTGCTGTTCTTCCGACCAAAAGGGCAGGTATATTCGTATAATTTGATTCCTTTTTCTACGATACTTTCATATTTATCGAACGAAATGAACGGGCTTGTGTCATTTTATAACCTTAGCGCAAATGTGGGTCTGTTCATTCCATTCGGGCTGTATTTGTTGTCCAGGGATGGGAAAGAGCCATCTGCTTTAAGGAAATTTCTTTACCCATTCATAACGATCTCAGGTATTGAAATCTGTCAGCTCGTTTTTCGGCGCGGAAGTTTGGATGTCGATGACCTGATACTGAATATGATGGGTGTTTATTTGGGGTACGTACTGTATCCTTTGTTCACGAGTGTGGTAGTGTTCCGTTCTGGAAAAAGTAAAAGGGTGCAGAGGCAGTAAATCTCACTTCAAGGGGTAAAATGCTGAACAAATTAACTTGGGGCCTGAAAGGGAATGCGGTTCCTCGCCAAGATTATAAATAACTATGATACTCAATAGATTTGGAGACATCGTATCGTTAAACGATTTGATGTCTCTTTTTTTGGTTTGAAATATGGAACGGCTTAAGGATTGAACATGCCTGTTCCAAAAGAAACTGAGGTTTCTTTACAATCGTTATAAAATAAACTATTGTAAAGAAAACCTAACATTTAGTCTAAATTATTGTTCGAAATCATTATGTATAGAGGAAGGTATAGGGAAATATGGGTGTAAAGTATAGAATGGTCGTAGAACAAATGGAGAAAGAAATATTAGAAGGAACATATACATTAAATACTAAGTTACCTACTGAAGAAGAGTTGATGAAGAAGTTCGATGTCAGCAGGAATACCATAAGAAAAGCAATCAATATATTGGCTGAACAGGGTTATATTTATCAAGTTCAAGGAAGCGGGATATTCCTAAGGGAATTTTCCAGACCTGGCTGTATTTCGATGAAGAATATGAATGGCTTAACGAAACAGTTTGAAAAGGATGAAATGACAAGTGAAGTGTTGAAGTTAGATTTAATAGAAGCTGATGAAAAATTGGCCGAAAAAATGAAATGTAATCTGAAAACCAAAATCTATAACCTCAAACGGGTTAGATGCTTAAATGGTGAACCCATTGTAATAGAAGAGTCCTTTTTCAATAAAGACATCATCCCCATCATAAATAAAGAAATCGCAAATGGTTCCATTTATGAATATATAGTCGAGGATTTGAAGCTGAATATTGGTTTTGCAGATAAAATCATTTCGTGTGAGAAACTAAATGATGATGATGCAAAGCTTTTGGACTTGCAGCCAGGAGATCCGACTTTAATTGTAGAAAATACGGTGTTTTTAAAAGCAGGAGTCGTTTTTGATTTTTCGATTGAGAAATATAATTATACTTCCGCAAAACTATTAACATTGACAAATTAAAATGCTTTGAAAAAAGAGCGACTGCATTTAATTGGCAATCGCTCTTATTATTTATTCAGCAGTATAAATGGGCCAACTCCAAAACACCTCACCTGTGCAATAATGTAGCGATCCAAGAAAATTACACAATTAAGGTTTAGAGACGAAAGATCTGTAAACTCCATAAGTTTCTCTTTTCAATAGGTGGGCAATCGGAATCCCATGTTCACTCAGGTAGTCAATTTCCTGAACCTCTTTTATTTCATCTAAACTAAAAACATGAAGACCGCCCCCTATTTTTTCACCGTCGTCACCCGAGTAATTCATATATTCTTGCCCCATTATGGAGTGTTAAGAACGCCTTGTAATCTTCAGGGAGTTTGATGTTATTTACAAAATTCCGGGTATTCCTCTTTTTATCATCAGAGAAACTGCTATTCTTAACTGTCACTCTGCCATTTATTTTTTTTATCCGCAAAGAATTCTTGTAAAAGTTCTGCAAACTTGATATTGTGAAAGTGCCATTTATATCCAATTTGGTGAAAAAACTAGGGTAAGAGGGCAATGAATTATGAAGGTAGCCCTCTATTTTGGTGACACTTTTCGCAGATAAAGTAAAAGTTAAGAACCTGCAAATTGAAATATTTATCTAGTGATTTGTCATATATGAATTCATAGGAGGAATATTAAATGTTTCCTAATTTAGAAACAGACAGACTCATTTTGAGAGAAATAACTCATGAGGATGCAGATGCCATTTTTTCTTGTTTTTCTAACGCTAACGTCATACGTTTTTATGGTCAAGATAAATTAGAGAGCGTCGAACAAGCTAGCGGATTTGTAGATTTTTTTTCTGAAAGTTTAAAGGAAAAAAGAGGAATAAGGTGGGGGATCGAAAGAAAAGGAGAAAAAGGGTTAATAGGAACAATTGGATTTAATGCTTGGTCTCCTAAACATAAACGGGCGGAAATAGGTTACGAAATCCATCCTGACCATTGGAAAAAGGGATATATGACTGAAGCAGTCTCGAAAATTCTTTTCTACGGCTCGGAAACTCTAGGATTAACGAGAATTGGTGCTGTAGTTTTTATTGAAAATGTACCGTCAAACAATTTACTTAAGAAAATGGGATTTCAACAAGAAGGAGTCCTAAAAAACTATATGTATCAAAATGGTGAAGTATATGATACAAATGTTTACTCTTTTCTTCCTGAAAACTAATGTATGTAAGAAAGACACGTAATCATCATAATAAGGTTTTATGCATGAACACATGACTGAGGAGTTTAAATACCACAGTCATGTGTTTTTTTATTGTTAATGTTGGATGGACAAACAATGCAGGCTCGTTATTTAGTCGGCTTACATTATAAGATATTTAATTATTTTGGAAGTCTACTGTCGTGCATGAGAAAAGAAAAAATTTTAGATGCATCTAAGAAACTAATAGATTCAGGAAATTTATCATGAAGGGCACAAGCTGCTAGCTTATAATTTTCTTGAAAATCAAACATTTTCACATGAAATTTGGTGTCATTCAATGTGCTTTCTTCGAAATGGATCGACGTTACTTGTTGGTTTTGACGGGCGTAAAAGCTGTTTAATGGAATACTTAAGCCTTTTCCAATATTTTTTATGACACTTTCTTTTATCGTCCAGAGTTTATAAAAATAATCCTTTTTACTAGTTTTTTCCTTCATTTCTCTGCTTTCAAAAGAGTGAAAAAATGAAATTAAAGCTTCATAGTCTATATCTGTCATTAGTTCAATATCTATACCCACTCGTTTAGTATCGACAATGCAAACAACCCAACTGCCAGAGTGTGAGACGTTAAAATGGAAAGCTGCTTCATTACAATATGGTTTGCCATATTCATTTCGTCGTATCACAAGGGGGATGGAAGCCTCTTTCTGGTTTTGGAGATAGATATAGTGAATTAATAATTCACCGACTACAGTTCTAACACTATCTTTATAGTGTTTAAAATTTTTTGCTTTCCTTAGGGTTTGTTTTGATAAAATGTGATTGTATGTTGTGTATTCAAAATTAAATTCATTAATACCCTCAATGTTAACTGCGTAAATTTCCATTTTGAATTTCTCCCTTTACTAACAAAACTAGATTTTTTCAGTTCCTGCATTTTCATCTAACAAAGCGATATGCAGCTTTTCCTTATTATCTATTTCTTATGTATCATAACTTCTTTTTTTATTTACATCCCATTATTATGAATGCCTTAAGTAATAGCATGTTTCGTTTCTTGAAAAAATTGTATAATTTTATCTTAATCTATAACTGTAAGGTTTCAAACTAAAAAAAGAGAGAGAAGTGTTAATACATAGAGTAACTTCGGCTAAGGTTGCTGACTCCAATAGGTAAACTATTCCAAATGTGATTTGATATAATTATAACTAACATACTATTTAAGGAGGCATTTTTTCATGGAATTAACGATTATTAATACGTTTACAGATCAACCTTTTAAAGGGAACCCTGCTGCTGTCTGTCTTCTTAGCGGGGTAAAGGACAGTGAGTGGATGCAACGAATAGCTAAAGAGGTTAATTTACCTGTTACGGCGTTTATTCACCTTCATAATGATGAATGGCAGCTGCGTTGGTTCACACCTTCGATTGAAATCCCGATTTGCGGACATGGGACGTTGGCAAGCTCTTTCTTTTTGTGGGAGAAAGGATACGTACCAAGGAATGAAGTAATTGTCTATCAGACAAAAAGCGGGCTTCTCACTGCCAAATTCGTGGATGGGATGGTTCAATTGGAATTTCCGTCATTAATGGAGCAGGAGACCGCTGCCCCGGATTTACTGATAAAGGCTTTGGGCGTTGTGCCTACGTATGTTGGTCAAAACAAATGGGATTATCTAGTCGAAGTTCAATCAGAGGAAATCGTAAGGAACTTAAAACCAGATATCGATTTGATTGCCCAATTACCGACTCGGGGTGTCATTGTAACGAGTCGATCGAATCTCAATGAATATGATTTCGTCTCTCGTTTCTTTTCCCCTGCCCAAGGCCTTGACGAAGATTATGTTACGGGCTCTGCCCATTGTTGTCTGGGGCCATATTGGGAAAGCAAGCTGGATAAAAATATCTGTATTGCCTATCAGGCATCGGAAAGAGGAGGGCTAGTCAAGGTTGAAGTAGCGGAGGACACAGTTAAACTTTCTGGCCATGCCGTGACAGTATTCGAAGGGAACTTGACTATTTAACGCTTGGTCACGGATGAAAATCATTTTAAACGTGAGGTCAAGCTCAGAGGGTCAATATTCTTTGAATCTATGAAAAATACGGACACTGCAAAATGATAAACGAGCCGGAGCAAGGATTCTGTTCCGCTCGTTTTTTAAATGGGCCATGTGTTACCTTGCGAATCGTCGGGCGGCTGCCACGCATAGTACAACGGCAATATTCACAGCTACGAGTGCCGGACTGACTTTCTCATTTAGAATCATAGCAGCAAGGAGCAGCCCAAAAAAAGGTTGAAGAAGCTGTAGCTGTCCAACCGCTGCAATACCGCCCTGGGCGAGACCGCGGTACCAGAACACGAAGCCGATGAGCATGCTGAATAAAGACACATAAGCAAGGCTGAAGAGAGCAGGATCACCGATGTCCGCCCACGAGTCCGGCGTATAATAGAACGAGAGTGGCAGCATAAGGGGAAGCGATAGAACGAGAGCCCAAGAGATCACCTGCCAATTCCCAAGCTTGCGTGAGAGCCGAGCTCCTTCTGCATAACCGAGACCACATACGATGATGGAAGCCAGCATGAATGCATCACCGATCGGCGATGATTCCCCATTTTGGATTAGGGCAAAGCCTGCGACCAGGAAGCTGCCTGCAGCTGAAAAGATCCAGAAGGAGGGTCGAGGCCGTTCACCCCCCCGAAGTACCCCAAAGATCGCCGTCGAGAGCGGAAGAAGCCCAATGAAGATAATGGCATGCGCAGACGTGACATATTGCAGGGCCAAGGCTGTCAGCAGCGGGAAACCAACAACCACGCCAAATGCTACCACCAATAAAGGAACGATATCGCTTCTGACAGGACGTTGCTGCCGGAAGATGAAAAGGAGAGCGCCAGCCAATACGCCAGCTATCGCAGCGCGGCAGACGGTGAGGAATAACGGATCGAAATCCGCTACAGCCAATCGTGTCGCAGGTAGCGAGCCGCTAAAGATCAGTACGCCAAGAAAACCATTCATCCAACCATTTGCTGCTTTGTTCATTACAATCACTCCAAATCATGTTTCTTTTTGATTAAACTACTTTAAATGACTAAATCAATTTTTTATCTAGATCCTCTTATTAAGCCTTTCATAATGGATTACAATGACTATAAACTTACATTGACCTTTAATAAACAGCCAGTTTCCTTAAATAAAACCATGCCAGTTAGGAGGAATCATATAAATGGATATCACGTTTTTTTTAAATCGAAATCTAGACATTCCCCTTTATCAACAGCTCTATCAGCTCTTCAAAAAAAATATGCATGAGGGCCGTATTCAAAAAGGAATGAAACTCCCTTCAAAAAGGTTGCTAGCCACTCAGCTTTCAATTAGCCAAACGACTGTAGAACGGGCTTACGAACAGCTTGCTGCTGAAGGCTACATTATGAGCAAGCCGAGAAGCGGCTGGTTTGCTGATTATAATGATTCTGATTTTATCCTTGTTAAAATGCCAGGCACCTCATCCATTAAGCCAAAAACAGAAGAGAATGAACAATCGATTGATTTTCATTATGGCAATGTGGATTCTGCCCACTTCCCTTTTTCCGCTTGGCGAAAAAGCATGGTCAGTAGTTTAGATCAATATGGTCAACAGCTTTATCGGCCAGGGAATGTTTTAGGAGAACTTGAGCTGAGAACACTCATTGCAGAATACTTGTATCAATCGCGCGGCGTCAATTGTCAACCTGAACAGGTCATCTTAGGGGCTGGGAACCCTGTTCTGATGCAGATCTTGTGCCAAGTCTTCGGCCCGAATATTTCCATAGGGTATGAAGATCCGGGTTTTCCGAGAACGAGAAAGATTTTTGAAGTCAATCATATGAAGATTCTTCCCATACCAGTCGATGATGAAGGAATCTGTATCCAAGAAATCCGAAAAGAGAAGCCGAGCCTTGTGTATGTAACGCCATCTCATCAATTTCCACTCGGAACGATTATGACGATTAACAGAAGAATGCAGCTGCTTAAATGGGCGGCAGAAAATCAATCATTTGTCATCGAGGACGATTATGACGGCGAATTCAGATACAGCGGACAGCCGATCCCCTCCTTGCAAGGTCTTGACCAGCATGACCGTGTCATTTATATGGGCACTTTCTCTAAATCTCTTCTCCCTTCAATGCGTATCAGCTATATGATTCTTCCGTTACCTCTTTTAGAAAAAGGCAGTGAAATCACTTCCTTATATAAGCAAACGGTGTCTTCTCACAATCAACTGACGCTTGCTGAATTTATAAAAAAGGGCGAATGGCAAAAACACATCAACCGAATGAGAAAGCTGTACCAAAAAAAAAGAGCCATTTTATTAGAGACCTTACAAAGCGAATTAGGAGGACAAGTGAAGATTCGGGGAGGAAACTCGGGGCTGCATATCTTGCTTGACGTTTACTCACCATTTAGTGAAAAAGAGCTCATTGGGAAAGCAAAAGAGCATGGCGTGAAAATTTATCCTGCCTCTCTTTTTTATAAAAGACAACCGCCGGCAACCACAGTCTTAATGGGATTCGCAGGTGTTTCCGAAGACAACATACAAGAGGGCATAAAAAAACTGAAAGCTGCTTGGATAATATAAGTCAGCTTTTGGTTTTGATTATGATATCTGCTTTTCCTTTAGAAAAGACGGTTTAACGATCAAATAATACTACTGCAAATAACCAGAGCTAACAAAGTGATACTCTCCTTTTTTGGTCAATTGCAAATTTAGGTATAAAGGCCAAAGGTGGTTTTAATAAGGGGTGATACTATTTTACTACTGAATAATTTTATTGGTATATCATCTTTAAGGTAATGGGTATTTTGGGGTGATTATAATGATAATATTCTGTTAAAATTCCACTTTAGATTGTAAATTTGTTTTAAAATTGGATTTTTTTGTTGTAATATAGGATATACACGGATCTTTAGAGGAAAAAAGTAGGGGGATTTGTGTATAAGTAATTAAATTTATCTAGATTCAATTTTTTGAAAAGTATGTCAACTCTATGGGTATGTTAGCAATATGTTATATCAGTATAGAACATATGGGAGGCTTAACTATAATGGGGAAAAAGAAAATCGTAAAAATTGCAACAGCTACCATAATAGCTGCGACAACGATCGTAGCAGTAGCACCTGCACCATCAGATGCTGCCACTAGCCTGAATAGTAAAATCAAAACGGCAAAGGCCACTATCAAAAAACCATTCGACACCTATTTCTACTCTTCTAAACTCGCTTCCGTGTCCACTGTTGAGAGACAAATCAAGTCAGCAAAACAAGCAAAAAAAGACATCAACTCTACCATTAAAAAATCAATGTTAAGCAAAAAAGAAAAAGATGCCAAATACAAAGAAATCGAAGCTTATGATAAGTACATCACTCGTTCAGAGGGATATGTAAAAGGGTATAAAGCGGCAGAAAAAGCAAAGGCTGCCAATGATAAATCGATTAACGCCCTTACGAATTCAATCATTGCCAAGAAATCAAATGATATCAGGGATCAATACAATGCATTGGATAAAGCTGTGAAAAAGACAGACAAAGCCATTAAAGATACGGTTTACGGTGCGAAAATCGAAAAGCTTTTATACGATAAATTCACTAAATCGACCAAAACAGCTTTGAACGGTGACCTGAAAGTGCCGTACTACTATGAAAAAGTTGCTTACTGGGTGACGAAAGGTGATTTAAAAACCGCAGACAAGCGGATGAATACTGTTTCTTCGCAGTTGAAAAAGGTCAGCAAAACATCCAAACTCGGAAAAGCCATACATGCTTATGTGAAAGAAGTGAAAGGCAAGTATGATGATGCGGTATATGCAGAAAAGAAAAAAGAAGTGGCAAAACGGGTCAATGCCTATGTAGCTCTTGCCAATGGGGAACTTAAAACGAAAGAACAGATAAACGCAGCTAAAAAAGCGAAAGCTGCCATCAATTTAAATGGAATCAAGGAGTCTGACCGTAAGGATTTTCAAGCTAAAATAGCATTGGCGGATCAGAAAGTTGCCGCTGCTGAAGAAGCTTTGAAAAATCCAGCGAAGGCAATCACGCTTTCCTTGATGCATACGAATGACACGCATGCCCACTTGGACAATGTGGCCAAAAGGGTGACAGCTGTTAAAGAAGTGCGTAAGAGTAAGCCGCAAGCTCTTTTGGTTGATGCTGGTGACGTATTCTCGGGAACACTCTATTTTAATGAATTCAAAGGGCAAGCGGATCTTCGCTTCATGAATTTAATGAAATACGACGTCATGACATTCGGGAATCATGAGTTTGATTTGGGATCAAGCGCTGAGGGGCATCAAGCTTTGGCAGACTTCATTAAAGGGGCACAGTTCCCATTTGTCAGTTCGAATGTGGACTTCTCCAAAGATGATAAATTTAAGGGACTATTCTCGGACTTGATTTCAAGTAAGCCGGAGCAAGGGAAGATATACAATGGAATCGTAAAACAAGTGGATGGTCAAAAGGTAGGTTTCTTCGGGCTTACAACTGAAGAAACGAAAGATATCTCAAGTCCTGGAAGTATAGAATTTGAAAACTATCTTAAAGAAGCCGAAAAAGCGGTCAAGGCGTTCAAAGGCATGGGGGTTAATAAGATAGTTGCCGTATCCCATATTGGTTACGATGACAATCCAGCTTATGACAATGATTTAACATTAGCTGCAAAGGTCAAGGGCATCGATGTGATTGTGGGCGGACATAGCCATACGCAGTTAGACGCTCCCGTTGTTATTGACAAGGATGATAAAGGGAAAACGAAAGAGCCGACTGTCATCGTTCAAGGGTATCAATATAGCGACTATTTAGGAACGATCGATGTGAATTTCGATAAGGAAGGCAAGATTGTCGGACAAGCCGGACAGCTGATTAAGCTCTCGGAAAAACAGGATGATGCCGAAGCGGCAAAAGTTCTCGAAACATACTCCTCGAAGATTAAGGAGCTGAAGGAAACGAAGACTGGTGCATCAGCTGTGAAGGCATTGGAAACCCCGCGTGATGCAGGAGATGCAACGAAACCGAGTGTTCGTAAAAATGAAACGGAACTGGGGAATTTAATTACGGACGGAATGCTAAAAAAAGCAAAAGAATTTAATAAGGATGCGGTCATTGCTTTCCAAAATGGCGGTGGCATCCGCGCTGGCATTGATCAAGGTGAGATCACTTTAGGGGAAATCCTGACCGTTTTACCGTTTGGGAATACGCTGGCAACGATGAAGCTTACGGGTGCAGAAATCAATGAAGCATTAGAGCATAGTGTAAGCCTCGCTCCTAAGGAAAATGGCGGCTTCCTGCATGTATCAGGGATGAAATTCAGCTACGATAGTTCGAAGGAACCAGGCAATCGTCTGACAAAGGTTGAAGTCCTGGGACAAGATGGAACATATTCCGAATTGGATGCAACGAAGGAATATGTCGTGGCGACCAATGCATTTACAGCTAAGGGCGGGGATGGATTCTCCGTTTTCAAGAAGGCTTATGAAGAAGGAAGAGTGACGGATATCGGACTCGCTGATTGGGAGAATCTACGGGATTATGTAAGCGGGCTGAAAACTGTCGATCCAAGCATTGAAGGACGCATCAAAGATGTGGCCGGAAACTCTACAGACCCGACTTTGGTATTGGCTAAAGACTTTGGCGGAACGGCTGATGCGCCAAAAAACCATGAAGGTAATGTAGTTGTGGATATCACGGATATCGCTTCATTGGAAAATGCAGTGGTTAAAGGGAATCTTACATTAACAGGAACTCCATCAGATAGCTTTGCCTTTTCAAATGTTACAGTCGAAGGCAATTTGGATTTATCGGGGCTTAACGGTAAAACCGTGAGTATGAACGGTGTCACGGTGAAAGGCGAAACCATTTTTTAAGCGGTATTCAAATGATTGCTGCACCTACGTAAAAAGTTGGAGGGGTTGAGATCTTGAAGAAGAATGGGATAAGCAAGCTTTTCTTTGCCATATTGGTCGTGCTATCAACGGTTTTGCCATATGCAGCCGCTGCAAAAGCGGAAGGGACAATAACGGTAACCGAAGCGATTAATAATAACAGCGGAACGGCAACGGTGAAGGGATACATCGTCGGTACTGCTAAAAGCGGTACAAGCTATCAACATACATCGCCTTTTACTGAAGGTACGAATATAGGTATTGCAGATAGTCCGGATGAAAAGGATGTAAAGAAAATCATGCCTGTTCAGCTTCCAGCCGGAAATATCCGAACGGCTTTGAATCTAGTCGAACATCCGGATTTACTCAAAGCACAGGTGACGATTACGGGGAAGCTGGAAAAATATTTTTCAGTACCAGGTCTGAAATCAGCAACGGATTACACAATCATCACTGATGGAGGAACACCTCCTGAACAGCCTGATGTGAAGGTTCTGGAATCCATCGCCGAGGCCCGCACGAATACGGAAGATGTTGTGCAGGTTGATGGGGTGGTCACCACAGGGCTTGGATATTGGGGAGGAAAAGGCTTTTATATTCAAGATGAAACGGCTGGGCTATATGTATATGGTTCTTCATGGCCTGAGGATGTAAAGCAAGGGGATAAGGTTCGTTTAATCGGACAAGTATCCGCTTATAATAAGGAATTACAAATTCAACCAAATTCCCTTAAAGTCGTTTCTTCTGGGAATGAACTTCCTGAAATCCAAAAAATTGACGCGGCTGGCGTCAATGGGGAAACACAAGGTGAGCTGGTCACCATTGAAAAAGCGACCATTACAGAATTGGCCGCATCGGGAACATATGGAACATTCGAATTCAAGGCGGCAGATACTAAAGGGAACTCTGTTATCGTTCGCCATGATAACCGGAACGGGTCGAATTATGAAGATTTCCTGAAGAGCTTTAAAGAAGGGGATGTCATTTCCGTAACCGGAATATCATCGCAATTCAATGACACGTATCAACTGAAGCCACGTGGTCTTGAAGATTATGAACTGGTGAACAAGCCAGCAGTTTACACGGATATTTTCCCTGGTACGGTAAGTGAAAATACA
The DNA here is from genome assembly GCF_046534585.1 of Peribacillus sp. SIMBA_075. Classification (NCBI taxonomy): domain Bacteria; kingdom Bacillati; phylum Bacillota; class Bacilli; order Caryophanales; family Bacillaceae; genus Peribacillus; species Peribacillus sp. SIMBA_075. The sequence continues at coordinate 25,359 of NZ_JAWRYN010000028.1, read as the reverse complement.
AAAGTATCACTTGATTCGGGTTGGGAAGAAGCGAAGATCCATTATACGCTGGATGGATCCACTCCGACGTCTTCAAGTGCTGTGTACACAGAACCTATCATTTTAACGAAAGATACGGTCATCAAGGCAATCGCTATCAACGACAAGACATCGGAAGTTTTCACATTTGCCTATACCGTTAACAAAACCACTGAAGTGAAGATTCGTGACATTCAGGGGATGAATCATTTTTCATCTTATGAAACTCAACTCGTCTCAGGTGTGGAAGGTGTCGTCACTTATGTAAAAGATGCGAATAACTTTTACATGCAAGATCCCAACCCGGATAAGGACTTAACGACTTCCGAGGGAATACTTGTGTACAACAAAGCGCATGGCCTAAAAGCGGGCGATCATGTCAAAGTGGCCGGTAAAGTCGTTGAGTGGTATGTCGAAGGATACGCTGAAATGAAAACGACGGATCTGCCAACAACTGAATTGACTAATACGACGATTGAAAAGCTTGGCACTGCAGCGATGCCAGAACCGATCGTCATTGGAAAGGATGTCATTCCGCCGTCTGAGAACATCGATGATGATAGATTGACAGACTTCAATCCGACTGAAGACGGCATTGATTTCTATGAGAGTTTGGAAGGGATGCTCGTAGAAGTATATAACCCGAAAGTGGTCGCTCCTCAAGACTATGGTGAATTGGTCGTGATCCCAGGGAATATGGAAACGAGCACTGCAGTTAGAGGTGTCAAAATAACGGAAACGGATTTCAATCCTGAAAGAATAACCCTCGATATGGATGATGAATCATTTGTGGCGAAAACTGGTGATTCTTTTGAAGGCTCGGTTACGGGTGTCATCAGTTATGGATATAGCAACTATAGGGTATTGACGGATAAAAATAAGCTGCCGGCGCTAAAGGATGGCGGAACGGTTCGGGAAGTGACTTCCCTAGAGAAGGATTCCGATAAACTATCGATCGCTTCCTATAATATCGAGAATTTCTCCACTCAAACCGCTAACTCGAAAGTTGAGACGATCGCAACATCCATCATTACTAATCTTAAACAACCCGATATCATCGGCGTAACGGAAATGCAAGATAATGATGGTGCAACAGATAGCGGGACAACGGATTCTGCTCAAAGTGCCAAGAAATTGACCGACAAAATAAAAGAGTTGGGCGGCCCGCAATATCAATTCATCGATATCGCTCCAGAAGATAAACGTGATGGCGGGGCACCTGGCGGGAATATCCGTGTAGGCTTTTTATACAATGTCGACCGTGTCAAATTAACGGAGGGAACGAAAGGAACGGCGACTCAATCCGTTGCCTTCAAAGATGGAAAACTTACATTGAATCCTGGACGAATCGAGCCTGCAGATCCTGCCTTCACTTCGAGTCGGAAGCCTTTGGCCGCTCAATTCGAATTTAAAGGGGAAAATGTAGTGGTGGTGGCCAATCATTTTAATTCGAAGGGCGGCGATCAGCCACTATTCGGGAGAAACCAACCTCCTTTCCTTTCAAGTGAGACGCAAAGGCTTCAAATTGCCTCCATCGTCAATCGGTTCGTCAGTGATATCAAGGCACAGGATGCCAAGGCGAATATCGTCTTACTTGGAGATTTTAATGATTATGAATTTTCAGCTCCGCTTAAAACATTAAAGGGTAAAGATTTAACTAATATGATCGAGAAAGTCCCTTTTGAAAAACGTTATTCATACACATATCAAGGCAATTCACAAGTACTGGACCATATCCTGGTATCGAATAATATCGCGGCAGCCACGAAAGTCGATATTGTCCATATTAACTCATCCTTCATGGAAGTGCATGGAAGGGCAAGCGATCACGACCCTGTATTGATTCAAACCGCTTTAACTGAATCAGGGGGAGTTGAACCCGCTGCTCCGGAAAAAACGTATCATTTAACAAACGTTAAAACAAAAAGGCTTACAATTGCTTCACCTAGTGTTTTGATCGATCTTGACGAAACATCCAACATCGAAGAAGGTATCTGGTTAAAAGGTTCCTATGCTGTACTTAAAGGCCTTGGGCTGAAGAATGCAACTGTGGCTGTCAAACCGGATAAGGAAGGCGCAATCATTGATTTTGGAGGCATGGCAGTGAAGGAAGTCATCATTGATAACGCCAATGTAAAAGAAATCAGGGGCGCTGAAAATGTTCAGAAATGGTCTGTAACGGAAGGTGTCGACACTAAGAATATCAAGTTTTTCGATTCAAAAGGGGAAGCAATTGCTTCTCCTTTCGACCCTAAAGAAAATCATGCGCCCGTCGTAACGAAAAAACTGGAAAATCTTGAAGTGAAAACCGGTTCCAAGGTCACTATCGATTTGAGTGAGCACTTCTCAGATCCGGATGAAGATAAACTGACCTTTTCATCCACGATTGGTACAGTCACCGGCCCGACATTAACCCTTCCTGCAAATGAAGCTGGAACATACCTTGTCGCAGTCAAGGCCGCGGACCAGCAATCGGAAGTGGTTGCCCGTTTCACGCTGACCGTATCGGATGATAAGCCGCTTGAAGCTTATTATGAAACGGCGGCAGGAAAAACCGGAACGGAATTGAAATCGGTTCTTCACACGATAATCAAGGGTCATACGATGTTATCTTATGATCAAGTGTGGAATGCCCTTAAAGAAACGGATGAAGATCCGGATAACAAACAGAATGTCATCTTGCTTTACTCTGGAAAGTCTATTTCGAAGAACGCCAATGGAGGCAATGCCGGACAATGGAACCGTGAACATGTTTGGGCCAAGTCCCACGGTAATTTTGGCACAAGCAAAGGCCCTGGGACCGACCTTCATCACCTCCGCCCAGCTGATGTGACAGTGAATGGTAAACGGGGCCACCTTGATTTTGACGAGGGCGGTCAAACATATAGTGGCTGTGAATGTAAGTTTGATTCAGATTCATGGGAGCCGCCGGATCATGTTAAAGGCGATATAGCCCGGATGCTATTTTACATGGCCGTCCGTTATGAAGGAAACGGTGAGTTGGATCTGGAATTGTCCGATACAGTCAATACGTATCCAAAGCCGCTTCATGGAAAGCTATCGACACTTTTGAAATGGAATGATCTCGATCCAGTCGACGATTTCGAGAGCCACCGAAATGATGTAATTTATGACTGGCAGAATAACCGCAATCCATTCATCGATCATCCTGAATGGGCGTCCGAAATTTGGGGGGCCGCTGAATCCATGGATGTGAAAAAAGCGAGTTAGATCGGTTCTTATATTGAATGCAAGCTACACTACAGACTGTAGACAACCTCGATGAAAGTCGTGTTTGCCTATAGTCTTTTTTTATTTCCAACTGAAGTTATTTTTTAATAAAACTTTTATATCGTTCGGTAAAAACATCGCAACTCTCCAACTGCACTCCTCTTTATCTCCATATAGATCCGGATTGGTCCTTATATCAAGGGAGGTATAAAAATGAATTTTATCAAACGCGCATTTTTAAGTGTACAAGCAAGAAAGGGAAAATCCCTTTTCTTATTTGCAGGATTTTCCTCGCAAAATGTTGCAGAAACAGCGAGTGATCCCACTAGAAAAAAGTTGGGAGTTGATGTATTGCTAGGATTAAATCAAGATGAGCCTCCCAAATACATTGAAAAACAGAGAGAAGAAAAACCAAATGAACCAGTACGTTTTCAATTTCAATATTCTTCATAAAGGGTCAAGCAGTTAAACTCATTATTAAAAGGTGATTTAATTATTTCAAAATACTGAAAAATCAAACATTACTTCTGCTATAAAATTTTAAAAATTTTGATAGGTATGCATACCGATATATGTTAATATGAGATATAAAATGAAAGGGTTTACATTCTGGGTGGAATAAAGATATCTTAATATAGTAAGAATTCATTTAATTCTACTCCTTATTTTTTCGTAGAGACACAGCCAACTATGGAACGAAAACAAAGGACCGATGATGTTGTTCTTTAATCGGAAAATCGCAAATGAATTAGTAGTTCGCCTATAAATATTAAGTCAAAGTATACTAACTATTCACTAAGAGGAGAGACGTTAATGGAAATTTTAAAAGGAACGGCCTTATTATTATTGGTACTTGGTTTATTTTCTTTATTCAGTTTTAAAGCCCCAAAAGGGATGAAAGCAATGGGTGCTCTTGCCAATGCAGCGGTTGCCGCTTTTCTCGTGGAAGCATTTCAGCGGTATGTCGGAGGGGATTTATTTAATATCAAATTCCTTGGAGAAGTAGGGGATGCGGCAGGTAGCATGGGAGGCGTTGCAGCGGCTTCACTTGTTGCATTAGCACTAGGGGTTTCCCCTGTATATGCTCTATTACTTGGTGTTTCATGTGCTGGTTTAGGTTTGCTGCCTGGATTTTTCGCAGGATATCTCGTTGCTTTCCTTGTGAAAGTGATCGAGAAAAAAGTCCCTGCTGGATTGGATTTAATCGTTACAATCATCATTGCAGCACCGCTCGTTCGGTTTATTGGTGAGCATTTAACGCCTTTGGTCAATGCAACGCTTTTGAATATCGGAGGAATCATTACGGAAACGGCAAACAGTAATCCAATCTTAATGGGGATCATTCTTGGAGGAGTCATCACCGTCGTCGCCACTGCACCATTAAGCTCGATGGCCTTGACAGCAATGCTTGGATTGACGGGACTTCCTATGGCAATCGGGGCTCTTGCCGTATTTGGATCATCTTTCATGAACTTTGTTTTGTTCGATCGCTTGAAATTTGGAGATAGAAGTACTACAATTGCGGTTGCGATAGAACCTTTGACACAAGCCGATGTCATATCTGCAAACCCGATTCCTGTGTATGCAACCAATTTCATTGGCGGAGCGGCTGCAGGTGTGGTCGTGGCCATGTTTGGCTTAGTGAATAATGCGACAGGGACGGCAACACCAATTGCAGGGTTGGCAGTTATGTACGGTTTCAATGACCCTATAAAGGTGACGATCACAGCTGGAATATGTGCAGTTGTGGGAGCAGCGGTTGGTTTCCTTGGCTCGATCGTGTTCAAGAATTATAAGATCAGGACCGTTTCACAAATAAGGGTGAATGAAGAGCAAAAAGCGGCATAATGAATGGCCGTTAAAAAAATCTATTGCCAGAAAAGGGGCATTGAACAATGAAATACAGATCTGCATTCGATATAATCGGTCCCGTTATGATTGGACCTTCTAGTTCACATACAGCAGGAGCTGCCAGAATCGGCAGAGTAGCACGGACATTATTTGGAAAACAACCGAAGAAAGCCATCATTTCTTTGTATGGTTCTTTTGCAAAAACCTACCGGGGACATGGTACGGATGTAGCTGTCGTAGGGGGGATTTTGGATTTCGATACGGATGATGAACGAATTCCCACTTCATTGACGATAGCGGAAGAAGCGGGTATGGAAGTTACCTTTACAATTGAGGATACGGTGATGGATCATCCTAATACAGTCAAAATCAGACTGTTCGACGAGGATAAAGAAATAGAGCTTGTTGGGATCTCCATTGGCGGGGGAACAATAGAAATAACGGAGTTGAATACGTTCAAGCTTAAATTGTCAGGTGAAAACCCAGCCATTTTAGTTGTACACAACGATGTGTTTGGAATTATATCTTCGGTTTCGACAGTATTGGCGAATCATGAAATTAACATTGGACATATGGAAGTTTCACGAAAAGAAAAAGGTCAAATGGCCCTTATGGTGATTGAAGTCGATCAGAAGATCAAGGGCGATATCATGAAAGAAATTGAGGGATTGGAAAACGTTTCGCAAGTCATAAGGATGGTTGAATGAGAATTTTTAAAAGTGTTGGTATAGATAAGGAGGTAAAAACATGTTCCGAAATGTAGCAGAGTTGGTTGAACTTGCTGAAAGTAAAAATGTAAAAATCGCGGAAATCATGATTTTACAAGAAATGGAATTCTCTGGCTTGTCGAGAGAACAGATCATTGAAAAGATGGACAGGAATTTGACGGTGATGGAACAAGCGGTGGAAAGAGGTCTGAAAGGGGTGCAATCCGTTACAGGCCTAACGGGCGGGGATGCCGTTCTTTTGCAAAATTATATCAAGACGGGCAAGGCACTCGGAGGCAATTTATTATTGGATGCCGTCAGTAAAGCGGTTGCGACGAACGAAGTGAATGCAGCAATGGGGATGATTTGTGCCACTCCGACTGCCGGTTCTGCGGGCGTGGTTCCCGGTACGTTGTTTGCCGTGAAAGAAAAACTAAACCCGACCCGGGCAGAGATGATTGAATTTCTTTTCACCTCCGCTGCCTTCGGATTCGTGGTAGCAAACAATGCTTCCATTTCTGGAGCAGCTGGTGGCTGCCAAGCAGAAGTGGGCTCGGCAAGTGGAATGGCGGCAGCTGCGATTGTAGAACTGGCCGGCGGTACACCAAGTCAAGCCGCGGAAGCGATGGCAATCACACTGAAAAATATGCTTGGATTGGTTTGTGATCCAGTGGCAGGTTTGGTTGAAGTTCCTTGTGTGAAACGCAACGCAATGGGGGCATCCAACGCGATAACGGCAGCTGATATGGCACTTGCAGGCATTACGAGCCGCATTCCATGTGACGAGGTTATCGATGCCATGTATAAAATAGGATTGACCATGCCAGTTGCACTACGTGAAACGGCAGAAGGCGGCCTTGCTGCCACTCCGACTGGACGTAAATTGGCAAAGGAAATATTCGGTTCATATAAATAAACATTCAGCCCCATTAACTAATTTGTTAATGGGGTTTTTAATTTTTGGCTCTTTTCGTAAAGATTGTTGTTTTTAAAACGAAACTATTTAAGGTTGATTGGAGCGGAAGTGCGAGACTCCTGCGGGAGCAGCGGGACAGGTGAGACCCCACAGGCGTTTACGCCGAGGAGGCTCACCGCCCGCTCCAAGGAAAGCGAGCATCTGGAGGGGAAATCAACCACAACTCACTACCTGGTAAATAGCAACAAAGTATGGAAAAAAGCCTAATTTTTTAAAAAAATTTGGAGAATTTTGTAATTAAAAAAGGAAAATGAAGGAAGATGGAGGGATATGGCGTTTACGTACACGGTGATAAGAACAGCTGTCAGGAAATCTGAACTATCAGTGAATATGGAGCTGTAGTAACTTTGTAAGTTATCATTTTCAATGATAAGATGAGTACGAAATTTACTTTGGAAAGGATTGATTCTTCATTAATTTTCTCGAATTAACGTACACGTCGGCAATGGAAAAAGCAATGTTTCAGGCTCATGGTATCGGCTATGCACTATATGCTCAAAAACTGGAGCAACGCATAATGGTTGAACAAGAACGGGAACAGGATTATCTACAAAGCAGGCGTATATCAGAGGAGATGAGATCCAATCTTTTTTTGGGGAGTTAATATCGATTTACTTGTCACAGATAACATAAAACGAAAAAATCAGATACAAACGAAAGAGCAATCTGAAGGTTGCTCTTTTTTCATTATTAACAGGGAATTTCAATGTAAAGAAGGAAGCAAACATTTTAAATAGAATGTATTTTTAGAAGAGGAGGATGATCCTGTTGGAGAGAAGAGCGTTAATTGTATCTGCATTACCGGAATATGAAGAAGAAATTGGGCGGTGGCTATGGTGTTTAGAAGATGTTCGCCGTACGCTTATAACGGAATTAACTGGAATCAGCCAAAATTCACTCGATTCGAAAATGGATGAAAGGCAAACGATTGGCTCGCTGTTATATCACATAGCATTGGTCGAGGCAGATTGGTTATACGAGGAGGTACTTGTTACGGAATGGGATTCGGAAATCCGTGCTTTGTTTCCATTGGAATGCCGTGCTGATGATGGCTCCCTAACACATATTGAAGGACAAACATTAGAAGAACATTTCTACCGCCTTAATAAAGTACGTCAAGTTTTTCTTTCAAACTTCCGTTCAATGAATCTAACGGATTGGCGTAAACCGAGGGTGCTTGACCAATATGACGTCACGCCTGAGTGGGTCGTTTACCATTTGATTGAACATGAATCACATCATAGGGGGCAAATTTTTCAATTGCTGAAGAAATTACGAACGAATAAGAAGATACAAGAAATGGGATTTTAAATCCTGCTATCCAGCTATAGCCGGAGCTGCCTTTATCGCAGTTTTTTTTCCAATCAATATGCAAATTACATATGTCGAGAGGACAATTCGACCTAGAGGAAAATAATTCGGCCTACAGAAAAAAAGTCCAGGAATTATTCCTGGACCGATTTTATATCATTAATCAATTTGATGACTATGACCCGGACGTAAGATGCTGAAGGCATACCCAATGATTCCTCCGACTATTGCAGGGATGACCCACCCTAGCCCTGTATCGTACATTGGAAGGATTTCAGTGAAGAAATCATTGATGGACGAAATGTGAATTCCTGCTCCATTTAATCCATCCATTAAACTGATGATGAATGTTAAAAATAAGCTGCCTTGATAAACTTCAGGCCTTCCTTTAAACATGGAATGGAAAAATGTTAAGAAAATCAATACAATGGCCAATGGATAAATGGCTGTCATTACAGGTACGGAAATTGCAATTAACTCGGTTAGTCCAATATTGGCAATTATTGCACTAAATATGGATAAGCTTATTGCAATTGTTTTGTAAGGCAGCTTTGGAAATAATTTATGGAAGTACGTCGAGCACGATGTAATGAGTCCAACGCTCGTCGTTATACAAGCTACTGTGATCATCAATCCCAATAATAGCCCACCATATGCTCCAAAATAGTAATCCGAGACTTTTGCTAAGACATTGCCTCCATTATCCAAGTGTCCAAATTTCTCGACACTTGAAGCACCCATGTAAGAGAGAGCTGTATAAAAGGTAGCAAGGATAACGGCAGCAATTGCGGTCGCTTTTCCACAAACGATCATTATTTGTTTTTTTGTTTTAGCACCTTTTTCTTTTATGGCATTAATGATGATGATTCCAAAAACAAAAGATGCAAGAGTGTCCATTGTTAAATAGCCTTCTTTGAACCCGTTGAAAAATGGTTGAATCGAATAGCTTTTGGCAGGTGCTTGAAAATCACCAATTGGATGAACAAAAGCGACTATCACCAGGATCCCAATGAACGTTAACTTGATGGGTGTTAAAATTTTCCCCACAATTTCGACAAATTTCGCAGGATTGAGCGAAAGAAGGCACGAAATCGTAAAAAAGATGATGGTGAAAATAAGTAAAGGCATTGGCCCGAAACCTTCCGGCAAAAATGGTTTGACACCGATCTCAAAAGAAACGTTTCCTGTTCTTGGCATTGCAAATAATGGACCAATGGCTAAATAAAGAACGGTTGTGAATACAATACCAAACACGGGATGAACGCGGCTTGCTAATGATTGTAGATCATCTTTTCCCGAAAAACCCAGTGCCATTACACCAAGTAACGGTAATCCTACTCCGGTTACGAGAAAGCCTGCATTAGCTGACCAGATATTCGTTCCAGCTGACTGACCAAGCATTGGCGGGAAAATTAGATTTCCTGCCCCGAAGAATAGGGCAAATAACATTAACCCAATCACTACTATAAATGAAAATGGTACTTTATTAGACAAGATAAACCCTCCACGAAAAAACCAAAATTTACTATTTTGGAAAATTATTAAATTTTCTAAAAATTATATGCGAACTAATATTTAAGAACGTATCGTATTATAACTAAATAAAATTGATATTTCAATATATTTTTTGTTTTTTGTTGATTTTGTATGACAAGTAATCTGCCCTCATCTTATTTTGAACAACTAAAAGCTTCTCATACCATTAATAAAATTCATTTTGGTAATAGTTGAAATGTATAAAAATGGGGTGGCTAATATAAAAAATTTCTTGGCAATTGTTTTATTTGTGCTGATTATAGGGGCAAGTGCATGTAACAAGGAAGTAGTCAAAGAAAACGGTGAGGCATCAGAGCGGAAACCTGTTAAAGAGGAAAATGTGGTCAAAGTGGAAGAGGCTGAAAAGTTATTTAAAGGCTATTATACTGCACGATATACCATCAAAGATCCAGCAAATCCGCCAACCTTTGCTGAAATTGCAGACAATGTTAAAGAATATTTATCAAAAGATGAATATAATGCCCAAATTCTTAACCGTTATTATTCAATCCCTTCATTGGTAGCCAAAGAAATTAATAAAAGCATTGTAGTGCAAGATGTGAAGCTTGAAGAACAAAGGAAAAATGAAGACGGCACAATAGATTACACATACACAACGGAATTTAAAGTTTATGACGAGAATTCATCTAAAGTTTATGAGAAAGAAGGAGAGGTCACGATAACCACCATAGATCATGAATTAAAAGTCACTCGTGATTGGAGTAGAGGGATAAAGATTGATGGTTTAGACGGTGGACTTTAATTGAAATTTTAATGAGGCGTAAGATAAAAAGGAGTGACTATATGAGTACATATTTGTTAGTTCATTGAGCATGACATGGAGAGTGTAGCTGGGAGAGGGTTGTCCCTTTGTGGCGCTTGACATCAGGTATTAACCTTGGAGTTACCCGGACATGAAAAGGATAAAACTGCATCTTCCAAAGTTACGTTGGAAGACTTTACTGACCGTCTATGCAGCATTTTGGCTGTGAATCTAAACAGGTTATTTTAGTGGGTCAGAGCATGGGGGAATTGTCATAATACAGACAGCCAAATATCGTCCAATTCAATTGAACGTATATTTATGTGCCTTTCTTCCTGCAAATGGGCAAACTTTACTTCAAATACTCGAAAATGACAAAAAGATTCGCAGTAGGATGACTAAAGAGCATTAATGGAAATGCAAGGGAAATTTATATTGTGGAGGGTTAAAATGAAATTCTTCAGAAGTATGTCTAAAAAAGAGTCAATTAATTGGAGAAAAGGGGCAATACTTGGTTTTTACACCTATATGTTGCTATTATTTATAAATTATATTTACTTTCTAATATATGGAATTGAGCCTTTTACTTCCGTTGTAATTTTTTGGACTGGATTGTTAGTAGCTTTCGGGTACGAGTTTATCTTAAATTTAAAGTCTAAAATGAAATTAAATAAATGAACTAATAGTAATACATAACAGGATATACCCTATTTCTTTATTGAAGTATCGCCTTATTCTTAATGAACTCCCATGAAAATTAAAAAACAAAAAATCTAGAAAAAACCACAACAATAGACCTGGTAAAACGCTTTTTATAAAAAGGATGAGCCTTGGCTGTAACAGAAGGCGTTGTTTCTTACCATCTGTTCAAGAACAAAGTGCCAACATGCATTTAGTGGATTCCTGCGTAACACTGATATGCTTAGACGGTAGTTCTGCTTACAAATGGTAGTTTGTTATAGGATAATGGTCATATATTTGATGGGTAAAATATTAGGTGAAAAACTCCAAAAAGAAGGAAGTGCTAAACGATGAATTTAGAAATGGTTATGCAGGAGCTTGAAGCCCTTGGCAAGGAACGAACTAAAAAAATATACCTATCCAATGGTGCGCATGAGCCGCTTTTTGGCGTGGCTACAGGAGCTATGAAACCAATTGCAAAGAAAATAAAAATAAGTCAAAGTTTAGCTGAAGAGCTATATTTCACGGGGAACTACGATGCAATGTACTTTGCAGGCATTATTGCAGACCCAAAAGCCATGACTGAGTCGGATTATGATCGTTGGATGGATGCTGCGTATTTTTATATGCTGTCCGATTTTGTAGTGGCTGTAACTTTATCAGAGTCAGATATTGCACAAGAAGTTGCAGATAAATGGATCGCAAGCGGTGAAGAGCTGAGAATGTCAGCGGGCTGGAGTTGCTACTGCTGGCTTTTAGGGAATCGACTAGACGTTGAATTTTCAGAAAGCAAGATTTCCAATATGCTTGACATTGTGAAAAATACGATTCACGATTCGCCAGAACGGACGAAATCCGCTATGAATAATTTTCTATACACCGTGGCGATTTCATATGTGCCACTCCATAAAGAGGCAGTCGAGACCGCAAAGGCAATAGGAATAGTAGAAGTCAAACGGGACAGGAAAAAAAGCAGTATTCTAAATGCTTACGAAAGTATTCAAAAAGCAGTTGATAAAGGAAGGCTTGGTTTTAAACGCAAACATGTCAGATGTTAAAATTAGCCGTATGAATGTAGCTCTTTTGTGATTTTTGAGCAAAACAGGCGCTTAATTGATTAAGTATCACAGAAATCCTTTTTTATAAAGTTACAATTGTTAAGAAAAGAACCATGAATAAATATTTGATTATTTTGAAAATTCGTGATAATATTTATGCATAAAAGAATCAATCGGCAATGGCGCCTGTTTCAATAGCTAATAACCAGCTATTGGGCAGGCGTCTTTTGCATTTTTCAGGGGGGATAATATGAATAAGAGAACTAAATTAAAAGCTTTATTTGGCATGATCGTTATTTGCTTGTTTTTGTATGCTTCCTTAGGAACGGCTGCAAGCGGAAAAGCAGTTTCGACTCCGCAAAATAGGGAGGGCCATTGTATTCAAGTGCTGGATAAAGGGAAATGGGCTCCTGACACCTATAAGTCTGTTCAAAAACTAATTGATAAGCATTGTGCTGGAAGTACAGGATACGATCCAAATCGAAAACCTTATGTTGTTTTTGATTGGGATCATACGAGCATCATGAATGATACGGAGGAGGCCCTCTTTCTTTATCAAATTGATCACTTGGCATATAACATGCAACCGGAAGAGTTTTATGAAGTGATCAAAAAGAATGTGCCGAATGGACCCTTTTCACAAGAGTTTAAAAACCTTCAAGGAAATGCGGTAACTCTTAAGGAAATCGCCGAGGATCTGAAGCGCGATTACGAATTTCTTTATTCCAACTATAATGGGATGAATGGAAAAGAGAGGTTAGAAACGCTTCATTCAACTGATCAGTTTAAAGATTTTAAAGCGAAAATGTACTTTCTGTATGAAGCCATTGGGGAAACATACGGTGTTGAAATCGGATATCCATGGGTGCTTTATTTATTTGCCAACATGTCGACCGAAGAAGTTCAGCAGCTTGCAGAGGCTTCAAATGATTATAATTTAGGGGCGGAAATGGCATCGGTGACGCTTATCAGTCCTGGGTCAATGTTAGGAAAAGCCGGTACTGTTCAAGTTACCTATAAAACAGGACTGCGTCTGGCCTCGGAAATCGCAAACTTAATGCATACTTTTATGGAGAATGGGATTGACGTTTTTGTTATTTCGGCTTCGATGGAAGAGGTGGTGGAGGTATTTTCGTCAAATCCAAAATACGGCTACAACGTTCCAAAGGAAAATGTCTTTGGGATGAGATTAAAAAAGAAGGAAGGAATTACTCAAGCAGAATATGAAGACAATTGGCCGATCACTGCTCGAGAAGGTAAGGTGGAAGTGATCGAACACGCCATCTCCAAAACGCGGGGCGGATACGGTCCGATATTCGTAGCGGGAGACAGCAGCACAGATTATGAAATGCTGACAATAAAGAGTTTGAAACTCGGTTTAATTATCAACCGCCTCAAAACAGGTGATATCGGCAAGCTTGCGAAAACAGCTGCAGAACGGATGGGCAAAAACAACCCGAAATATGTTCTCCAAGGAAGAAATGAGAATACAGGCTTATGGATACCGACTGAATACACGATCAAGCTTGGGTCAAATGAAGAAAAATTGTTGACGAATCCATAAAAAGATTCGTCCAATATTCCAGGATTAATTCTAACTTCTCTTTTCGCTATATTAGTTTTATTTTTACTAAAAAAACTAGTGCAATCTATTAGACGGTAAAACCGTCTTTTTTTTTATGTCACAGTATATATCACCTCTACAATAAGTCTTATTGAACTATCGGGGCAGGTTAGTTGAATAAAAATTTCCCAATCGAAACTCAACCAAAAACCTTTAAATGGTAAAATTGATAAAGAATTCAATTTTATAATTTAGGAGGAGTTTAGTTGAAGAAAATATTCACTATGTTATTTATAATAATGGTTTTAACAGCTTGTGGTACGAACGCATCGAACAAAGATTATAATGTGGAAACCTCTAAAGAAGAAAATAATGCCGAAACGACTAAAAAAGATACTAAATCGGAAACGACTGAACATAATTATCAATTTATAGGAGAAAGCGAACATTGGGAAGCTGTATATTCTTATGAAGCATCAGAAATATGGGGAGAAAATGATAACAAACAACTCATTCTAGCAAAGAGAACTATGTATTTACATTAAAATACAAGGGGTCTTTGGAAGAGTTATCTTCCATGAAAAACCTTGAATACACATATGAAACAACTTCTTCAAGTGGAACTAAAACAGAGCAATACAATGAACCACCTAGCGAAAAAGTATTTACAACTAGTGGAGGTTCAGAAGGTGGAGCACTAGTAGGTGAAGGCGAAGTTATAAAGGTAAATGTAAAATGGGATGATTCTGAAGAGTCATTTGAACTGCATAATAAGGATAAGTAATTTAGTTGAAACTAACGGGTGCGTTAGCTGAAGATCGGAGCTGTCTTTAAAGGCAGCTCTTTCCTTATGGAACTAACGGGGCAGGTTAGCTCAATAAGTTTTAACAAAAAGTTCCTTATTAAAGGTACATTAAAGATGATAAAATTTATGTGATTTTTAATCCAGAAATAATGGAAGAATTAATTTTTAATAATTTTTACGCACATCTTATTTTTACAAATTACATGGAAATTAGGAGAGTTCAATGGCGAACAATAAAAAAATAACCATCGTTTTTGAAGATGATAATCTAAAGGACAAATATATTTACGAAGTTTCTAGTGCAGCAGAAAAATTATTAGCATGGGAAACTGAAAAAAATCTAGTAATAGATATTCAAGATAAATCAAAGTCAAATCGATACGAGATATTGTTCACTAGTGTTTTTCTCTCGACAAAGAAATCCTTTTGGTTGGTTTTACCTATATGGTTTCTTAATTTTATAGGGAATTCTCTAAGCTTTAAAGAAAATGGATATCCATATAAATTTTCACTTGAGTTGGAGCTTGAACAAGATTTTGAGGTTGAGGTGATGGCGCATCTGAATCTTTCAACTTTTTTTAGTGTAAAAGGTTATGGATATAGGGTGATACAAAATGGACTTGTGCACGTAAGAGGCTTTAAATCGAAATGGTTTATTCTATATGCACTTCCGATTTTCCTTGTATTTTTTATTATTGCATTTGTCTTGTATTTTGCCTTGGTTGCAAAATTATCATTTGTTGTCCAACTCATTTTTGTACTGGCTGTAGTAACTATTCTTTTGTCTTACAGTGCTTATTTGTATAATATAATGACCAAAAAAGTCTTGAATAGATAAGTTATTCAGGTCACTGGCACGAAAATTGAGGGATGGTTGTACTCATTCTTATGCAACTAACGGGTGCGTTAGCTTAAAATCGGAACTCTCTTTAAGGCAGTTTTTTCTTTATGGAACTGCAGTTTAGTTAATGGTGAGCGCAATCAAGGTTAAAAAACTTTAATTTAGTATTGAATGTGAAAAAGCTAGTGACCTAAAAGTGATTAGCTTTTTTGTCTTATTCATACCTGTTTTTTCAATTAATTTATAATTAAAAATTCATTATTATAGAAAATACATTCATTTATCGTGCTACATTGTATTTAAATAAAATTAAAGGTTATTTTAACTTTAAGTGGTTTGTTTTCGGATATTAGTTGAACAACGTAGTGTTGAGACCTAATGCAAGGTTCTTACAGAATTAATTTAATTTTATTTAATCTATCGGGTACTTAAGTAGTAGATGGGGTTTCGGTGACAATGACCAAGTTAAGAATCTAAAAGTTATGTTATTTTTTAATTTAAAAATGAAGAAATGTAGTGTATACACTAATCTTATTTATAGGAGGACAGATCAATGAATACACGGGAAATCAAGGTCCAAAAACAAGGATGGATTCCTAAAAAGGAACGTATATGGGTAATCGTGGCGATTATTATCTCTGCTTCGATAATGCTTTGGGAACTTAAGGGACTATTACAACTTTCATTAACCACTTTACATAGCAGGCAGTTCGAACATACATTTAAAGGTTTTGGCTCCAATGCAAGAATTGCCTTATTTTTGTACTTGCTTATTATGTGCTTCTTCGTGTTATTAGGCTTCGTATTCTGAAAGGTCAAGGCAAGGTGAAAAAATGGTTGTCCACCTTGCTGCGCTTTGCCCGAAGATGGCATACTCCGGCAGCGATTATCGCTATCGCTTTTATCATCTTGCATGCGGTAGCTGTCTTTATGCACGGCTTCAAATTTGATTTTAATAATATAAGTGGATTGCTTTCCTTGCTAGTCCTGCTTCCAGTTCCTATATCGGGAATATTTCGATATCAGAGGATGGACCGGAAGTGGCATTTGAGGTCTGGTGTTGCTTTTGCAATTCTATTTTTAATTCATTCTTTTTTATAACCAACACGTTATAAACCTTATTAGAGTCAGAGAAATAGTCTATTTTCAGGTGTAATGACGTAAATGTAACAATGGGGGAATAATAAAGTGATCGTTTCGTGACTTTTTAATAAGTGCTTCTTGGTAACTCTTTTTTTGGGAACGAGATTGTGAAGAATTATACTTAAACAAACGGGTGCGTTAGCTGAAGATCGGAGCTGTCTTTAAGGCAGCTTTTTTGTTATGCAACTATCGGGGCAGTTTAGTTGCCTAAGGCGAACATGTCATTTTTGTCGTTAAAAATAAAATGTGGAGGAACAAATGAACTGGAAAGGATAAAAAGAAATTAATCTCATCATTTATCCTTTTCAAGTAGCTCAAATCCCACCAGCATTTAAACAACAGACCCTTTAAAAAGAATAATGGCCTATTTTTTGTTAGATTTTATTAACTCTAGGTATGTTAAAATAAATTAACAATATATGGATAAAGAGAGGGAAGGTTAGTTAATTGAATAAATACATAAAACCATTTTTAGTTTTTGAATGGATCACGGTACTAGGAGCATCAACAGCTGCTTACATACGTTGGGATTTTCCGCTTTATATCTGTTTAGGAATCGTTTTATTAGGTGTTATCCTTACTCTATACTTTTCAAAACGATACGAAAAGAAATCAATTAATAAATCACAATAAACATAGAATCGAAGGATCTCTGATTAGAAGGTCAGCCCTGCTTGAAAAAATGCCTATTCCTAAATGATCAAAATTTGAATTCAAAGATACAGCATAAACGATAATTTCGAAGATGAGAAAACCTCTTGGCCGCCAAGGGGCTTTATTTTTGCTGGGCTCCTTTAAGAGTGATTATGTAATTTGTTTTTTATGGAAAGTGAACTTTACATATTTATCTTTTTATGTTAATTTTATGGAAAGTTTACTTTCCGTATTAGAGGTGGGTAGTTGAAAAATAAGCTAGAAATAATCCGAAAACAGCATGGAGTTAAACAGGAGGAACTTGCCGCAGCCTTAGAGGTATCTAGACAAACGATTGGGTCTTTAGAAAATGGGCGATATAACCCTTCAATAATTCTAGCTTTTAAGATTGCACGTTATTTTAATTTAAGCATTGAAGAAATTTTTATCTACGAGGAGGAAATAAATAATGAAAAATAAGGCACTTTGGATATTAACCTTCAGTGGAATTGTCTTAATATCATTTGGAATATTCGTAACTTTTCCTGTGGCAAATGAGATTCGTTCCATATTTATCCGTCCGGATCTAGTTTCCATAGCTATTATTTTTACTGGGGTCTTTCTCACCTTTTCTGGAGTAACATCTATTTCAAGTGAAAGATTTAAAACTAAAGCACAAAAGATCGAAGAAAATGATGAGCGTAATATAAAAATCAATCAATTTGCAAAGTCTAAAGCCTTTGATTTTATGTCCATTTTATTTGGTATTGGTTTATTATTTTTAGCATTGCTAGGTTATATGAATAAGGTGTCTTTTTTCTTTTTAATTGGTTTGTATTTTATTAGTTATTTTTATTTTCTTTATCAAAACTGGTTAATCAGAAAAGCTATTTAACCTAATTTTTCTCCTGAAACTGGGGATTTTTCTTTGGATAAGGGATTTTTGGTTTCCACTAATGAGATTGGGAAGGTTTCTACTTAAACTAACGGGTGCTTTACTTCAATAAGGGAGGTTGCTGAAGCAACCTTTTTTGTTATGGAACTATAGGGTCAGGATAGTTCCATAACACGAATTGGAAATATATGTGGTAATATGGGAAGAAAAATATTAAAGTAGGTAATTTGTTATGGAACTCTTAACAGAAAAATTAATTCTTATATCTCTATTTATATTTATTATCCATTCTATCGAAACACTTGCATATGCAGTCAGATTATCTGGTGCAAGGGTAAGATTGTTAGCTTCAGCTCTATCCTTATTTAACTTGATGGTTATGATTTCTCGATTAGCGAATATGATGCAGCAACCATTTACAGGGAGCCTGGTTGATAATGCTCCAAAAGTAAATACCCTAGAGTTTGTTGAAAACCAATATAGAATCATTATTGGTTCATCAACATTAGGAACAATTATGGGTATTCTTTTACTTCCTACTTTTATTGCAATTTTTTCAAGGGCTATTGTTCATTTATCTGAAGAAAGAGGTTCTATACCAGCTTTAATAAAAAAGGGATTAACTTTCGAATACATTAAACGTGGGGTAAAACACATTCATTTACCAAAGTTTTCTTACTTAAAGGATATTAGATTGGAAGATATTCCTATAAGATTGTTCTTAATTAATATGGTAATAACTGCAATCTATACAATTGGAGTGTTATCTGCGTTATATGCTGCTTTAATAGCTCCAGAAAGAGCAACAACAGCTATTATGGCATCGGGTCTAATAAATGGAATAGCTACAATTTTACTTATAATTTTTATTGACCCTAAAATATCTATTCTTGCGGATGACGTAATAAATCAGAAGGGAAGTTACCTTAATCTCAAAGGTGTATCTCTTATGATGGTTACTTCTCGTTTATTAGGAACGATACTAGCTCAAGTATTTTTTATTCCAGGGGCAGGATATATTGCGTGGTTTACTAAGTTTATTGTCTAATAATTACCTGATTTCTTTAATGAACTGACGGGTGCATTACTTCATTACCAGGAGCTGATCAGCAGCTCTTTTTCTTATAGTGAAAGAAAAACAAAACTTTTGTTGTTCAATTTTCGTATATGAAAATACCAAGAATAAATTAGGAGTTGTTTTTATGTTTGACATTGCCTTGATATTGTTTATAGCTTCTGCTGGGGTAGTTATTGCTATTACCGGCTTCTTCGTTATATTAGGTCGAAGGATTTTAGAACCTAAGAAAAAACTTCAACAAAAAATCGATAAACTAGAAGAAGAGGTTCAAATATTGAAAAATCACAAATGATAAACTAGCTTTAATGAACTGACGGGTGCTTTACTTCAATAACAAGGGTTGCTGCGGCAGCCTTTTTCTTATGGCACTAACGGGGCAGGATAGTTCTATAAGAAACCCAATGAATTCCATGGTATAATATGTAACGAAAATACACGAGATCCTAACAAGGGGGAGTTATTAATGTTTCAGTTTTTTCTTATTGTTGGGATAGTAAGTATTGTTATTTCAGGTGTTTTTATCGGAGCATGGACAGGTGGACAACAACAAAGAGCAAATTTTCATTCAGAAACAACAAAAAATCGAAGCTTTAGAACGAAAATAGCATTAATCTCAGGTCTCATAGCTGTAATCTGTTTGGGTATTTCTGGATTAATATACTTTGTATAATACCACTTTGCTCTTCAACTGATGGATCTTTACTTCAATAAGGAAGGTTGCTGAGGCAGCCTTTTTCTTATGGCATTAACGGGGAAGGATAGTTATGTTGTAATTATATACACATCAACTATGACAACACTTAGCAATAGAAAGTTCGATGATTTACGTCTCTTTATTTAACCAGTTTGAAAGGGTGAAAGACATTGAAACTAATAAATTGTTATACATTTTATCTTAGAATATTAGCCCGTACATGGGTTGTTCCTATATTATTCTTAGGTATTCTTATTTACGGATCATTTACATTTTTCGTTTATAGCTCATTAAATGATCCTTACATATTAAGTGCTAATCCTCTCGTTTTAGCTCTCATGATTTGCTATTTATTTATTGGCATATATTTAGCTAAAATTGATGAAAAAGAAGAAATTTATGAAACTTTTTGCATTATAAAGAATGCAGTCTTATATAAGACACTTGCAAAATGGTTACTCATCCTTAGTTCAGTAGTGTTAATTACGGTATTGTTCTTTGTTGTTTATCTGTACTTATTTTTCACAAAAGATTTTAACAATAAAACGTATTTCTTATCGGTATTAAAATATATTTGGTTATATTGGGGATTGTCCTCTTTCATAATGTTCTTGTTAGGAAATTTATTATCTCTTTGGATAAGAGGAAAGTTCGTTTATTTAATAGCACTTACTATCTACGTTTTCACGATGCCTTTGAATTACGTTGTGTTTAATACAGAAGGGGGGGGCCCTTCCAAGTTTAGAATTGATAAAATTCTAAACTTAGGAGAACCTAACATAACCAGAGGATATAACAGCTTATACGGTTTCTCAATAGATACCATTCATTGGGATAAGAAGCTGTTAATCATTTCATTGTTAATCATTCTATTCTTATTAACATGGAAGAATAGAATGATAATATCTAAATCACAATTGAAATATTCTATAATACCCATGCTAGTTATCTTAGTAGGTTCCGTTGCGTATGTACTACAGCCACTTCAGGTTCTTTCCGATGATGACGATGCAACAAATCGATATTATAGAGAACATAAGATATCAGTAAATGATTCATTTGGGAATCCTATTAGTTTTAAAAAATACGATATTGAGTTAAGTACTAAAGCTAATCTCAATGTTTCAGTTAAAATACAAGCAATTAGCACAGCTACAAAAGATATTAAACAAATTAAACTTGGCTTATTCCATGAGTTACATATTCATCAAGTAAAGATGGATGGGAAAGAGATTAAATTTAAACAAAAAAATGACTCGGTCACTTTATATTTTGAAGACAATACTTGGAAACCTAATGACAATAGAATACTAGAATTTAACTATGAAGGATTACAATCTAATCTCTACTTTGGAAATGCTCAAGCTGTTTATCTACCAAATTATATGCCTTGGTTACCAAGCGAAAATTCCCTTCCAGCTTTTGAGATTGTAACGAAATATCATTTCATACACCGAGTACCTCATCAACCTAACGACCAGAAAAAGTATCATCTTAAGGTAAACGGTGCAAAAGAATTATATACAAATTTAACAAAAACAAAGGAAGGAACTTGGGAAGGAACTTCCACCGACGGTATCTCTTTATTATCTGGACAATTATCATCTAAGATTGATAATAATGTGACATATGTCTTCCCTAATACTTGGGAATCACAATTTGAGCATACAGATAGCATTTACAACTATTTAAACGATGTTACAAGGGTGATGAAAACTACATTAAAGGATGATCAGCTCACTGTTCCTCGAACCATTTATTTTGTTCCAAATCAAAACATAAGTGATGGTATGCTAGGAGAAGGAACTTGGTGGAATAATGACTATTTAATTTGGGGATTCAGTCATATAGAATATCCTTTTGATCCATTCTTTACAGTTAATCATCTAGGAGACTTTACTCCTCAGTTAGTATTAGCAAAAACTAAAGTATCTTCTCATAAAGAAGATTTTGAATTTAATATTTTATTCTCAAATGTATATGGGAGAGCTCTAAATAATGCCCTTCAACTTCCTAATGAGAGAGTAGAGTCTTATTTAGATCTTATTAGTAATGCAATAGTAGGAAATCAAACTAAACAAAAAGTAAAAGAACAAGTCAACGTATGGCTAAAAAACAAGGATTCATTGAATCCTGAAAGCTCAGTATATAAAGAATGGTATTCTTTAATTCAACATCCAACATCTCAAAAATGGAATAAATTATATAACGTTCTAAAAGAAGAAAATTCAAAATGAGGAGAACATTATGGAACGCATTTGCTTAAAAGAAGTCAATAAATCTTATCAAAATAAACAGATTCTGAAAAACCTAACATTTGATATCCAAGGTTCTTTCGGACTACTAGGACCAAATGGTGCCGGCAAAACTACATTGATGAGAATTTTAACAACTTTAGTGCCAGCTGATAGTGGAAAAATTAAAATGAATGACGATCTTTCGTGGAATGATCAAAATGTCGTTCGTTCTTATATCGGTTATTTACCTCAACATTTCTCTTTATATAAAAATGTAACAGTAGTGGAGTGCTTACTCCACTTAGCTGTCCTAAAGGGTATCGAAAAATCGAAAGCAAAAAAAGAGATTGATTCACTCCTTCAGGAAGTGAATCTACAAGAGCATAAGAAAAAGAAAATTAAGCAACTCTCCGGAGGAATGCTTAGACGTGTCGGAATTGTTCAAGCTTTACTCGGAAACCCTCGCCTATTAATTGTTGATGAGCCTACTGTAGGACTAGACATCGAAGAACGTGTACGTTTTCGAAATTTATTAAGAAAATTAGGAAGAAATCGAACTATATTAATCTCTACTCATATAGTTGAAGATGTAGAAATGACATGTGACTATATCGGAATCTTAAAACAGGGAGAAATCATCTTTACAGGAAAAAAAGAAGACTTAAAGGCAATAGTTAAAGGAAAAATTAAGGAAGAGCTTCTAACTATGGAAGAGGTAGATTCTATTCAGAATCAAGTAATTTCTCTTAAGCAACAAGAGGATAAGTGCCTTGTACGCTACTTTATAGAAGAACAGGAGGAACAAACGGAAGTTTCCCCTACTATTGAAGATGCTTACTTGTATCTCACTAGGAGAGGGGAATAACAGTGAACTCTGCTAAAAAGTTAGATCTGCAGTTTGAAATTAAATCTATGGGTGTATCTTTTTATGCACCTTTATTTGTTATCTTATTGGGGATTATCTACGTTAACTTCTCTTCAAGTGTAGATGTGATTAGACACACGTCAAATATAATTGAATTTGTTATTTGTCCCTTTGCAGCATGGTGGTCTATGTATTTATTCTTCGATTATTATGAAGATCGAGCATTTGAGGTGCTCTTTAGCTATCCACTATCATCGTTCTTTCACGGGATCATAAGAGTAACAAGCTTTTTTATTTTCTTTCTAATAGGTTTCTTTATACTTCTCGTTACTATTACATTAAAGTATCCAGATATTTCTCTAATGGATATATCCATTATATATATACCCCAAACTATATTATATAGTTACTTAGGTTTCACTCTCATGGTGTTGTCTAGAAATATCATTTTCCCTTTACTATTGATAGTAGGGTATATAGCAATGAAGTATTGGACAATGGGAAGTAATCTATTCCCAGTATATAATGTCATGTCTTTCTCCATTGATATGAAAGTATCTTCCAAAATAACTAGCTCATCTATACAAAATATTGTGATAGGTATCATTCTAGCTATGATAGGACATGTTATTCTGTCTAAACGTAAAATATAAGTTCTCACCTTAAATCGTAATGACACAAACTGCACCGTGAAAAGGTGGGCGGTGTGAATTTGTTAACTACTATAAATATTCCAGGATTAATTCTATCTTCTCTTTTCGCAATATTAGTTTTGTTTTTACTAAGAAAACTAGTGCAATCTATTAGACGGTGAAACCGTTTTTTATTCACAGTATATGTTACCTCTACAATAAGTCTTATGGAACTAAAGGGGCAGGATAGTTTTATAAGAAGTATAAAAACAAAGTATTAAATTACCATATGTAAAATAAGTTGGGTATAGTAAAATACTATTGTTTTCATAGAAAAGAAAAAAGGCATAATTAATCTTAATTAGTATATATTTGGATGTGAAATAACACCTTATGGATTTGTATGATTGGGGTTTTGATGTAATCATAGCTTTTATTTTTCTTCTGATGTCTAAAAATAAGAAAATAACAATACTTGTTTTAGTATTAACTTTCTCTGTTTCTGCAATTCTTCATAGAGATATAGTAGTTGGAGCCACATTTTTTATTCTATTTATTATCGATATGTATAGACAAAAGAAAAAATAAGTTAGATTCAACTAACAGGTGCTAGAGTTAATGTTCAAAATGAGTTGCTGCGGCAGCTTATTTTTTAATTGCTTTTTCAACTAAAGGGGCAGTTTAGTTGAAAAAGCACGTATGGTAAACTAATGCAAAGAATAATGCCATTTTATATTCTGCTGTATTTATTAAGGAGGAAGAAATGGTTACGCCTATATATTTAATAAAACCAAGTACATTTACTTTAGATAAATATTATAAAGTTTACGCAACTGAAACCAGTTATATTTTTATAAAACTTGGAGGACAGTTTTACGAAGAAAATGCGGTTGAAAAACAATATCTCTTGTTAGGATTAATTTTTTCATTTTTCAGGAAAAAGATACTCGCAAATAAACGTTCTGTACTTGAAAATAAGGTAGACAAAGGAATTGAACTCAATCCAGATTCCTTATTAGCTAAAAGAAATAATTTTAAAGTAGATTTAGATAACATTAAAACAGTTGAAGTCAGTGAAAAATCAACATTTCATACAGCTTGGAACGATAACGGAAGTGTTAAAATCACTTTAAGAAACGGAAAAGTTCTCAAATTTATCATCCCGTTATCTGTTTCAGCTAAGCTAGTTATTGATTCTTTTGAATCAAAAAAAGTTCTTAATAAAACTGTTAATTGAGCATCGGTTTCGATGCTCTTCGTTAGTAATTTATACTGCTATTTCATTTGCTAAATGCACTCTTTTTTTAAAAAAATTCCCCATCAAGAGAACCTGTTAGTTGCTGCGGCGACCCCTTTTTTTATTGGACTAACGGGGCAGGTTAGTGAAAGTAGGAATTTCCATTTTCCACACAAATGAAAAGGTGTAAATGGTATGATTATATTTTAAATTGTACCGACTTAATTTTTAGGGGGAAATATATTTTTGAAAATAGTTAGAGTTATCTTAGCGATATTTGTTCTTGCTTTATCAGCCTATCAGCTAATTACTGAAAATTTTGAGTTGATGCCGTATTCTATGTTGTTCTTGGGGGCAATTATGTTAGTGACAGGATTAGCCGAACTTCAAAAGGATAGAAAAGGATTTTGGGGGTATATGAACATTGTTATCTCCTTATTTTTTTTCTTTGTTTCCATACAGAGTTTCTTAATGAACTAACGGGTGCGTTAGCTGAAGATTGGAGCTGTCTTTAAGGCAGCTTTTCCGTGCGCCCGGCATGGGTGCAATCTATAGGGTGGAAGTCCCGAATCATGAAGGCAGTAGTAGTGGTTAGCTTAATGC